>JAODBH010000266.1 GCA_025463865.1 Actinomycetes bacterium | reverse complement strand
GTGGAGGTGATGGGACTTGAACCCACGACTTCTACGTTGCGAACGTAGCGCTCTACCGGGCTGAGCTACACCCCCGTGAAACGGAGCACCCTACCAAAGGGCTTCGGGAGCTCCGTCGGCGCGCGGGAGCTACGAGGACGCGCTGCGCCGGTAGCTGAGGGCCGGTGCCTGCTGGCGGTAGGCGAACTGCGGCACGGGCGCGCGACCGGGCAGGTAGCGGACCTTCGTGTCGCGCTCGAGCTTCGCCTGCTGCATGCGGAGGAGCGCAAGGATGTACGTGAGCAGGAGCACCGCCGAAACCAGGAACAAGCCCCAGACGATCGTGGCGCCGGTGACGACGCCGGCGGCCAGCGTGACCACCGCGACCACCATGAGCCCGAGCAGGACGTCGCGGCGACGCCGCTGTGCGGGGGTCATCGACGGGGTCGGCGCGTAGCGCAGTGGAGCGCCCGGGCGGCCCACCGGCCGGTAGCCCGACGGAGCCGGACGTGGGGTCTGCGGCAACCGGCCGAGCGGACGGTGGCGTTCGTGGCCACCGGTCTTGCCGATGACTCCCAGGCGGTAGCTGAAGTCGCCGACCGAGTCGGCCGGCCGGCGCTGTCCGCGGCCCCGGAGCATGGGCGGGATCAGCCAGAGGCCGGCGGCCGCCCACAACACGACGAGCAAGAGGATGAGCGGAATGGCCAACGCCTTTCGACCGCCTTCAGGTCTGGAGCACGCTAGTGACGCGTGCCGGCGAACGGGTGGACCCCGCGTGTGGTGGGCACGGTAACGCGGTGCGTGCGGGGTAGGTCAAGCCGGATCGTCAGATCTCCGGCGATCGCGCGCCAGCGTTCACACGCGCGTCCGGTCGTGCTGCGCGCGGAGGCGTCGATCGGCGCAACCCCGACCGGCCCGCGTCTCGACCGCACCGAGCGGGTCAGAAGGGGGCTTCGTCGCCCCGGGGCGCACGGCGGTACACGCCGGACCGGCCGCCCGTCTTCTCCCAGAGCGTGAGCTCGCCGATCGTCATGGAGCGGTCGACCGACTTGCACATGTCGTACACGGTGAGCGCGGCGATCGCGCACGCAGTGAGCGCTTCCATCTCGACGCCGGTGCGGTCGACCGTGTCGACCTGCGTCTCGACCTCGACGTAGTCGTCCTCGATGCGGAAGTTGACGTAGACGGAGCCCACGAGGAGTGGGTGGCACAGCGGCAACAGGTTGGGGGTCTGCTTCGACGCCTGGATGCCGGCGACCCGGGCCACCGCCAGCACGTCACCCTTCGTGATGGCGCCCGAGGCGATCTTGCCGGCGGTCTCCTGGCTCATGAAGACCCGGCAGCGGGCGACCGCACGCCGGTGGGTCGACTCCTTGGCCGTGACGTCGACCATGCGGGCCCGGCCGAGGGGGTCGAGGTGCGTGAACTCCGATGCCATCGGGGCAGTCTAGAGGGCGCCGTGGCCGGTCCCGGGACCTTCAGAGGTCCCGCATCCGCTCCCAGCCGGGCGGCGGAGGCCGCAGGATCCAGTGCTGTTCGGGCACGTTGCCGCTCAAGCGCTCCTCGAGGGCGTGGCCCTGGTCGAGCGGCGCGAGCTGCGACGCGTAGGCCGTGATGGCCGCGCGCTTGCGGGTCGAGTCGGGGGTGGCGGGCACGATCGCCGGGGTGGGCCAGAGGTCGGAGCGGAACAGCTTCGAGATGCGCCAGGCCAGCATCCCGGGGATGTGCTTGTAGCCGCTGTCCTCGTAGCAGAACCAGGTGATGTCGCCCCGTTCCGCCGCCAGGATCATCGCGGCGTCGTGGGTGAGGGCGTGATCGGGGTTGGCCAGGCCCATCGGCACGAACACCGCGGTCGGCTCCTGCTCGTTCAGCGCGCCTTCGAGCGCGTCGGCGACGGTCTGCGGTGCGGCCATCGTCTCGGGCGTGAGGTACTGGTGGTCCACGAAGTCGAGCCACACCGGCTCCGCGTCGAGGACCGCCAACGCGGCGAGGTCCTCGTCGCGGCGGATGGCGACGACGTCGTCACCAGCCGTGAACCCGCCGAGCGCGTCCCACTCCGACGGCGGGTCGGGGTACGCCTCGGGCTTTCCCGCGCACACCGTGACCACGGTGGAGCCCGGGTGCTCCGCCAGCACGTAGGCGGCGCCGAGCGCCGCGTCGTCGAAGTGCGGCTGGACCACGACGATCCGATCGAGCGTCCCCGCCGGGAGCGCGCCCCAGGTCACGTCGGCCATGCGTCCTCCTCGCTCGGTGCGGGCGGACTCCGCCGGCGGCCCAGTTCTACCCCAGCCACGGATCGGGGTTCAGCCGCCGATCTGGCTCATGGAGCGGGAGGGCCGGATGAAGTCGACCCGGCCGATGTGGTGTCCGGCCCACTTGTGGCCGACTGCGGCCTCGATCGCGTCGGCGAGATCGTCGTCGGTGCCCCCGTTGCGAAGGACCGAGCGCAGATCGGTCTCGTCGAGGGCGAAGAGACAGGTCCGGAACTTGCCGTCGGCCGTGATGCGCACCCGGTCGCACTGCTCGCAGAACGGCTCGGAGACACTCGCGATGACCCCGACGTCACCGATGCCGTCGGCGTACTCGTGCCGGGCCGCGGGCTCGGGTGCCACGCTCGGCTCCAGGGGGCGCAGCGGGAAGACCGCGTGGATGCGCTCGAGGATCTCCGACGCCGGGACCACCGACTCGAGGGTCCACTTCCCGCTCGCGTCGAGGGGCATGAACTCGATGAACCGCACCCCGACCCCGCGGTCGCGGCCGAAGGCGGCGAGCTCGACGATCTCGTCGTCGTTCACGCCCCGCATGACCACGGTGTTGAGCTTCACCGGCGAGAGGCCCGCCGCGAGCGCCGCGTCGATGCCGGCGAGGGTCCGTTCGAGGTCGTCGCGCCGCGTGATCGCGTGGTTGACCGAGGGCTGGAGGCTGTCGAGCGAGACGTTGACCCGCCCGAGACCGGCCCGGGCCAGCGGCTCGGCCAGCTCGGCCAGGCGGACGCCGTTGGTGGTCATCGAGAGGTCGACGCCGAGCGGGGACAGCAGCCGGACCAGCTCGGGGACGCGGGCTCGCACCAGGGGCTCACCGCCGGTGATGCGGACCCCGTCGAAGTCCCAGCGCTCGACACAGATCGTGGCGATCCGGGCCAGCTCCTCGTAGCTCAGGAGGTCGGCCCGGTCGACCCACGGCAGACCTTCGGCCGGCATGCAATAGGTGCAGCGCAGATTGCAGCGATCGGTGACCGAGATGCGCAGATCGCGTACCCGGCGGGCGAACGGATCGACGAGCGGTGTGCGCGGCACGACCGAATGCTACGCCCAATAGGCCGAACAGCCCCCTTGTCGGACACGACGGTAAGTGTCACTATCACCGCACACGGTGTCCGCTGGCGGGCGGGACTCGTGGCGAGGAGCGGCGGGGTGTCGGGGGGCTCCCTTTACCCGTAAGGGTCGTCGCCCCCCGGGGAGAGCCAAGATCCACCGGCAGAAGTTGGTCGCTGCGCCGGTGGGGAGCCAGAGCGAAACCGGCCCCGGGCGCCACGGGGATACGAGTGGGGAACACGCCTCACTCGGATCCCAGCACCAGCACCTTCACCACATCACCGGGCTCGCACCCCGGCCCGTCGGGCAGCACCGCCAGCCCGTCGGCGGCGGCCATCGACGCCAGCGCGTTGCTGAATTGCGAGCCGCTGCTCACGGCCACCGGACCGTCAGGGGTGCGTTCCACCCGTACCCGGACGAAGTGGATCTTCCCGTCGGTCCGGCGGCTCAGCGCGGCGCCGGCGCGCATGCGGACCGGGCTGCGGAGCACGTCGGGGTGACCGGTCATCCTGAGCAACGCGGGCCGGGCGAAGAGCTCGAAGCTGACGAGGGAGCTGACCGGGTTCCCCGGCAACCCGAAGACCGGGACCCCGCGGACCACCCCGAACGCCAACGGCTTGGCCGGCTTGATCGCCACCTGCCACCAGTGCATGGAACCTGGAGCCAGCCGGTTCAGCACGACCTTGACCGCGTCGTAGTCGCCGACCGACACGCCGCCGCTCGTGATGACCGCGTCACACCGGTCGACCGCGGCACCGATCGCGTCGGCGATCACCGTCTCGTCGTCGCGCGCGCTGCCGAGGTCGAGCGCCTCGGCTCCCAGCTCGCGCAGGAGCGCCAACAGCATCGGACGATTGGAGTCGCGGATCTGGCCCGGGGCGAGCGCGGAGCCGTCGCCGACCAGCTCGTCGCCGGTGGAGAGCACACCGACACGCGCGCGCGGGAACACGGTCACCTCCGCCCGACCGACGCTCGCGAGCACCCCGAGGTGCGCGGGGCGCAGGCGCACCCCGGCCTCGACGACCACGTCGCCGGGCCGGACGTCGCCACCCGCGGCGCGCACGTGATCGCCCGCGACCGCGGCGTTCCCGATCAACACGGTTCCGCCGGTCAGCGCGTTGCCGTCGTCGCCGGGACGGGTCTGCTCGACCATCACGATCGCGTCCGCGCCGTCGGGCATCGGCGCGCCCGTCATGATGCGAATGGCCTCGCCGCGGCCGACGGGAACCGTCGGGGCGCGGCCCGCCGGCAACTCGGCGACGACCCGCAACGGAACCGGCGACCCGTCGGTCGCGCCTTCGACGTCGGCCGCGCGCACCGCGTAGCCGTCCATCGCGGAGTTCGCGAACGGTGGCACCGATTCGGCCGCGGTGACCGCGACCGCGTTCACGAGACCGAGCGCGTCGCCGATGGGCACGACGACCGGTTCCAGCACTCCCACCGCCCCGAGGATGTGCGACTGCGCCTCGGTGAGCGTGATCACGGCTCGGGCGCAGGAGTGAAGAACGAGATCAGGACGCCGTTGGGGTCGGCCGTACCGAGGCTGGCGCCACCGCTCTCGAGGGTCGACGGCCCGTAGGTGACGCGGGCGCCGTGCTCGACGAGCCGCGCGTGCCAGGCCGAGACGTCCTCGACCGAGAGTGCGACCTGGACCGAACGTGCCGGCGCCGGGGCGCGGTCGTTGGGAACGCCGAGGATCTCGACCCGGCCCGGGCCGACCTGCAGGATCGTCATCTCGCCGAGGTCGCTGCTCGACGTCGATTCGACGACGCCGCCGAGGACGTCGCGCCAGAACCTGACCGTCTCCTCGGGCTGCGCGGTCAGGACCACGAAGGTGAAGCCGACCACCCCCGGGGCGGCGTCGCTCACACGAGTCCCCGACGCTGCAGGATCTCGGTGAGCATCTCGGCGGTCTCGGACCCGAGGTCGGGCCGGTCGAGGGCGATCTCCACGTTGGCCCGCAGGAAGTCGATCTTCTGGCCGATGTCGAAGCGGCCCTCGGTGAAGGTGCGGCCGTACACGGTCTGCGTCTCGAGCAGCAGCGAGATGGCGTCGGTGAGCTGCAGCTCCCCACCCGAGCCGGGCTCGATGCGGTCGAGGGCCTCGAAGATCTCCGGCGTAAACACGTAGCGGCCCATCACCGCGAGGTTCGACGGGGCGTTCTCCCGCTTGGGCTTCTCGACGATGCTGCGGACCTGCACGAGACCCTGCTCCACGGGCTCCTGGGCGACCGCGCCGTAGCGGGAGATCTCCTCCGGCCGCACTTCCTTGAGCGCGAGCACGGAGCGCCCGAAGCGCTCGTGCACGTCGAGCATGGAGCGGAGGAGGACCGAGTCGTCGACCATGATGTCGTCGCCGAGCAGCACCGCGAACGGCTCGTCGCCGACGTGCTGGCGGGCCACCGAGACCGCGTGCCCCAGACCCAGCGGGTCGCGCTGGCGGATGTAGTGCATGTCGGCGAGCTCCGAGGTGACCTGGACCTCCTTGAGGAGGTCGGTCTTGCCGCTCTCCTCGAGGTAGTGCTCCAGCTCGAAGTTCCGGTCGAAGTGATCCTCGATGGCGCGCTTGCCCCGACCGGTGATGACGAGGATGTCGGTGAGCCCGGCCCGAGCAGCCTCCTCGACCACGTACTGGATCGCGGGCTTGTCGACGACCGGGAGCATCTCCTTCGGCTGGCTCTTGGTCGCCGGAAGGAAGCGCGTGCCGAGACCCGCGGCGGGGATGACCGCCTTTCTGACCACACTCATGCCGTTCCGTCCTCCTGCCCGGGCACCGGAGTGCGCGGGAGCTCCAGCTCTTCGCCGCGCACGAGGCGCCGCAGATTCTTCGCGTGACGGGCGATGACGAGCAAGGCGAGCACCACCAACACCGCGATCTCGATCCCGTGGTAGCCCATGAAGAACGCCGCGATCGGGAACGCCACACAGATGACGAGGGACGCGACCGACGCCTTGTGGAGGCCCTTCGCGATCGCGAACCACACCACGGCACCTCCGGCCACGATCAGCGGGAAGAGCACCACGAGCGCGCCGGCGGTTGTGGCGACGCCTTTGCCGCCCTTGAAGCGACGGGTCGCGGGCAACACGTGCCCGAGGATCGCCGCGACTCCGAGCGCCCACGCACCGGGCCGTCCACCCACGCCGTACCCCACGCCCGCAGCGATGGCGCCCTTCGCGAAGTCGGCGAACAGGACCAGCGCGCCGGCCTTCCAGCCCATCAACCGGGCCACGTTCGACGCGCCGGGGTTCTTGGACCCCTCCTCCATCACGTCATGGCCACCCATGCGGCCCACGAGCTGCGCGCTCGGGAACGTGCCGAGGAGATAGGCGAAGGGGACGAGGACCGCGGTCACGAGCACGGCGTCCATCCTCGCACCACGCGCCGACGCGTGGACAGAAGCCGGGCGACGGGTCCGTCGTGTGCACGCCGGTCGGGAGCCACGGGTACGATTGGCAGTCTCATTCCACGAGTGCCAGGAACCAGGATCTACCGATGCCGACGTACGAGTATGAGTGCGAGAAGTGCGGGCAGACACTCGAGGCGTTCCAGTCGTTCTCCGAAACGGCGTTTACGCGGTGCAGCCAGATCGGTTGCGTCGCGCCGGGCAAGCCGGGCGACGGCAAGCTCGTCAAGGTCTTCGGCTCGGTCGGCATCGTCCTGAAGGGCAGCGGCTTCTACCGCACCGACAACCCCTCGTCGTCCCGCAAGGCCGGAGCGAAGTCGGACTCGTCGTCCTCGAACTCCGGCTCGGGCTCGGACGGCGGCTCCAAGTCGTCCGACAGCGGCTCGAGCGGGTCGTCGGACTCGGGTGGGTCGAGCAGCTCCGACTCGTCCTCGACCAAGAAGTCCGACAACGCGTCCAAGCCGGCGAAACCGTCCAAGAGCGCCTGACCCGAGCGCGTTCCACCCGGCCGCTGCCACGAGCTCCGGGCGTGCCCCGAACGTGAAGGGTTAGGGTCGTACCGCGCGTTGTCCAGGCGCACCTTCCCCCGTTGCCCGCTGCTCCTGCAGCAGACCGGCGTGGAAGGAGCCTCGTGTCGCACCGCTCTCCCCGGGTCATCCTGCTCTGGCTCGTCGCGGCCGCGCTCGCGGTCGTCACCGCGCTCTCGGTCGCACACACCCTCGCCGACCTGCACCGTCAACGGGTGCAACTCGGCCCGCCGGTCGCGGTCGTGGTGGCGCGTCGCGATCTCGCGCTCGGCGCGGTCGTCCGCCCGGTCGACGTGACCACGCGCACGGCCTTCGCCCACGCCCGCCCCGCCGACTCCCTCCCGCTGCCGGGCACCGCGATCGGCCGGACCGTCGTGGTCCCGGTACTGCGCGGGCAGCCGGTGACGGCACGCAACCTCGCGCCCCGGCGGCGGACCGGTCTCGACGGCGCCATCCCTCCGGGCACACGCGCGATCCACCTCCTCGCCGACAACGGCCTCCACCCGCGGGCCGGCGCCACCGTCGACGTGATCGTGGCCTTCGATCCCACCCGGGTCGCGGCCGGAACCCGATCGGTCGACGTGGTGGCAGCCGGGACCCTGGTCCTCGCCACCGACCGGGGCGCGCCGCCCACCGAAGGCAGGCTCGGCGGGGTCACCCTGCTCGTCACGGTCGACCAGGCCAGCCGGCTCGCCGACGCGGCCGCCAACGGCACCCTCATGCTGGCCCTCGCACCACCCGATGAAGACCGGGAACCTTCCTGAAGGCGCCCTAGTCTGCAGCCTTCCCGCCCCCGGCCAAGGCCCTCGCTTGCCCATCATCCACGCGATCGTGCTCGGA
Source organism: Actinomycetes bacterium (assembly GCA_025463865.1). Classification (GTDB taxonomy): domain Bacteria; phylum Actinomycetota; class Acidimicrobiia; order IMCC26256; family Chersky-534; genus Chersky-534. The sequence continues at coordinate 2,709 of JAODBH010000266.1, read as the reverse complement.
ATCGTCCAAGGGCTCTCCGAGTTCCTGCCGATCTCGTCGAGCGGTCACCTCATCCTCGTGCCCGAGCTCTTCCACTGGACCGAGCTCACCGACCACGCCACGCTCAACAAGACGTTCGACGTCGCGCTCCACTTCGGCACGCTCATCGGTGCCGTCGCGTATCTGCGGCGCGACGTGTGGAAGTACATCTGCGCGGCACTGCGGTCAATCCGCGTCCGCTCGATCCAGAGCACCGACGCGCGGGTCGCGTGGCTTCTGCTGCTCGCCACCATCCCCGGCGCGGCGATCGGCGCCCTGTTCGAGAGCCCGATCGACGATCACCTCGGCCAGCCCGTGCTCATCGGCGTGATGCTGATCCTGGGCGCGTTCATCCTGTGGTGGGCGGACCAGTCGAAGGGGCGGCGCGTCGTCGACTCGATGAGCACCCGCGACGCCGTCATCGTCGGCACGGCCCAGGCGATCGCGTTGCAGCCGGGCATCTCGCGTTCGGGCATCACGATGTCGGCCGCACGCTGGCTGGGCTTCAGCCGCGACGAGTCGGCCCGTCTCTCGTTCCTGATGCTGATCCCGATCGTCGCCGGCGCCAGCCTCTACAAGGGCACCAAGATGTTCGCCAACGGAGGCATCCCGGCCGGGTTCGGCGGAGCGTTCTTCTGGGGCATCGTCTCGAGCGCCATCACCGGATGGATCGCGGTGTTCTTCATGCTGAAGTTCCTGCGCACCCACTCCTTCTTCCCGTTCGTGGTGTACCGGGTGATCGTCGGCGTGGCCGTGATCATCGTGTTCGGCACCGGAATCCGCTGACGGTGGGCAAGTCCGCACGTCCGGTCGAGGCGGTCATCTTCGACTTCGGCGGCGTGATCTCGGTCTCGTTCTCCCGCGACCTCGCCCGCTTCGAAGCCGACCTCGGCTACCCGCCCGGCGCCCTGCTCGCGCTGCTCTTCGGCGAGGGAACGCTCGCCGGCAACCCGCGCGGCGGCGACCCGACCGACGGTGCGGCGGGCGCCGACACCAGTGCCGTCACCCACGACTGGCACCGGCTCGAGGTGGGCGAGCTCACGCTGCACGACTATCTCCTCGACGTCATCGACCGGGCGCCCGAGGTCCTCGGCGAGCCGATCGGCATGGACGCCTATGCCCGCTTCGTCGCCGAGATGCCGATCGGTGTCCACTGGCCCGTCGTCCACGCCGTCCGCGACCTGCAGGCGCGCGGTTACACGCTCGCGCTGCTCACCAACAACGTCCGTGAGTTCGGCGACACCTGGCGCGACACGTTCCCCGTCGACGAGCTGTTCCCGGTGGTCGTCGACTCGTCGGCCGTCGGTCTCCGGAAACCCGACCCGCGCATCTACGAGCTCACGTGCGCGCGGATCGGCCTGGCGCCCGAAGTCTGCGTGTTCATCGACGACAACCTCGACAACGTCGAGGCGGCCCGGGCCCTCGGCATGGAGGCCATCCGGTTCGGCGACGACCCCTGGGCGGTGCTGGCCGAGCTCGAAGCGATCCTGACCCGCCGCCCCCGCACCTGAACAGCTTTGTGCGTCCCACGAGCACGATATGTGTGCTCGGGGGACGCTCAAAGATCTAGGCGCCGGACATGGTCATCTCGCCGACGAGGAGGGTGAGGCCGGCGCCGCCACCCGGCAGCCACGTGAGGTCGGCGCCGATCGCGGCGATGTCGTGCAGCATGCGCTGCAACGTGCTGGCGATCGTGATCTCGCGCACCGGCTCCGCGAACGTGCCCTCGCGGACCATCAGCCCGGTCGCGCCGACCGAGAAGTCGCCGCTCACCGGATTGGTCCCGGAGTGGAGGCCGCTCACCGACTGCACGTAGAGCGCTTCGGGGACCGACGCCATGATGGCCTCCGGGCTGAGCGTGCCCGGCAGCAGGTGCAGCGCGCGGGGCCCGACGCCGGGCGTGCTCTTGAAGCCCCGGACCGCCGACGCGGTGGTGCTCGTACCGGCACGACGCGCGGTGTAGGCGTTGTGCAGGAAGCCGCGGAGCACACCACCGCCGATCAGCTCGGTGCGCCGGGTCGGCACGCCCTCCGAGTCGTGGGTCGACGCGCCGTAGGCGTCGGGGAGCGTCGGGTCGTCGACCAACGTGATGGCCGCGCCGGCGACCTCCTCGCCCTCGCGGTCGACGAACATCGACCGACCCTTCAGGACCGACTCGCCGCCCATCGCGCTGCCGATCACGCCGAGCAGCGAGCGGGTCACCATGGGATCGAGGATGACGGCGAGCCGCCGGCTCTTCGGCTGGCGGGCACCGAGCAGACGCACCGTCCGCACGATCGCATCGGTCGCCGCGGTTTCGACGTCGAGGTCGCCGAGGGTGCGCCCGACGGAGAACCCGTAGCCCGTCTGGGTCTCGCTGCCCTCGCCGGCCATGACGCTCGCGCTGCACGAAGCCACGGTCCGGCGGGCGAACGACTCGACGCCGAGGGAGTTGACGATCGCGGCCTCCACCGCGGCGTCGCCGTAGCCCGCGCTGTCGACGCCGCGGATGCGCGGATCACGTTTCGCTGCGGCCTCGAGCTCCAACGCGAGCGCGACCTTCGCCTCGGTGGGAACCGCGAGGAGCTCTTCGCGCCAGAGGTCGAGCGCCGGTGCCTCGAACCCCGCGAAGTCGGAGGGGTCGACGAGCCCGTAGAACTCGTCGGGCGCGCCGAACGACGCGTTGTCGCGGGCTTCGGCCAGCACCTCGGC
>JAODBH010000162.1 GCA_025463865.1 Actinomycetes bacterium | reverse complement strand
GGAACATGTTGCGCCACTCCTTCCGCCCCTCGACCTTCTCGCTCAACACGGTGGCCGGTCTCAACACCGGCACGCTGATCGGGGGCGCTCTGATCGTCGAGGAGATCTTCGCTTTGCCCGGCATCGGCAACCTGGCCGTCACCTCGGTGTTCCAACGGGCCTACCTGGTCGTGCAGGGGACGGTGGTGCTGATCGCACTCGGGTACGTGCTGGTGAACTTCCTGGTCGACGTGATCTACGCCGTGGTCGATCCGAGGGTGCGACATGGCGTGGCGTAGAGGCGGTCGGGCCGTCACCGACGCGGAGCCGTCGTTGTCGGTGTGGCCGGCCGAGTCAAAGGGTCTGTTCCCCGAAGCCGAGATCGAGGCCATCGCCGACGCCGTCATCGAGGACCGCGGCGGCGCCGCGGCCATCGAGAGCCTCCGCGAAGCGGACACCGGCGTCCTCCCCAAGAAGCGGTTCGGCCCGGTCTTCTGGATCAGCGTCACGTGGGTGCTCGGCATCATCGCCCTCGCCGTCTTCGCGTCGTGGCTTCCGCTGCCCGACCCGAAGGCGACCGGCGTGGCCAAGCCCCGTCTCGGTTTCAGCATTCATCACCTGCTCGGCACCGACGAGCTCGGTCGCGACCAGCTGTCCCGTGTGATCTACGGGGCGCGGGTATCGATGACGGTGGGCTTCGCATCCATCTTCTTCGGCATCGTGGTCGGCGGCTTCCTCGGCGTCGTCGCCGGCTTCTACCGCGGCAAGCTCGAGACGCTGATCATGGGAGCCATGGATGTGCTGCTGGCGTTCCCCGCACTCGTGCTGGCGCTGGCCATCATCACCTTCCTCGGGCAGAACCTGCGCAACGTCGTCTTCGCCATATCCATCCTGGCCATCGCGCCGATCGCCAGGCTGATCCGGTCGGCGACGCTCACCGTCTCCCAACGTGAGTTCGTGATGGCGGCGCGAAGTCTCGGCGCCAAGAACTTCCGCATCATCGCCAGGGAGATCCTCCCGGTGGTCATGCTGCCGGTGTTCTCGTTCGCGTTGATCGGCGTCGCCGTGGCCGTCGTCGCCGAGGGCGCCCTGGCCTTCCTCGGTCTGTCGGTGCCGGCGCCGACGCCGACGTGGGGCGGCATGATCACCGACGGCCGGGTGTACCTGCAGCAGGACCCGTGGATCGCCTTCATCCCCGCCATCGTCCTGTTCATCACGGTGCTGGCGCTGAACTTCGCGGGGGACACGCTGCGCACGCGGTTCGACGTGCGGGAGGGGGCGCTGTGAGCAGCTCGGCACGAAACGGGGGAGAGCTGGACTATCTCGACCCGGGCGCCGACCGGAGTCCCAACCAGCCGCTGCTCGAAGTCGACAACCTCAAGACGTACTTCCGTACATCCCGGGGTCTCGTTCGGGCCGTCGACGGCGTCAGCCTCTCGGTCGACCGCGGCCAGACGCTCGGTGTCGTCGGCGAATCCGGCTCGGGCAAGACCGTCCTGTCCCGTTCGATCATGGGCCTGTTGCCGGCCCACAACGTCGTGCGTGAGGGCAGTGTGGTCTTCGACGGGCGGAACTTGGTCGGGCTGGGGCCGTCCGACATGCGGCACATCTGGGGTGCCGACATCGCCATGGTGTTCCAGGACCCGATGACGTCGCTCAACCCGGTCGTCAAGATCGGTCGCCAGATCGCCGAAGGCCTGCGCCTCCACCTCGGCATGTCCAAGGACCGAGCGCGGGAGACGTCGGTCGAGCTGTTGCGGTCCGTCAAGATCCCCGAGGCGGAACGGCGGCTCCAGCAATACCCGCACGAGCTTTCCGGCGGCATGCGGCAGCGGGTCATGATCGCCATCGCGATCGCGTGCGGCCCCAAGCTGCTGATGGCCGACGAGCCCACCACCGCGCTCGACGTCACCGTGCAGTCACACATCCTCGACGTGCTGAAGGAGAAACAGCGCGAGCGCGACATGGCCATGATCCTGGTGACCCACGACTTGGGCGTGGTCGCCGGCCGCACCGACGAGATCGCGGTGATGTACGCCGGCAAGGTCGTCGAGAGGGCGCCGACCCGCACGCTGTTCGCCGAGATGCGGATGCCGTACACCGAGGCGCTCCTCAAATCGATCCCGCGCATCGAGTACCCGAGCCACACCCGGTTGCTGGCGATCACCGGTCGACCGCCCGATCTCGTGTCGCCGCCGCCCGGCTGCAACTTCGCGCCCCGGTGCCCCTATGCGCAGGAGCGGTGCCGGGTCGAGGAACCGCCCCTCATGCCGGCCGAGACGCCTGGCCACGAGTTCGCCTGCTGGTACCCGGTCGGCACTCCGGAGGGCAAGGCCGCGCTCGAGGCCAACCTGTCGGCGGGCGTGCCGCAAGCGGTGGCCGCCGTCAGCGCGCTGGAGATCGGGGCGTAATGGCGGGCAGCGGCACCGCTCATCTGCGCGCTGACGATCCGCTGCTGCGGATCGAGCACCTCGTCATCGAGTTCCCGGCCGGTCGCCATCGGCGGGTGCATGCGGTGTCCGACGTGAGCTTCGACGTGCTGACCGGTGAGACGGTCGGCCTGGTCGGCGAATCGGGTTGTGGCAAGTCCACCACCGGCCGCGCCATCGTGCAGCTCCCCCGGCCGACGGGGGGAACGGTGAAGTTCGACGGCATCGAGCTGACCAGCCTCAAGGGCGAGAGCCTCCGGCGCACCCGGATCAAGCTGCAGATGATCTTCCAGGACCCGATCTCGTCGCTCAACCCGCGCCGGCGGATAAAGGACATCATCGCCGAGCCACTTCGCATCTGGAACATCGGCGACGACGAGTCCCGGCGGGCCAAGGTCCGCGAGGTCCTCGAGACCGTGGGCCTCGACTACGACACCCAGGCGCACCGGCGCCCGCACGAGTTCTCGGGCGGGCAGTGCCAGCGCATCAGCATCGCCCGGGCCCTCGTGCTCGACCCGAAGGTGATCATCTGCGACGAGCCGGTGTCGGCGCTCGACGTCTCGGTGCAGGCGCAGATCCTGAATCTGCTGGAAGACATGAAGGCCCGCTACGGGCTCACGTTGATCTTCATCGCCCACGACCTGGCCGTCATCAAGAACATCAGCGACCGCGTCGTGGTCATGTACCTCGGCAAGTTGTGCGAGGTGGGCGCGCCCGACGAGCTGTACCGCCGCCCGTCGCACCCCTACACCGTGGCGCTGCTGTCCTCGATCCCGATTCCCGACCCGGACATCGCGGTCGGCGGCACCAACACCCGGCTGGCCGGCGACCTGCCGTCGCCGATCAATCCGCCGTCGGGCTGCCGTTTCCGCACCCGTTGCCCAAACGCCCAGCAGCGGTGCGCCGAGGAGGAGCCGCTCATGCGGGAGATCGGCCCCGGGCATTTCATCGCCTGCCACTTCCCGGTCAACGCGCCGGAAGCACCGCCCCAGCCGGTGCTGGCCG
>JAODBH010000199.1 GCA_025463865.1 Actinomycetes bacterium | reverse complement strand
CGCCGCGGTGACCGCGGTGGCGGCGGTGGCGGCGGCGACCGTCGCTGACCCTTCGCGCGTTCGGAGCCGGGCTCGTCGCGCGGGCCCGGCGCCAGGCCTCCGAGCCGGCGGCGGTGCCTCCCGGTGAGTTGTTCACTATCAGTGGCATTCAGTCGTCAACTGGGCCACTTCGCGTGACGAAGAGGTGTCGGTGACCAACCCGATCCGACGTACCCAACTCGACTCCGGCCTCCGCGTCGTCACCGAGTCGCTGCCGCACCTCCGGAGCGCGTCGGTCGCGTTCTGGGTCGGCACCGGCGCCCGGGACGAGACCCCCGACCTCGCCGGCGCGAGCCACTTCCTCGAGCACCTGCTGTTCAAGGGCACCGCGACCCGTGACGCGCAGGACATCGCGACGGCGGTGGAGTCGGTCGGCGGCGACATGAACGCATTCACGGCCCACGAGTACACGGCGTTCTACGTGCGGGTTCCCGACGCGCAGCTGGAGATGGCGCTCGAGATCCTCTCCGACATCGTGTGGGCGCCGGCCTTCCGCCCCGACGAGGTCGAGTCGGAGCGCCAGGTCATCCTCGAGGAGATCCGGATGCGCGAGGACGCGCCGGACGACCTCGTGCACGACCTGCTGGCCGGCATCGTCTTCCCGGACCACCCGCTCGGCCGGGAGGTCATCGGCTTTCCCGACACCGTCGGGGCCGCGACCCCCGAGGCCATCGCCGCGTTCCACGCTGCGCACTACCACCCGGGCAACGTGGTCGTCGCGGTCGCCGGCAACGTCGAGCACGACGAGGTGCTCCGACTGGTCGAACGCGGACTCGGCGGCCGGGTCGGGAACCGGCCGGCCCGTCAGCTCGGCAGGCTCTCCGACGCCACGGGCCGGGTCGTCCTCGACCGCCCGCTCGAGCAGGCGCACATCGCGTTGGGTCTGCGCGGGATCGCTCGCGACGACTCCGACCGCTGGGCGTTCGGGGTCCTCAACCAGGTCCTCGGCGGCGGGATGTCGTCCCGGCTGTTCCAGGAGATCCGGGAGAAGCGCGGACTCGCCTACAACGTGTACTCGTACCGGGCGTCGTTCGAGGAGACCGGCGCGTTCGCCGTCTACGTCGGCTCGGCGCCGGAGCGGGTCGACGAGTCGCTCGCGATCGCGCGGGGCGAGATCGAGCGTCTGGTGCGCGAACGCGGCGTCACCGAGGCCGAGCTGGTTGCGGCCAAGGGTTATCTCACCGGCTCCCTCGCCCTGTCGTTGGAGAGCAGCACGAGCCGCATGCACCGGATCGGGCGTAGCGAGCTGCTGCAGCACGAGGTCCCCGAGCTCGACGACCTCGTCGCCGCGATCAACGGTGTCGGCCCCGAAGACATCGCTCGCGTGATCGACCGGATCTTCGTCGGCTCCGAGCCCGTCCTCGCGGCCATCGGCCCCTTCGACGACAACGCCTTCGCCGCCTGACCCAGAGGTTCGTGCGTTCACAGACAACCGTATGGGTTGTCTCTGAACGCACCGAGGTGCCGGCCGGTGTTGCGTAGAGTTCGGGCGTGATCAACGTCGGGGTCTTCGGTGCCGGTGGGCGAATGGGCGCGGAGGTGTGCGACGCGGTCCTGGCGGATCCGGAGCTGGAGCTCGTCGCGGCGGTCGATCCCGGCCGCGTGGGTACCCAGGTCGGCGGGGTGACCATCAGCTCGAGTGCCGACGCGCTGACCGACGCGGGCGCCGACGTCGCGGTCGACTTCACGGTCGTGGCCGCGGCGCGGGAGAACCTCCGGTGGTGCGCCGATCACGGCGTGCACGCGGTCGTGGGCACCACCGGCTTCTCGGTCGACGACCTCGAAGACCTCCGGGTCCGTTTCGACGCCAGCCAGGCCAACGCGGTGATCGCTCCGAACTTCGCCATCGGCGCGGTGCTCATGATGCGCTTCGCCGAGCTCGCGGCGCCGTGGTTCGAGACCGCGGAGATCATCGAGCTGCACCACGACCAGAAGGTCGACGCCCCGTCGGGGACTGCGATGCTCACGGCCGAGCGCATGGCCGCGGCGTCGTCCGAATGGTCGGCCGATCCGACGCGCGACTACGTCGTCGACGGCGCGCGCGGCGCCACCGGGCCCGGAGGCATCCACGTGCACTCGGTGCGCCTGCGCGGGCTCGTCGCGCACCAGGAGGTGCTGCTCGGCACCACCGGGCAGACGCTCACGATCCGCCACGACTCCGTCGAGCGCGCCAGCTTCATGCCCGGTGTCGTGCTCGCCGTGAAGCAGGTCTCTGGCCGGCCGGGCCTCACGATCGGGCTGGAAGCGCTGCTCGGACTCTGAGGCCAGCTCGTCCGGCTGCTGGTTCCGCTCGGCCGGATTCGCCGTGACGTTCTGGCGGATCCACACCGCCCGCTCGAACTCGTAGCGGTGGTATGGAGTCCAGGCGCCTGCACCTCGAGCCCGATCATGAGCGCGATGCGTTCCCTCGCCGAGCCAGTGCGCCACCGCGATGACCGCGGGCCAACCCGGTTGGTACTGCGAGAACAGGCGATCGCCGGAGGAACCTCGGTTCGACGCCCCAGCATGGGGTAGAACAACTGGATGGCAGGGGGGGTCGACCGGCCCATACTCGTCGTGTCCGACGTCGAGGTCGTGTACGCCGACGTGATCCTGGCGTTGCGCGGGGTGTCGCTCGAGGTTCCCGAGGGCGCGATCGTCGCCCTCCTCGGCGCCAACGGCGCAGGGAAGACCACGTTGTTGCGTGCGATCTCGGGTCTCATGCGCGTGCACGGCGGTGAGGTCCGCCGGGGGAGCGTCACGTTCGCGGGGCAGGATGCGCTCAGGCTCGGCCCGGTCAAGACGGTGCGAGCGGGCATGGCCCAGGTCATGGAGGGCCGGCGGATCTTCGCCGGGCTCACGGTGGACGAGAACCTGCGCAGCGGGGCGTTCACCCGGAAGGACAAGAAGGCCGTCGCAGCCGACTACGAGCGCATCCTGGAACTCTTCCCGCGACTCGCGGAACGGCGCAAGAGCGCGGCGGGCTACCTCTCCGGTGGGGAGCAGCAGATGGTGGCGATCGGCCGTGCGCTCATGGCTGCGCCGAAGCTCCTGCTCCTCGACGAGCCGTCGCTGGGATTGGCGCCGAGGATCGTCGAGCAGATCCGCGACATCATCGTCGCCATCAATGCCGGCGGGACGAGCGTGCTGCTGGTCGAGCAGAACGCCACGATGGCGCTGTCGATCGCGCGGCTCGGCTACGTCCTGGAGAACGGCGCGGTCGTGAAGCAGGGAACCGGCGCCGAGCTCCTCGCCGATGCCGACATCCAGGAGTTCTACCTGGGCACGGGCGAGGCCGGGCGCGCGTCGTTCCGCGGGCTGAAGGAGCAGTACCGGGCGGCCCGTACGGGAAGCGTCTCGTGAACGCGGCCGCCGAAGGGTCGGAGGGAACACCGCTGCTCGAGGTGTCCGAGGTGACCCTGCGGTTCGGCGGCGTGACCGCGCTGTCGAACGTGTCGTTCGACGTCCGCGAGGGCGAGCTGTTCTCGATCATCGGCCCCAACGGCGCGGGCAAGACCTCGATCTTCAACTGCCTCAACGCGGTGTACCGGCCGCAGGAGGGCCACATCCGGCTCGACGGCGTCGAGCTCATCGGCAAACGTCCGTCGACCACCGCGAACATGGGTGTCGCCCGGACGTTCCAGAACCTCGCCCTGTTCCGGAACCTCGACGTGATCGACAACCTGATGCTCGGGCGGCACCACCTCATGCGGACCGGGTTCCTCAAGGGGATGCTGTGGGCCGGTTGGGCCAAGCGTGAGGAGATCCGCAACCGGGTGCGCTGTGACGAGATCGCGGAGACCCTCAAGCTCACGCCCTACCGCCGGATGCCGGTGGGAATCCTCCCCTACGGCGTGCAGAAGCGCATCGAGATCGGGCGGGCGCTGGCAATGGAGCCGCGCCTGTTGCTCCTCGACGAGCCCGTCGCGGGGATGAACCTGGACGAGTCGGAGGACATGGCCCGTGCGATCTGCCAGATCAACGGTGAGCTCGGCGTCACCATGATCCTCGTGGAGCACGACATGCACCTGGTCATGGACATCGCCGACCGGGTGCTGGCGCTCGACTTCGGCGTCCCGATCGCGCTCGGTCCGGCCGACGCGATCCGCAACGATCCCCGGGTCATCGAGGCGTACCTCGGGCAGCTCTCCGACGTCGAGCCCCACGACATCGCGCCCCACTCCTTGGAGCCCACCGATATGGAGCCCAGCGACATGGAGCCCAGGCCATGAAGCGCGACGACATGGTGCTCACCGCGGTCGGCGTGGTGATCCTGGGGATCCTCGTCTACCTCGCGTTCGACGGGCCCCAGAAGTTCTTCACGCTCTTCGCCGCCGGCGTCGCGCTGGGTGCGGTCTACGCGTTGGTGTGCCTCGGCTTCGTCGTCATCTACCGCGCCACCGGGATCGTCAACTTCGCCCAAGTGGGCATGGTCGTGTTCGGCGCCTTCGTCACGTACAACGCGGTCAACACGTGGGGCTGGAACTACTGGCTGTCGATGCTGTTCGCCGCGGCGGTGCTCGCGGTCATCGGCATCGGCTTCGAGCGCTTCGCTCTGCGCCGCATGACGGGCAAGCCGGTGTTCTCGATCATCCTGCTCACCATCGGCCTCTACCTGCTGCTGCAGTCGCTCATCGGCGCGATCTGGACCAACGCCAAGGACACGATCCCCAACCCGTGGATCGGCAAGACGGTCAGCATCGGCAGCGTCAACGTCCTCCAGGTCGACGTCGTCACCATGATCCTCGGCGCGGTGGTGCTCGCCGCCTTCTTCGTCCTGTTCCGCTACACCAAGGTCGGTCTCGGGATGCGGGCCACCGCCATCGACCAGGAGGCCGCGCTCGCGCAGGGCATCAGCGTCCCGGCGATCGTGGCGCTGTCGTGGGCGATCGCCGGCGTGGTCGCGGTCATCGCAGGGACGATGCTCGGCTCGAACGCGACGCCGAAGGTCGGGCTCGGCCTCGGGATCGCCGCGGTGGCGCTCCAGGCGCTGCCCGCGATGGTGATCGGCGGGCTCGACTCACCGGTCGGTGCTGTCGTCGGCGGCCTCATCGTCGGCGTCAGCTACGAGATGGCCGTCGGCTACCAGACCCAGTACATCCCGTCCCTCGGCAGCAATGGGTTCGCCGACGTGCTGCCCTATCTGCTGATGGTCCTGGTCCTCCTGATCCGGCCGTCGGGCCTGTTCGGCGCCCGGGAGGTGCAGCGAGTCTGATGACCGCCACCGTCGCACCCTCACCCGCCGCGAGCCCCGCCGAGTCGCCGGGCCGCAGCGCGCTCGAACAGCGCGCCCGGCACGAGGTCCGCCTGTTCCCCACCCCTTGGTACTGGGTCGGAGCCGCGGCCCTGCTCGCGCTGTACCTCGTGCTCCCGCTCGTGCTCTCCGACCTGTGGGCCAACGTCCTCGTGCTCGCGGGCATCACCGCGATCGGCGCGCTCGGGCTCAATCTGCTCACCGGCTACGCCGGCCAGGCGTCGCTCGGCACCGCCGCGTTCATCGGCATCGGCGCGTTCACCGCGAGCTACCTTGGCCGGGCCACCGACGTGAACCACGGCCTCGGCCAGCCCTTCATCGTCTATCTCATCGTCGCGATCCTCGTCGGCGCGGCGGTGGGCTTCGTCGTGGGCCTGCCCGCGCTCCGCCTGCGCGGCAGCTACCTCGTCATCGTCACGCTGGGGTTCCTGTTCGTCACCACCTACGTGCTCACGCAATGGAAGAAGGTGAGCGGCGGCAACCTCGGATCGCCGATGCCGATCAACGTCGCCATCGGCTCGATCAACTTCGCCAGCTTCGACGTCTTCGGGCTCCGGAGCACGCCCCTCGGGCGCAACCAGGGACTCTTCTACCTCGTGTGGTTGTTCGTCGCGCTCACCGCGCTCGTGGTCAAGAACATCGTGCGCAGCCGGCCAGGCCGCGCCCTCCAGGCCGTTCGCGACCGCGACGTGGCGGCCGAGATCGTCGGCGTCAGCCTGTTCCGGTACAAGGTCGGCGCGTTCGTCGTCTCGAGCGCGATCGGCGCGATGGCCGGCGTCTTCTACGGCCTCTACATCCAGTACCTCACGCCGAATCAGCAGTCGATCGGTCTCGTGCTGTCGATCCAGTTCCTCGCCGTGATCATCGTCGGCGGGATCGGCACCGTGTACGGCACCATCTTCGGCGCGGTGATCATCGGCGGGTTGCCAACCCTGATCGACGAGTTCTCCAACCACATCCCGTATCTCACCGCGTCCACGATCTCCGCGTTCCAGGGGATCGTGTTCGCTCTGCTCCTCGTGATCACGCTCCTGCTCGAACCGTGGGGCTTCGCCGGGGCGGTCCGCCGGCTCCGGACCCGGAAGCTGCGGCGGGCGATGGTTCCGAAGGCCGCGGATTCGAGTGCCCCTACTACGGGGTAACTTGATGGCAGCATTCCGGCGCGACCGATGGGGCGACTCACGCGTCGGATCAGCGCACACCGCCGAACCGGCGGATCTACGCAATGGGGGGAACATGAACAAGAAGTCCCTGGCCCGCTTCGTGGGCTTCGTAGCCGTGGCGGCGCTCGTCGTCGCAGCGTGCGGCGGTGGCGACAAGACCGCCGCCAGCAACGCCAAGAACTCGAGCACGACCAAGCCGGCCAACGCCGGGAAGGCGCCGAAGACCGGCCCGGGCTTCGACGGCACCACGATCAAGCTCGGGGTGATCACTCCGCAGTCGGGCGCCATCGGCAAGGTCGTCGCCGACGCCATCGGCACGCCGCTGACCTCCGGTAACCAGGTCTACTGGGACGCGGTGAACGCAAAGGGCGGCGTCGCCGGCAAGTACAAGGTGCAGCTGGAGACGGGCGACAGCCAGTACGACGCCACCATCGGCCTCCAGGCCTACGACAAGATCAAGAACGACGTGGCGGCGTTCCAGCAGGTGTTGGGCACGCAGGTGCTTCAGGCGATGCAGCCGAAGCTCCAGGTCGATCAGGTCTCCGCCAGCCCGGCCACGCTCGACGCCGCGTGGACGCTCGATCCGAACCTGATCCCGATCGCGACGTCGTACCAGCTGCTGTCCATCAACGGCATCGACTACTACCTCAACAACGGTGGGTCGAAGACCAAGAACATCTGCTTGCTCGCACAGGACGACGCCTACGGCGAGGCCGGGGTGCAGGGCGCGACCTATGAGGCCCAGAAGGCCGGCTTCACCATCAAGACCACGCAGCGCTACCCAACGCTCACCGACAAGACGGCGCAGATCCAGGCACTCAAGGACAACGCCTGCGACGCGGTGCTGTTCGTCGCGACGCTGGCCGACACCAAGAGCGCGATCCAGACCGCGGTGCAGATCAAGTTCAACGCCCGGTGGATCGCCCTGTCGCCGGCGTGGCAGCCGACGTACGTGTCCGCTTCCGAGACCGACGCGTCGTTCAAGACCTACCTCCAGCAGAACATGTGGGTCTCGTCCACGGGCGTGGCGTGGGACTCGCCGCTGAACCAGCAGATGCTCGCCGACCAGGCCAAGTACGCGCCGACCCAGAAGCCGGATCCGTACTTTGCGTACGGCTACGCGCAGGCGCAGGCGATGGACCAGATCCTCGCCGTCGCGGTGAAGAACGGCGACCTGTCGCGTACGGGGATCCTCAACGCGATCAACGGCGTCGGCACGCTGAAGTTCGGCGGCGCGCTTCCCGACTTCGTGTACGGGACGTCGGTCTCGACCCGCAAGCAGCCGACGGCCGCCACGATCTTCGGGGTCGATCCGGCAGCGCCCGAGGGCCTGAAGGCGCTCAACGCGAACTACACCAGCGCGGCGGCGAAGACGTTCAAGTTCACGCCGTAGCACCTCGGGCACGACAGCAGGCCGGTGCCGCCCCACTCCGGTGGGGCGGCACCGGCGCGTCGAAAGGTGCGCGGCGGCACCGGTAGCGTGGGCGCGATGGCGTCCAACGAGCTCGCTGCGCGTGAGCGGATCCTCGAGGGTGCGCTGCTCTGCGTGGGCCGCTACGGGCTGGCCAAGACCACGATCGAGGATGTGGCCCGGGCGTCGGGTCTGTCGCGGGCTTCGATCTACCGCTACTTCCCGGGTGGACGCGACGAGCTGTTCGAGGACCTCGTCGCCTGGGAGATGGGCCGGTTCTTCGGCCGCCTGGCCGAGCACGTCGCGGACGCTCCCGACTTCTGTGCGCTGATGGAGGACGGACTGGCCTTCGCCCGCCGGGCGCTCGTCGGTCACGAGGTCCTCCGGACGATGGTGGTCCTCGAGCCCGAGCGGCTCCTTCCGGTGCTGTCCACCGAGTCGAGCAACGTGCTCCCGGTCATCGCGGCCTATCTGCTCCCGTTCCTCGACCGCGAAGCCCGGGCCGGACGGCTGATTCCGGGCATCGACCGTGCCGCGACGGCGGATCACCTCGCCCGCATGGTGCTCTCCCTGATGACCTCGCCGGGGGAGTGGGACCTCGAGGATCCCGCCGTTCGGCGTGATTTGGTGCGGAACGAGCTCCTGGCCGGCATTCTCACCCCTGCAGCGCTTCAGGTCTCGACCGAAAAGGGCGACAATTTGGTGTGACCACGAGACGCCTTGACGATGAGACAAATATCGCTTTAGCGTCTCGCGCAGTGATCGTCGACTGGTCCGACGGAATCGTGGAAACGACCGACGCGGGTGGCATCGAGGCCCGGGCCGTCGCCGCGACGCTCGTGTGCGTCGCGCGGGTCGGACTCTCCAAGACCACCCTCGACGACATCGCGCGCGAAGCCGGTTGTGGTCGGGCCACGCTCTACCGCTACTTCGGCAGCCGCAGCGCCCTCGTCGACCTCGCGGTCCGCACCGAGCTGTTGGCGGTCGGCGAGCGGATCCGGGCCCGGGTGGCCCGGGCCGCCACGCTCGCCGACGCGTTGACCGGGCTCCTCGTCGACGCGGCGCGGGAGTACGAGGGTCACGCAACGCTGCAGTCTCTCCTCGAGCTCGAGCGCGGCGCGGTCCTGCCGTTCGTCACGTTCCGGGGCCAGGACCGGCTCCTCGAGCTCGCGGCCGACGTCTTCGCCCCCGACCTCGAGCGGTTCCTCCCTGGTCCCGACCGCACCGCCCGCGCACGCCGCTGCGCGTCGTGGACCAGCCGCATCGCCGTCACGTACCTGCTGGCCCGTGACCGGCCCGTCGACCTGACCGACGAAGCGTCCGCCCGGACGCTCGTCGAACATTTCGTTCTCCCGGCCTTCGCGCCGGCACCGACCCTGGGATGAGCATGTCTACGAACGACGAGATTCTCGGACGCACCGACGTCGACGACCTCGAGGCGATCCTCTCGATCACCAACAGCGACGTCGACGGCGTGATCCACACGGTGGAGGCGGAGTCCGACTCCATCTTCACGTGGGACTACGAGCGCTCACGGCCCGCGCTCTCGAAGCTGTACGAGAAGGCCAAGAAGAGCCAGTGGAACGCGGCCACCGACCTCGACTGGTCGATCGAGGTCGACCAGCCCAAGGTCGTCATGGCCAACATCGCACAGGCCAACGGCCGGACGATGTTGAGCGGCGACCTCGACGTGCGGGGCACCGTGTTCCAGAACTGGTCGGAGAAGGAGTGGATCCAGTTCGGCTGTGAGAGCCAGAACTGGACGCTGAGCCAGTTCATGCACGGCGAGCAGGGCGCGCTGATCTGCACCGCGCAGATCGTGCAGACCGTCCCCTGGATCGACGCCAAGTACTACGCCTCGACCCAGGTGATGGACGAGGCCCGCCACGTCGAGGTGTTCTCCCGGTACCTCAGCGAGAAGTTGAGCGGCTACTACCCGATCAACGCGCACCTCAGGATGCTGCTCGACGACATCATCGCCGACCGCCGCTGGGACATGACCTACCTCGGCATGCAGATCATGGTCGAGGGTCTCGCGCTCGCCGCGTTCGGCTTCATGCACAGCATGACCACCGAGCCGTTGCTGAAGCAGCTGCTGCGTTACGTGATCTCCGACGAGGCGCGCCACGTGGCGTTCGGCGTGCTCTCACTCCAGGAGTTCTACGCCGGGCTCAACAGCCACGAGATCCGTGAACGCCAGGAGTTCGCGTTCGAAGCCGCGGTGCGGATGCGTGATCGCTTCCTCCAGCAGGAGGTGTTCGAGCGCATGGGCGTCGACGTGAAGGAGGCGGTCAAGCTCGTGATGGAGGCTCCCGACCGGCAGATCTTCCAGAGCCTGCTCTTCGCCAAGATCGTGCCGAATTGCAAGAAGCTCGGGCTGCTGGACGCAGGCGACGGCTGGCTCCGCGAGCGCTTCACCGACCTCGGCGTCATCGGCTTCGCGGATCTCGCCGACACCACCGAGGAGTACGGCGAGCTCTCGATCGACGCCGCCTGATCCTCCTCTGAACCGGTCACGCAGCGCGCGTTTGCGCGCATCGCGCGCACGTGGGCGCTGTCCGCGCACCGCCAATTCCGCACGACCTCGACGCGCTGGAGCGTTCCCTGCGCGCGCTCCGCGCACGACGCGTAGGCGTCGGACGACGTTCACCGGCGCGCCACTTTGTGTGCTGTCCCTGCCGTCCTAGGGTTCGAACTCGCGATCTATGGAGGTTCTTCAATGCGGATACGCAGAAGCATCACGTCGACAGCGGTAGCGATGGGAATGGCGGTGATCGTCGGCGGAACGCTGGCGGTCGGTGCCGCCGGTGCAGGCGCGGCGTCCACGGGCGTGATCACGACGATCGCCGGTAACGGCACGTTGGGCAACTCGGGCAACGGCGCGGCGGCGACGTCGGCGATGATCGACCAGCCGAACGGCGTCGTCTACGACAAGGCCGGCAACCTCTACATCTCCGATGCGAACTCCAACGTCGTCCGCAAGGTTTCGCCGTCGGGAACCATCAGCCCATTCGCCGGCACCGGCACCGCGGGAAACCTGGGTGACGGCGCGGCGGCGACGTCGGCACAGTTGGCGAACCCGCACGGGCTCGCGGTCGACTCGGCCGGCAACGTCTACATCGCCGACACCAACAACAACCGGGTCCGCGAGGTGCTTGCCTCCAACGGCAACATCGTGACCTTCGCGGGAGCTGTCGCCGGTATCGCCGGGAACACCGGCGACGGAGCCCTTGCCGCTCTCGCCACGCTGAACCATCCCCAAGGTGTGACGGTTGACGGAACGGGGCGCGTGCTCATCGCGGACACGACCAACAACCGCGTGCGACGGGTGGGCACGGATCTCATGATCAACAACTTCGCCGGAAGCGCGGCCGGTACGGCTGGATCCGGTGGAGACGGCGGCGCAGCCACGTCGGCCGGACTCAGTGGTCCTGTTGGTGTCGCCCTCGACGCGAATCAGAACGTCGTGATCACCGACAGCGGCAACAACACGGTCCGTCGGGTCGATGCGACCACGTCGGTCATCACGAAGGTCGCCGGCACGACCGGTACCTCCACGTCCACCGGGAACGGCGGGCCCGCAACCGCGGCCACGCTGAGCAACCCGACGGGCATCGTCGTCGACAACGCCAACAGCATCTTCGTGGCCGAGAACAACGGTGACTTCATCCGGCGCATCGGGGCCAACGGGGTCATCTCCGCGGTCGCGGGTGACGGCAGCGGCAACTTCAACGGCGACAACCAGGCTGCGGTCACGGCCGAGGTCAACGCGCCGAACCAGCTGGCGATCTCGCCGGCTTCGGATCTGGTGATCGCCGACGGTGGCAACCACCGCGTGCGGGACATCGCCGGAATCGCGTCGCAGGGTTACTACATGGCGGCGGGTGACGGTGGGGTGTTCACCCACGGCTCGGCGCTCTTCTACGGCTCCGAAGGCGCGCTGAAGCTGAACAAGCCGGTCGTGACGATGGCCGCGACCCCGACCAAGCAGGGCTACTGGCTCTTCGCGGCCGACGGCGGGGTGTTCACCCACGGCGACGCGAAGTTCTTCGGGTCCGAGGGTGCGCTCCAACTGGTGAAGCCGATCGTCGGCGCAGCTTCCACGCCTGACGGGAAGGGTTACTGGCTCTTCGCGTCGGATGGTGGGGTGTTCACGCACGGCGACGCGGGCTTCTTCGGCAGTGAGGGTGCGCTGAAGCACAACCAGCCGATCGTCGCCGCGGCGTCCACCCCCACGGGCAAGGGCTACTGGCTCTTCGCCGCCGATGGTGGGGTGTTCACGCACGGCGACGCGGGCTTCTTCGGCAGCGAAGGTGCGCTGAAGCTCAACCAGCCGATCGTGGCCGGAGCCTCGACCCCGTCGGGCCAGGGCTACTGGCTCTTCGCTGCGGACGGTGGGGTGTTCACCCACGGCGACGCGAAGTTCTTCGGGTCCGAGGGTGCGCTCAAGCTGAACACGCCGATCGTCGCGTCGGCAACCACCCCGCCGGGCACGGGCTACTGGCTCTTCGCGTCGGATGGTGGTGTGTTCACGCACGGCGATGCCGGCTT
>JAODBH010000190.1 GCA_025463865.1 Actinomycetes bacterium | reverse complement strand
TGACGAGCAACGCGCTCGCGTCACTCGTGGCGGTCATCGAACGCACCTGGAGCGGGACGCCCACCGCGTGCCACGACTCCCGCCCGGGCACCGCGTCAAACGACGGGACCGGGTCGAGCGCACCCTCGGTAGACAGCCGCAACACCCGCGCGTCGGCGGTGCCCGCGAAGATCGTGGTGCCCGCGGCGACGACCGCGGTCAGCTCGGCGTCGGACTTGGTGAGCGGGGTCCACTCGCCGTCGGCGCCGTGCTGCCAGACGGCGCGCCGATCGACCACCGCGAGCCACGTGCCGCCGGGTCCCGGCGCGAGCGCTTCGACGCGTTGCCCGGCGAGCGCGGTGAGGTGTTGACCCTTCGACGTGAAGATGTGGTAGCCGTCGGTCGTCGTCACGAGCACGCTCATCGCGGCCTCCAATCGGGCTGGGGCTCCCAACCCCCGAGGGTACGCTGCACGCCATGTCGGTGAGGAGAGGGCGATGGTGAGCGACGTGTCCCGTGAGTTCGTGTCGGGAAATCCCGGACGTGATGTCCAACGCGTCGGGACCGCTCGCTTCCTGGGTGAGGACGTCGCCAAGGTGCACGACCCCGTGTGGGGTGTCATCGGCACGCTCGGTGACAGCCAGTGCTACCTCGGCGTGCGGTCGAAGGTCGATGCGGTGCACGAAGCGTTGGCCCAGCGGATTCACGATGACGACCTCCCCGTTCGTCTCATCGCGCCGGCGTTCACGTTGGGAGTCTCCGACGGCCAGCTCAACGGCACCGACCGGATGCGGTACTCGCTGACGAGCCGCGAGCTGGTGAACGACAGCACGGAGGCGCACCTCAAGGCGAACGCGATGTCGGGGGTCGTCGCGGTCGTCGCGTGCGACAAGCCGCCCGTCGGCACCTTGGCCGCCCTGCTCGAGCACAACGTCCCGGCGCTGATGCTCTCCGACGGCTCGATCCACCCCGGGATCGATCCCGTGACCGGCAGGCCCATCGACCTCGTGACCGCGTTCCAGTACGCCGCCGATCCCGACCCCGCGGTGCGCGCTCGCCTCGCACTGCACGCGTGCCCCGGCCAGGGCAGCTGTGGTGGCATGTTCACCTACAACACCATGCAGACGTTCATCGGCGTCCTGGGCATGGAACCGCTGCACATGGTCGCTCCGGCCTCCGACGACGCCCGCCGCACGAAATCGTTCCCCGACGAGCTCGCCGGGCTGCTGTCGACGATCACCGCAGCCGGCATCCGCCCTCGCGACATCGTCACCCCGGCTGCGATGCGCAACGCCTTCGTCGTGGTCATGGCGATGGGTGGCTCCACCAACGTCGTGCTCCACGGCCCCGAGATCGCCCGCGCCGCCGGCTTCGACCTCTGGGACGACGTGATCAGCCAGCAGGAGTTCAACGAGCTCTCGCACCGGCTGCCGGTGCTCGTGAACATGCGCCCGTTCGGGGAGTACTCGATGGTCGACGTCGACGCGATCGGGGGCGTCACGGTCATCGTGAAGGAGCTGCTCGCCGCGGGCGAGTTGGACGGATCGGCGCTCACCTGCACCGGCGAGACGCTGGCCGAGCAGGTCGAGCGGCTCGACCCGCCCGCGCCCGACGGCAAGGTCGTGCTCCCCGTGAGCGAGCCGTTCAAGCCGACCGGCGGGCTCCGCCTGCTGCAGGGCAACCTCGCACCCGAGGGCGGCGCCATCCTGAAGGTGGCGGGCGTCGAGCGCGGCATCGTCGACGGGAAGTTCACCGGTCGCGCGCGTGTGTTCGAAGGCGAGCCGTCGCTCATCGCCGCACTCGAGGACTCCCCCGACTCGTTCGCGGACGGTGACATCGTCATCGTCCGGTACGAGGGCCCTCGCGGCGCGCCCGGCATGCCCGAGATGCTCGACCCGACGTCGCGCATCACGGCGTTGTGTCGGGCAAGGGACATCACTGTCGCGCTCATGACCGACGGGCGGTTCTCGGGCGGATCGGTCGGCCTCGTCGTCGGACACGTCTCGCCCGAGGCCTTTCTCGGCGGTCCGATCGCGCTGCTCCAGGACGGCGACACGATCACCGTCGACCTCAACATCGACCGGCTCGACTGCCTCGAGCTCGACGACCGCGAGACCTGGTTGCAGCGGTCACGGATGTGGGAAGACGCCGTCGCCGCGAACGGGGGCATCCACCCTGCTGCGCCGTCGGTCGACAGCCGAGTGCTGAAGCGGATCCGGGCGACCGCGAGTCCCGCCCTTCGCGGTGCGGGTGTCACGAACGACTGACAGACGCCCGTGCCGGAGATCCTCGAGGTCGAGACCGCGCGCGCATTGCTCGAGGCTCGCGCGCTGCACCGCGAGATCGCGACCGTCTACGCACCGGACGCGTGGTTCCTCAAGCGGGGACTGACGCGGCGCGGCGTGCGCGCCGCCCTGCGCGGCCAATCGTTCATCGCGGCGCGGCGACGCGGCAAGCTCATCCTGGTCGACCTCTCCAGTGCCGGCTCCGTGCCCGAACGGCCAGGCAGCGTGCTCGGTCTGCACCTCGGCATGAGCGGCCGGGTCCTCGTCGACGACCAGGCCGCCGGGGATCCCTTGCTCTATGCCAGCAACCGGGCGGATGCCGCGTACCACCGGTTCGGCGTGACCTTCGCCGACGGCGGCACCATGTACCTCCGCGATCCCCGTCGGCT
>JAODBH010000159.1 GCA_025463865.1 Actinomycetes bacterium | reverse complement strand
TGTAGGCGCCGCTCCCCGCGGCCAGCACGCCGAGGTCGGTGCTCGAGATCCGGAACTTGTCCTCGCCGAAGAGGATCTTGCCCACGAACGGGCCGATCACCCAGGCCAGGACGGTGCCCAGGATGGCAACGCCGACCACCACCTGGACGAGTCGTTTGAGCGCGGCGCGGAAGTCGACGTGGGCATCGGCCGCGGCGAAGCGCGCGAGCTTCGGCAGGAGCGCGGCCTGCACCGCCATGAACATCAGCACGGGTATTCGGGCGATGAAGAACGCGTTGGTGAAGGAGCGTGAGACCGAGCCGTGCGAGTTGCCGGCCTTCACGTTCACGTAGAGGAGCGCGCCGTAAGCGAGGAGCTGCGCGCACGCGGACCCGAGCAGCAGCACGACCAGCGCGGTCGAGAGCTCGCTCCACTCGGAGTGAGGGCCGGGCTCGAGCAGCCCGTGCTTGTCCATCAGGACCGCGAGCACCGCGATGAAGGGCGCGATGCCCATCGCGATCCCGTACGGGCCGGCCTTGTCGACGCCGGCGACCGCGAGCACCACCACCAGCACGAGCCGGATGAGCCCCTCGGCACCCAGCATCACGCCGTAGGGCACGAACCGGCCGTTGCCGGAGAGCGTGCCGCGCGCGAGGTGCATCGCATAGAAGCCGAACATGCCCAGGATGAAGCCGATGAGCAGGCCGTAGCTGCCGTGGAACACGTGGTCGACCAGCGGCGCGGAGGCTCCGGTGAAGATCAACGCGAAGACGACGGCGACGATGAAGCCCACGAGCGCGGCGCGCTTGACCACGGGCCCGCTGCCTTCACCCAGGACGATCCGGTGGGAGATCGCCCGGCCCACCTCCTGTTCGAGCGGCAGGAAGATGCCGGGACCGAAGATGAACAGGAGGGCCCAGAACGCGCCGAAGCCGGAGTACTCCCGGTCGCCGACCGCGGCGTTGACGATGATGACCACGCCGTACGCCGCGGCGGAGGCCACGATCAGCCCGAGCCCGACGACGAAGGTGCCGTCGGGCAGCGCGTCCTTGGCTCGGTCGATCGCGGCCTTGGCTTGCAGCGGGACCCTCCGAGCAGGGATCGGTTCGGACCCGATGAGCTTAGGCGCCAGGCGCCGAAGGGCTCATGTGCCGGCGAATCGGTCGCGCATGGCCCAGCCGAGCCGGCCCAGGACCGGGCCCGGGTCCTCGGCGAGGCCGTCGTCGATCACCTCGTCCGCCGCGGCCTCGGCTTCGGAGTCGGCCCGCTCGCCGGCGCGCCGCCAGTGGACCCGAAGTGCCTGGGGCTCGACGGCCCGGAGGATCCGGTCGAACCGGTCGTGCAGCTCCGAGCCGTGGACGACCACGATCGAGAGCATCGCCACCCGGTCGCGCAGCCAGCCGTACCAGTCGTCGTGGCCGTCGCCGACCTCGACGCCGGCAGCCAGGAGCGTGGCCACCCGCGGGTCGTCGGCCGACACCGGCTCGGTGATCAGGACCGTGACCCGGGCGTCGACCCGATCGCGCGCCAGCGCCAGGAGGACCCTTCCGACGGGGCTGTCCGGCTCGGGCACCGCGTCGGTGAGGAGGAGCAGGCGGTCGAAGAGATCGGCGTCCCGAGCCGCGAGCAGGCGGTGAGGGTTCTGCTCGAGGTCGTCGAGCGGGGGTCGCCTGGAGAGCACTTCGGTGAAGTGCTGGCGGAACTCGGCCTGGTTCGCGGCCTTCATGCCGGCGAGCGCGCCGCCGGCAGGCATCGACCCGTTGCGAACGTGCACCACCTGTGACCGGGGCTCGTAGACGACGTAGCGGTCGGCCGAGCGCCAACGGAGGGCCAGGTCGGCGTCTTCGTAGTAGGCGAGCCCGTAGACCGGGTCGAAGCCGCCGACGGTGAGGAACGCGTCGCGCCACATGAGGAAGCAGGCGCCGGACCCGTAGTCGACCGCGCGGCGGAACCGGTATCGCAACCGCGAGGGATCGTCCCCGTTGCCGTACAGGACGCCGCGGCCGTCCCGGCTGAGGAGTGCGCCGGCCTCCTGGAGCCGTCCGTCGGGCTCGAGGAACATCGGCACCGCGGCGAGCGCACCGGGGACACCGTCGAGGGTCTCCAGCAGCGGTGGGAGCCATCCGGGCTCGACGAACGCGTCACTGTTGAGGAGGCACACGCGCGGCGCGCGGGCCAGTTGCGCCCCCTGGTTGCACGCTTCCCCGAAGCCGACGTTGGTGGCGTTGCGGACGACCTCGACGCCGGAGAACGACTCGGCGACTTCGGCGGCGTCGTCGGGCGACGCGTTGTCGACGACGATCACCTCGTGCGGCACGTCGGTGTGCGCGGTGAGGGACTCGAGGCACCGGCCGACGTGCTCCGCCCCGCCATAGAGCGGGATCACCACGGAGACCGCGAGGTCGTTCACTGCTTGCGGCGCAGTTTCGAGTATCCCTGGCGCAGCTTCGCGCTCGAACGGAACAACTTCGTCTGCTCCAGCGCGGCGAGCTCGGCCTCGGCGTGCCTGCGGACCTCGGCCTCGTGCGCGACCCCCTGCTCCGCGGCCGCTTTCCGGGCCCGGGCGTCGGCGAGCTCGCGTTCGAGCAGGTCGACGCGGGCGCGGAGCTCGTCCTGCTCGCGGAGCAGAGCCTGGAGCTCGTCGGCCACCTTGAGCCGCTCAGCGGCGATCCGGCGACCCTGCATCTCGTACGCGACCCGGAGCAGCGCGGGGTCGCCCGACGGCAGCGGCCGCGACGCGGGCGTGGGGTCGGAGTGGGCCATCAGGCGAGAGCGTGACCCACGGCCGCACACTGCGTCCACCCAGAACACGCTGCGCGGTGGCCCGGCTCCCCTCCGACAGGGATCGCGGTAGGTACGATGCGATCGTGACCGAGCCCTCGCCCCTGACGCCGTCCTCCGGCAGCGAGCCCCTGACGGACGATCTGGAGCACGCGCACGCAGCGCTCCAAGCCGCACGCTCCGCGGCCGCTTTCCGGGCCCGGGCGTCGGCGAGCTCGCGTTCGAGCAGGTCGACGCGGGCGCGGAGCTCGTCC
>JAODBH010000152.1 GCA_025463865.1 Actinomycetes bacterium | reverse complement strand
CCCGATCCGCTGACGTCCTTGGGTCTAGGGCAGGCGGACGGGGGCGGGGGAGTCGGCGTCGAGGATGGCGTCGAAGCGGGACGCGACGAGGGGGCGCCAGATGTCCCAGTCGGCGAGCGCGTAGAAGCGCTCGCGGACGATGGCGTCGAACGCGAGCTCGGCGATGCCCTCGGGCGGGACCGGCACCGCGCTCCCGGGTTGCGCGGCGGCGATGTTCGCGGCTGGTAGCGGGCCCGGGGCCCCCGGGCGGTTGCGGGCCGAGTCGGCGATGCGGGTGTCGACGTAGCCCGGGCACAGCAGGGTCGCCTTGATCTGCGGCGCAACCTCGGCGAGGTCGAAGGCCAGGGTCTCCGTGAGCGCGGTCACCGCGTGCTTGGCCGACTGGTACGGCCCTCCCTCCGCCGCGGTGCCGAGCCCCATCATCGACGACGTGTTGACGATGTGGCCCTCCTCGCTGCTCGCGATCATCCCGGGCACGAAGCTCGCGATCCCGTGCACCACGCCCCAGAAGCACACACCGTGGACCCATCGCCAGTCGTCGACGCTGAGCTCCCACGCCCGGCCACGGTTGCCGACGCCGGCGTTGTTCACCAGCACGTGCACCGGGCCGAAGGCGTCGCGCGCCGCCGCGGCGAGAGCGTCGACGGATCCGGCGTCGGACACGTCGGTGACCACGGCCAGGGCCGGGACGCCCGACGCAGCGATCTCCGCCGCGGCCGCTCCGAGTGGCCCGGACTCGATGTCGGCGAGCACGATCGACATCCCGGCGGCTGCGAGGCGTCGGGCGATCGCGTTGCCGATGCCGCTCGCCGCGCCCGTGACCACCGCGGTCCGCCCTTCGAACTCCTGCACGGGCCCTCCTCGTTCGCACTCGGATCCACCAGCCGCAAGCGGCTCCGGCGACCGTTCGGAAAGGTCCGAAGTTTCCGGACCAAGCGCTTGCATCGTGAAGCAAGCGTCCGGTAGAAAATAGCTCGGCAGTCGTCGTGCGCGGGGGGAGACCAGGCGGCTGTCCGCAGGACCGCCCGCGCGACTCCTCCCGCAGGTTCCCTCATCTCCGTGTGTCTGCGGGGCGCAGGCCGAGCGCCGAAGCCCCGCCCGAAAGGACGCCATGACCCTCGAGCGCCGTCCCGTACGGCCCCTCCGGAGCATCCAGTTCGTCCCGGGCGACCAGGCCGAGCTCGTCGAGGCATCCCTCGCCCAGGGATCCGACGGCGTGATCCTCGACCTGGAGGAGCCGCGCACCCCGTTCACCGAGGCGCACCGCGTCGCCGCCCGCAAGATCGTCGGCGACTTCCTGTCCGACCTTCCCGCGGCCGGCCGGCCGCAGTACTGGTCCCGGGTGCAGGACACGTACTCGGGTCAGATCATCAAGGACCTCGAGGCCATCGTCGGGCCGAACCTCACCGGCGTGGTGGTGCCGAAGGTCCTCCAGCCGGCCGACGTCTACGCGGTCGACGTCATCCTCTCGTGCCTCGAGGCCGACCGTGGGCTCGAGGCGGGCTCGATCCGCATCTACCCGATCCTCGAGACCGCACAGTCGCTGCGCTGCTCCTACGAGATCGCCATGGCCTCGCCCCGGGTTGCCTACATCGGCGGCGCGGTGTCCCGCTTCGGCGACATCGTGCACTCGATCGGCTACCGCTGGACGCCTGAGGGCGACGAGAGCCTGTACCTCCGCTCCAAGGTGCTCATCGACGCCCGGGCCGCGGGCATCCGCTACCCCATCAGCGGCATGTGGGCCGGCAACGGCGAGGACCACGAAGGGTTCCGCACCTTCGCCGAGAAGCTCCGCGACCTCGGCTACTACGGCATGTTGATCAGCCGCCCCGATCACATCGCGATCTGCAACGAGGTGTTCTCGCCGAGCGCGGAGGACCTCGTCAAGTGGCGGTCGATGGTGCAGACGGTCGACGACGCCGGTGACTCCGACGACCTGATCATCTTCGACGAGCCCGGCGAGGAGATGCACGTCCTCCACCGCGCGCACGTCGCGTCGGCCCGTCAGGGTCTCGAGTGGGCCGCCGATCTCGGTCTCTAGCTGTTTCGCACCACGCACCACGCACCCGAACACCACGACCGCACGCTCGTCATTTCCGACTCCAACAGGAAACGTTTCCGGGGGGAACTCATGCAGCACAAACGTTCACGCATCGGCGCCGCGGCGCTGGTGATCGTCACGGGCCTCGCCGCCGTCGCAGTCGGCGCGGGTTCTGGGAGCGGTACAGCAGCAGCCGCCACCGTCGCCAAGGGGGCCGCGAGCTACGACCCGAACGCGGTGCTGAAGATGCCGCTCCCAACGCCGCAGATCCTCGACCCGGTGCGCGCCGTCAACGCGTGTGACGTCAACATCCTGTCGCCGATCTACGACACGCTCATCCGCACCGACCCGAAAGGCAAGTACATCCCCGGGATCGCGGCGAGCTGGTCGGCTCCCGACGCCAGCACCTTCGTCCTGAAGCTGCGCCCCAACGTGAAGTTCTCCGACGGCACCGCGCTCGACGCCGAAGCCGTCAAGGCGAGCATCACCCGCGGCCAGACCGATCCGAGCTCGGTCGTGAAGACCGCGCTGTCGCCGATCTCGGCCGTGACGGTGGTCGACCCCACCACGGTGAAGCTCACCCTCTCGAAGCCGGTCGTCGGTCTGATGACGTCACTCTTCGCGGGGCGGGCCGGGATGATCGTCTCACCGACCGCGGTGACCGCGGCAGGCACCGCCTTCGGCACTACCGCGGCCAATGCTGTCGGTGCGGGTCCGTACAAGATGACGACGTTCCAGTCGCAGGGTGACTATGCGTCCACCGCGTGGAAGGGCTACTGGGACTCGAAGAACCGCAAGCTCGCGGGACTCAAGCTCACCAACACGCAGGGTGCGACGGCCGGCTACGGACCGTTCATCACGCGGCTGGCGCAGGGCGAGTTCGACGCGCTGTCGATGAAGGAAGCAGACATCGCGGTCGCCCGGGCCCAGCCGAACCTCGTGGTCAAGACCGGGCCATCCGAGCTGATGATGCAGCTCATGATCAACTACAACAAGGCACCGTTCGACAACAAGGCCGTGCGGCAGGCACTCGAGTACGCGGTCGACCGTCCGGCCCTGGTCGCGGCGATCGCCCAGAACCTCGGGGTCCCCGCCGACGGCCCGCTTCCTCCGACGAGCTGGGCCTACAACCCGGCGCTCAAGGGGATGTACAAATACAACCCGACCAAGGCGAAGGCCCTCCTCAAGAAGGCCGGGCTCGACAGTGTGAGCTTCACGGCCTCGGTCCCGAACACGTCGCTGTACGTGCAGCTCGCCACGGCGGTGCAGGACATGCTGAAGAAGTCGAACATCAACATGACGATCCGCCAGGTCGCCGGCCAGGACATCAACACCGAGCTCTACGTCAAGAAGACGGACCCCGCCGGTGTCACCGGCTGGAGCGAGGCGGCCGACCCCGGTGACTTCTTCAATGTGAAGTACGCCAGCAACGGCTCCAACAACGCCGCGGTCACCGCGATCCCCGGTCTCGACGATCTGCTCGCCCAGGGCGCAGCGACCACGGACCAGGCCAAGCGGGCGGTGGCCTACAAGAAGGCCCAGAAGCTGATCATGGACCAGGCCATCGAGGTACCGCTGTACTTCGCCCCGGCGGTCACGGTTGCCAGCAAGAAGGTCCAGGGAATCCCGAAGGCGTACAGCACCTGTGTGGACGCCAACTTCGTGACCCCGTCGATCTCGATGAAGAAGTAGCACCACGCGCAGCAATCGGTTCCCCCGGCGAGTGGGGGTGCGGGCACCAGCCGCCCGCACCCCCGTCGCCGTGCTCCACGCCGCACGACTCTCGGAAC
Organism: Actinomycetes bacterium; assembly: GCA_025463865.1. GTDB lineage: Bacteria > Actinomycetota > Acidimicrobiia > IMCC26256 > Chersky-534 > Chersky-534. Next base: position 23,323 of record JAODBH010000152.1, on the reverse strand, counting down.
TGGGGGCCATCCCGTGATCCTCAAGATGGTGTTGGTCCGGATCGCCGCAGCCATCCCGCTCATGCTGGTTGCCACGTTCGCGGTCTTCGCCCTGAGCGTGTTCCTCCCCGGTGACGCGGCCCAGACGCTCGCCGGCGACGGTGCCAGCCAGCAGCGCGTCGCCGAGATCCGCCACACGCTGCATCTCCAGGATCCGCTGCTCCAGCGGTACGGCAACTGGCTCGGCAACGCCGTGCACGGGGACCTGGGTACTTCGCTGTTCTCCAAGACACCGGTGATGCACGAGATCGCGACCCGCTGGAGCGTGTCCGCGAGCCTGCTGCTCCTGGCCGTGATCATCTCGTTCCTGATCGGGGTCCCCGCCGGGATTCTCGCCGCCGTCTACCGCGGCCGACCCCTCGACCGTGCGTCCACGTTCGCGGCCACCTTCGGCATGGCGATCCCGCCGTTCGTCCTCGGCATCGTGCTGGTGATCGTGTTCGGCGTCTGGCTCAAGTGGCTGCCCGTCGGTGGTTACACGCCCTTCGCGAAGTCGCCCGTCGACTGGTTCCGAAGTCTCGTGCTGCCCGCGTTCGCGCTCAGCGGCGTGCTGGCGGCGACGCTCGCGCGGCAGCTCCGCGGGTCGTTGGCCGACGTCCTCGACGAGGAGTACATCCGCACCGCCCGGGCCAAGGGTCTCCGGGGGTCGGCCGTCGTGCTCAAGCACGGCCTCCGGATGGCGGCGGGCCCGGTCGCTTCCGTGATGGCGGTGTACATCGGCCGGTTGATCGGCGGCGCGGTCGTCGTGGAAGCCGTGTTCAACCTTCCCGGCCTCGGTCCGTTCCTCGTCTCGTCGCTCCTGAGCCGTGACCTTCCGGTCGTACTCGGCATCATTCCGTTCACGGTGCTGATCGTGATCCTGTTGAACCTGCTCGCCGAGGTGACGCGCGGCCTCCTCGACCCCCGCTTCGCGAGGAGCGCCGTCTGATGCAGACCCCGCCCGGAACCGTCGAGTCCGTCCCCGACCCCGCCGGAGGGCCAGCCGTCGAGCTGGAGTTCGGTCTCGAACCGGTCGAGCCGCTTGGTCACGACGTCGGCAACCCGGCCCGCCGCCGGTGGCGCGCGTTCCGGAGGAACAAGGGCGCGCTCGTCGCGTTCTTCTTCCTGCTCCTGGTGATCGTCATCGTGCCGATCTTCGCCAGCTCGCTCGCCACCCACTCCCCGAACGACACCGACTTGATCCACCGGTACCAGACGCCGTCGACCGCGCACTGGCTCGGCACCGACGACCTCGGCCGCGACATGTACAGCCGCCTCGTCCACGCGACCCAGGTTTCGGTGGTGGTGGCGCTCGCGTCGGTTGCGATCGCGCTCGTCATCTCGCTGCCGCTCGGCGCCCTCGCGGGGTACGGCGGACGGGCCTTCGACACACTGATCATGCGGGCGATGGACGTGCTCCTGAGCATCCCCGCCCTCCTGCTGGTGTTCGCGGTGGCCGGCATCCTCGGCCGCAGCTTGTTCAACACCTCGATCGCGTTGTCGGTGATCTTCGCTCCGGTGTTCATCCGTCTGGTACGGGACGAGGTGCGCACCCTCAGATCCGGGCAGCTCGTCGAGGCCGAACGCTCGGTGGGCGGCTCGACCCGCTACATCTTCGCCCGGCACGTGCTGCCCAAGATGGCGTCCCCGCTGATCGTGCAGATCACCCTCGGCCTCGCAACCGCGATCCTGGCCGAGGCCAGCTTGAGCTTCCTCGGTCTCGGCGTCCAGCCGCCCGCGTCGAGCTGGGGATCCATGCTCAGCCAGACGTACACCAACGTCTTCACGACGGCGTGGCCCGTCTTCATCCCGGCTACCGCCATCACGCTGACCGTCCTCGCCCTCAACGTCTTCGGTGACGGCATCCGCGACGTCGTGGCGAAGGTGAGGACCTGATGGCCGTCGGCGGCGAGCTCCTCGAGGTCGACGACCTGTCGGTGTCGCTACCGACCGACGACGGCTGGGTGGAGGTCCTCGACCGGGTGACGTTCAGCGTCCGCGCCGGCGAGTTCGTCGGGCTGGCGGGGGAGAGCGGCTCGGGCAAGACGATGTCGGCGCTGTCGATCCTGCAACTGTTGCCGTCACGCCGGGCCAAGGTCAGCGGGTCGATCACGTTCAAGGGCATCGACCTCCTGCACCTGTCGCGTGCGAAGGTGCGGCAGCTGCGGGCGGCGGAGATCGCGTTCGTCTCCCAGGACGCGATGTCGGCGCTGCACCCCGCGATCACCGTCGGGAACCAGATCGCGGAGACGATCCGGGCCCACGAATCCGTCAGCAAGAAGGCGGCGCGGCAGCGCGCGATCGAGTTGCTCGGGCTGGTCGGAATCCCCGAGCCCCAACGCCGCGCCGGTCAGCTTTCGTACGAGTTCTCGGGCGGGATGCAACAGCGCGTCGCGATCGCGATGGCGTTGAGCTGCCAACCGTCGCTGCTTATCGCCGACGAGCCGACCACCGCGCTCGACGTCACCGTGCAGGCGCAGATCACCGAGCTGCTCGCGTCGCTCCAGCAGGAGCTCGAGATGGCGGTCCTGTTCGTCAGCCACGACCTCGGGCTGCTCGCGGGCATCTGTCACCGGTTGATCGTGATGTACGCGGGCCAGGTGGTCGAGCAGGCGAGCGTCGACCAGCTGTTCGAGACGCCGCAACACCCGTACACGGAGGCGTTGCTCCTGTCGGCCCCGCACCCCGAGATGAAGGGCCTGCGGCTCCCGGCGATCCCAGGATCCCCACCGTTCGCCGGGCTCTTCCCGAACGGCTGCCGGTTCCATCCCCGCTGCAAGTACGCGCTTCCGGCGTGCGCGGCGCACGACATCCCCGTCACCGATCTCGGCGACCGCCGGGTGGTCCGCTGCATCCGCCACGGCGAGCTGGATCTCGAGCTCGACCTCCAGGTGCATATCGAGGCGGCGGCCTCCGATGCCTGAGCCCGTGGTGTCGGCCAACGGCTCGAAGACCGCGCAGGGCCCGATCGCCGAACGCCCCGGTCCCGCCGAGCTGATGGCACCCGCGGGCGCGGCGACAGCGGACGAGAAGGTCATCCTCCAGGTGAAGGATCTGCGCAAGGACTTCGTGATCCGGAGCGGCTTCCTCAACACGAGGAAGCTGCCCGTGCACGCGGTCGACGGCGTGAGCTTCGACATCCACCAGGGCGAGACGCTCGGACTCGTCGGCGAGAGCGGCTCGGGCAAGTCGACGACGGCGCGACTCGTGCTCCGGCTGCTGCCGGCCACCGGCGGCACCGTCCAGCTGGACGGTACCGACATCACCGGTCTGGACGGCGCCGCCATGCGCAAGCAACGGGTCGAGATGCAGGCGGTCTTCCAGGACATCACCGGCGCGCTGAACGCGGGGATGACCGTGGCCGAGATCGTCGGTGAGCCGCTGAAGCTCCACCAGCACCTCTCGAAGAAGGACCGCCGGCGCGAGTCCGCGGCGATGCTCGACCAGGTCGGGCTGCGGCGTGATTACCTCGACCGCTATCCCTACGAGCTCTCCGGCGGACAGAAGCAGCGCGTCGGGATCGCGCGCGCACTGGTGCTGCGGCCGAAGCTGGTGGTGCTCGACGAGCCCGTGAGCGCGCTCGACGTGTCGACCCAGTCGCAGGTCATCAACCTGCTCGAGGACCTCCAGGACGAGATCGGCTCCGCCTACCTGTTCATCGCCCACAACCTGTTCGTGGTGCACCACATCAGCAAGCGCATCGCGGTCATGTACCTCGGGAAGATCGTCGAGATCGGCGACGCTTCACAGGTCTACGCCTCGCCCCGGCACCCGTACACGCAGGCGCTGCTGTCGGGCATCCCGCACCCGAACCCCGCGCGGGAGCGCAAGCGACAGCGGATCGTGCTGCGGGGCGACGTGCCCGGGCCGTCGTCGATTCCCGGAGGCTGCTCGTTCCACACCCGGTGCCCTCATGTCATGGAGATCTGCCGCACCGTGACACCGCCCCTCGCGGAGATGCCCGGCGGTGGCGCAGTCGCGTGCCACCTCCACGCCAACGGGCCCGCGCTCGGAGGCGCCTCGGTCAACTCGTTGCCCCTGCCACCCCCGGACGCCACGCAGCCATCGTCGGAGTCCGCGTCGGCGTGAACCCGAACCAGGCCGAGGAGAACATGACGAGCCCGCTCGTCCAACGCGACCCCGATGTCTTCGCGCGCTACACCGCCGAGGGCTGGTGGGATCCGGAGACCGTCGCGCAGCGGATCGCGGTGCACGCGAGGGAACGGCCCGACGCCTCCGCCTTCATCAGCGAGTACTCACGCATGACCTGGCGGCAGTACGACGAGTGGTCGACCGACCTCGCGTCGATCCTGATCCGCGCCGGCCTCGAACCCGGGGACCGCGTCTGCGTGATGCTGCCCGACGGCCCGGGAGTGCACGTCGCGTTCGTGGCTGCGGAGAAGGCCGGCCTGGTCGTGGTCGGCGTCGGCCCACGCGCCGGCGAGCAGGAGCTCCGCTACCTGATGGGCCGCACCGACGCGACGGTCCTGGTCACGCAGCCCCTGCACCGCGGCGCTCCGGCCGCCGAGCTCGTCGCGCGGCTCCGAGACTCGGGCCTCGCGATCCGGATGCACGTCGTGGTCCCGGTCGACGGGCAGGAGAGCGCGAGCGTCATCATCGACGGCGAGCCGGCGTTCGGGGATGCCGCCTCGCTCGCTGCGATCCCCGGCCGGAGCCTGGGCCCGAACGACCTGTTCCTTCTCAACTCGACGTCGGGCACCACCGGGATGCCCAAGTGCGTGATGCAGTTCCAGAACCGTTGGGTGTACTTCCACAAGCTCGCGGCCGCGGCCGGCGCGTTCACGCGTGACGACGTGTTCATGAGCCTGGTGGGCGCGCCGTTCGGGTTCGGCTTGTGGACCGCGCACTTCACCCCCACGATCCTCGGCGCACCGTGCGTGGTGATGTCGCGGTTCTCGGCCGATGGCGCGTTGCGGCTGATGGAGTCGGAGCGGGTGAGCGTGATGGCCTGCGTGAGCACCCAGTTCATCATGATGCTCAACCGTCCCGAGATCGAGTTCGTCGACCTCGGTCCGCTGCGCGCGATGTTCACCGGCGGCGAGGCGGTGCCCTACGGCCGGGCCGCGCAGTTCGAGGAGAAGACCGGCGCGTCGGTGCTGCAGTTCTTCGGCTCGAACGAGACCGGCGCGCTGAGCCGGACGTCGGTCGAGGACACCCGGGAGCAGCGCCTCGCCACTGCGGGCAAGGTGATCCCGGAGATGCACGTGCGGCTGTTCGACGACGACGGCGCCGACGTCACCGCCAGCGGTGGTCCGGGTCAACCGGCCTGCAAGGGACCAGCCACCTGTCTCGGGTACTTCGACGACAACGCCGCCAACGCGCAACTCTTCACCGACGACGGCTGGATGCTCACCGGCGACATCGCCACGATCGACGACGACGGCTACCTGCGGGTGGTGGGGCGCAAGTCCGACTTCATCATCCGGGGCGGCAAGAACATCAGCGCGGGCGAGGTCGAGGAGAACGTCGGCAGCCATCCGGCGGTGGCGATGGTCGCGGCGATCGCTCGTCCGGACGACACCTTCGGTGAGCGGGTCTGCGTCTACGTCGTGACCCATCCGGGTCGGACGGTCGAGCTCACCGACGTCCTCGAGCACCTCGAGGCGCGCGGGGTGTCGCACGAGCTGTACCCCGAGTACCTGATCGTCGTGGACGAGATGCCGCAGGCCTCGGGCGGCAAGATCGCCAAGGCCGCCCTGCGCGACGACCTGAAGGCCCGCATGGCCGAGCCCGCATGACGCCGGTGCGGGACGAGCGAGTTCGGGCTCACCGGCCGGCGTCGCTTCGCTGACCGCGTAGCAGCTTCGCTGACCGCGTAGCAGCTTCGCTGACCGCGTTGCAGCTGCGCTGACCGTCACGGTCAGTGCGTTGGCGTCAGACGCTTGCGGCCCGGGTGGTCGCGCCGTCGACGGTGAACGGGGCCGGGTTGAGCTCGAGGCCCCGCATGAACAGCGTGGTGCACTCGCGGACCAGGTGGTCGATCGGTGTGGACCGGCCGGCGCGCGGCCAGCGTGCCGTGGGCCAAATGGCGTTCCCGATGAAGCGGTAGCAGACCGGCGCGTCGATGTCGGGCCGGAAGATGCCACGCGCGGCGCCTTCCTCGAGCGTGTCGATCCACGCGTTCTGGATCTCCTTCGCGCGTTGCCCGAGGTTGCTGAGGGCCGGGATGGTGCGCAGGTAGTTGTATTCGTTCTGGTAGATCTCGCACGCCTCCGGATCGAGCTCCACCGACTTGAACGACTCCAAGATGAGCGTCTCGAGCCGCTCGATGGGCGCGAGGTTCAGCGCCGCGACACGCGCGTACCGCGCTTGGAGATCGTCGAGGTAGCCGTTGATGATCTCGGTCACCATCGCGTCCTTGGATGGGAAGTGGTGGTACAAGCTCCCGGAGAGCATGCCGACCGCGTCACCGATCTCGCGCACGGTCGTGCTCGAGATGCCTTTGGCGGCGAACAGCTTGGAAGCCTCGTGCAGGATCTCGTCCCGGCGGTTGTCCGGTTTCGGCATCTGGTTTCCTCTGGAACTCGGGTAGGGGCACGTGCCGGAATGGACTCCGTCAGCGTACCGAACAAGCGCATCGAAGGGTGACGTCGGCGTCAGACGGCCGGGTCATGAGAGGTTGATGCAAAGCTCTCCCGGAGCATGAACTTCTGGATCTTCCCGGTGGCGGTCTTGGGCAGGTCGGCGAAGACCACCCGCTTCGGGGCCTTGAACCGGGCGACCCGGCCCTTCACGTGCTCGATCAGGACCTCGGCCGACACCGCTTCGCCCGGCCGCAGGGTGACGAAGGCGACGGGGATCTCGCCCCACCGGTCGTCGGGCGCAGCTACGACCGCGCACTCCTGGACCGCGGCATGCGACGCCAGCGCGTGTTCGACCTCGATCGACGAGATGTTCTCGCCGCCCGAGATGATGATGTCCTTCACCCGGTCCCGGATCTCGAGGTAGCCGTCGGGTTGGAGCACCCCGATGTCGCCGGTGCGCAGCCAGCCATCGACGAACGCGGCCGCGGTCGCCTCCGGGTCGCGGTAGTACCCCGACATCACGTTGTTGCCGCGGATGACGATCTCGCCCGTCGTGACGCCGTCGGCCGGCGCGAACCCGCCTTCAGCCGTGAGGATCTGCACGCCCGTGGTGCAGACGTTCGTCACGCCCTGACGGGCCTGCAACCGCGCTCGGACCGCGGCCGGCTCCGCATCCCATTCCGGTTGCCACGCGCACACCACCGCGGGGCCGTAGCACTCGGTGAGCCCGTAGAGGTGGGTGACGTCGACGTTGAGCGGTCCGAGGCGCTCGAGCAGTGCGGGCGACGGGGGAGCGCCACCGGTGCCGACCCGCACGGTGTCGGGCGCGGGACCGTCGGCCGCGGAGGCGGAGAACGCGAAATCGTTGAGCACCGTGGGCGCGGCGTTGAAGTGCGTCACGCCGTGCTCGCGCACCGCGGCCCAGATTGCTTCCGGATCCACCCGGCGCATGCCGACGTGCGCGGCGCCCGCCGCGGTGACGGCCCACGGGAAGCACCAACCGTTGCAGTGGAACATCGGCAACGTCCAGAGGTGGACCGAGCCCGGTTCGAGCCGCATCGCCGCGACCATCGCGACGGACTGGAGGAACGCGCCGCGGTGTGCGTACATCACCCCCTTGGGCGTACCGGTGGTTCCACTCGTGTAGTTGAGTGCGAGCAGCGCGTGCTCGTCGTCGAGTGCGTGGCGGTAAGGGTTTGCGGCGGCGATCAAAGCCTCGTATTCGTCGGGGTCGCCGCCCGCGACGACGACCTGCAGGCCCGGATGGCCCGCCGCGAGACGGGCGCCGGTGTCGGCGTACTCGGCGTCGAGCAGCAGCACGCCCGGCTCCGCGTGCCCGACGATGGCGTCGAGCTCTCCGAACGCGAGCCGGATGTTGAGCATGTTGAGCACGGCGCCACTCGACGGCACGCCGAAGTGGGCCTCGAGGGCCACGTTCGTGTTCGGCGCGAGCACCGACACGCGGTCGCCCGGCTCCACGCCGAGCGACCGGAGCCCGCCGGCGAGGCGCGCGCAGCGGTCCGCCAGCTCTCGGTACGAGTAGCGGACCGTGTCGTCGACGTAGCCGGTTCGCTCGGCGAAGTGGAAGGCGGCCCGGTCCAGGAACTGGATCGGGGTGAGCGGGCTCATCGACGGAGGCGTCGGTGTCGACGGTACGGGTGTCACCGGTTCACACCTGCTCGGTCGGTCGGAAGAGGAACTCGTTCACCGCGAGCTGGCGGGGCCGGGTGACGATGCAGGTGACCGCGTCGGCGACGTCTTCGGGCGGGAGCGGTGGTCCCGGCATTGTTGACCGCGATGTCGATGCGGCCAAGGCCGTCGGCCACCTGCTCGACCGCGCCGGGGCCTGCACCGGGGCGGTGACGTCCAAGACCACGGGCGGTCCCGCCCTCGTCCGCGATCCGCTCGGCCAGGGCCTTCAGCTCGAACTGGCGTCGGGCCAGCAGCACGGCCGCAGCCTCTGCCGCGAGCCCGCGGGCGATCGCCGCGCCGATCCCGGTCGACGCGCCGGTGACGAGCGCGACCGTTCCCTCGAGTCGGTGTGCCATCCATCCCCCGTTGAAGTGCCCTTCGACGCCGGGCTTGAGGCCGACTGCCGATGCGGTCATGATACAAGCGATTGCTTGGTATCGACAGAGCGCTTGCTCGCGCTCGGGGGGAAGTCCAGTTCCGTGAACGCTACCGACACACGCGCTGCCCGCATCATCCGATCGCTGGCCTTCGTGCCCGCCCACGACGAGGACGCGATCTTCCGTTCGGCCGCCACGGGGCTCGACGCCGTGGTCCTCGACTTCGAGGACTCCACGCCCCGGGCCGACAAGCCCGCGGCGCGTGCCGGCTTCGCGGGAGTGGCCCGCAGGCTCGTCGACCAGGGCGTCGTGGTCATGGCCCGGGCCAACGGGCTGGGCAACGGCGCCGAGGAAGACCTCGAGGCCATCGTCGGCACCGACCTCCACTGTCTCAACCTCCCGAAGGTCGAGTCGGCGGAGCAGGTGCACGAGTACGACCGCCTCCTGGCCCGGGCGGAGGTGGCGAACGGCGTGTCCGAGGGATCCACGTTCCTGCGCCCGGTGATCGAGACCGCGGCCGGCATCAAGTGGGCCTACGAGATCGCGTCGGCGTCGCCCCGGGTCGAGTACATGGGCGGCGTGGCCGGCACGCGGTGGGGCGACTTCGGGGCGACCCTGGGCCTGATCGAGTCACCCGACGCGATGGAGACCTTCTATCTGCGCAGCAAGGTCGTCGTCGACGTGCGCGCGGCGGGCGCCCGCTTCCCGATCGGCGGCGGCCCGACGTTCCGCAAGGACCTCGACTGGGTCCGCAGCTTCACGATGCAGAACAAGCACCTCGGCTACACGGGCTCGTACACGCAGGCCCAACCCGACGTGGTGGCGGTGGTGAACGACGTGTACACGCCGACGAGGTTCGAGATCGAGGAGTACCTCGAGCTCGTGCCGGAGCTCGAGATCGCCGAGGCCGAAGGCAAGGTCGCCTACTCCTCGGGTCCCCGCATCATGGACACGGCCGCCCTCCCGTGGCTGCGGGAGAAGCTCGATCTCGCCCGCCGGCTTGGCCTCGTTCCCGCCTGAGTCGCCCGCGTCCGACCGCACCGAAACCTCGACCTTCGGGGAACGGGTGTTATCGTCGTTAAGCAAGCAAATGCTTGATCGTTTTCGCTGCATCCGCCGTACCCGGCCATACATCCACCTGTAGTCCGACCGCCCGACCCGGAGGCAACCCATGGATCCGTCCGTTCTGGACGACATGCTGATCATCGATTCCGACACCCACGTCATCGAACCCCCTGACCTCTGGACGTCGCGGGTACCGAAGAAGTTCGGTGACGATGTCCCACAGGTGCGCTGGGACGACGAGGCCCAAGAAGAGGTCTGGTACTTCGGCGCCACGAAGCTGTACTCGGCCGGCCTCGCGTGCGGCGCCCGTTGGCACGAATGGCCACCGGACCACCCGCGTCGCCTGACCGACTCCGACATCCGCAACTACGACCCGATCAAGCGGCTCGAGCACATGGACGACGCCGGGATCTTCGCCCAGGTGCTCTACCCGAACATCGGCGTGTTCCAGGTCAACAAGTTCGTCAACGCGGAGACCGACCCGTTGCTCGCGATCGCGCTCGTGCGCGCCTACAACGACTTCCTCGTCGAGTGGCAGGCCCTGGCGCCGAAGCGGTACGTGCCGGTCATGTGCATCCCGTTCTGGGACATCGAGGCGAGTCTCAAGGAGATCAAGCGCGCCGCGGAGATCGGCCACAAGGGCATCGTGATGCCGGCGCGCATGTTCGATTTCGAGCTGCCCGAGCTGTCGGACGCGCACTGGGACCCAATCTGGGCCCTGGCCCAGGAGATGGACTACTCCATCAACTTCCACGTCGGATCGGGCAACATCCCGCTTTTCGGCACCGACAACCTCGGGAAGCACCTCAACTACGCGTGGACCGGAACGATGCTGTTCCACCTCAACGCGTCGGCCATCGTGTCGGTCATCTTCGGCGGCATCTGCGAGCGGTTCCCGGACCTGAAGTTCGTGTCGGTCGAGAGCGGTGCGGGCTGGTTGCCGTTCCTCGCCGAGATGATGGACTGGAACTGGAAGAACAGCGGAGTGCCCCAGGAGCACCCGGAGTTCTCGCTGCTTCCGAGCGAGTACTTCAAGCGCCAGATCTACAGCTGCTTCTGGTTCGAGAAGGAGTCGGCCAAGTCGGCGATCCGTCAGCTCGGCTCTGACCGGATCATGTTCGAGACCGACTTCCCGCACTCGACCGGTCTCACCCCGGGGCCCGCGAGCGCCTCGGTCATGCCGCGCCAGCACCTTCGGGACAACTTCAGCGACATGCCCGAGGAAGACATGCGCAACGTGCTCTACAAGAACGCGCAGCGCCTGTACCACCTCGACCTCTGATCGGCCCGGTGGGCGGACCTGGTCCCCCTTGCCGTCCACCGCCGACCGGCCTCAGGGCCGGTGTGACCGAGCCGCCGGTGCCCGCACTGGCGGCTCGTCGCGTCCGGCGCCGGGTCGTCGAGGCGGGCGGGCCGAATCGGTCGATGCCGACGGCAGTCGGGTGGGTGCGCAGCCGCGCGTAGGTCGATCGGCCCATTTCAATGTCGCCTCCGGTTACGGATAGTGGCCACGGGAATCTTTCGGCCACTCAGCGTAAGGAAGCGCACCCATGGAACTCCTCCGTCTCGATCCGGATTCGGCCCACCGCAGTCGCACGCTGCGAGCGCTGGCGGTGCTCGTCGTGATCGCGGTGCTCGCGGCCATGACGTTCGCCCTGCGCCCGCGGAACGCCCACGCGGCGACCGCGCCCGGTGACCTCTCGATCTACGCGGGAACGGGTGTCGACGGCACCCCGACCGCCGGGCCGGCCACCGCGTCACCGATGAACCCGCCCTCGGGCGTCGCAACCGACGCGGCCGGCAACGTGTACATCGCCTCGCCCCAGAACAGCGCCGTGGCGGTCGTCGACCCGGCCGGGAACCTCTCGAACATTCCGGCCTTCTACGCCAGCCCCACCGCGGTGGCGGTCGACGGAGCGGGCAACGTGTTCGTGGCCGATGCCGGCATCAACCAGGTCAGCAAGTGGGACGGCACGACCCAGACCCCCGTCGCCGGCGACGGCACCACCGGCTCCATCGTGCCCGGACCGGCAGCCGCTTCGCCGCTGCCCAGCGTGCAGGGTGTGGCGGTCGACGGTGCCGGCAATGTCTTCCTCTCGTTCACCGGAGCACCGGTCATCGCCAAGGTCGACACGAGCGGCGACATCGCGGTCTACGCGGGCGACGGCACCACGGGGACCCCGGTTGCGGGTGCGGCGACGTCGTCCCCGCTCGCAGGCGTCTACAACTTGTCGGCCGACGCGGCCGGCAACATCTATCTCCCCGACCTCGGCAACCACGTCATCGAGAAGGTCGACCCTTCGGGCACCCTCTCGGTGGTCGCCGGCACGGGTTCGTTCGGCAACCCGTTCAGCGGCAACCCGGCCACGGGTGAGGCGATCGGCAACCCCTACGCAACCGCGGTCGACGACCTGGGCAACCTCTACATCGCCGACCAGGGCAACAACGAGCTGTTCAAGGTGAGCTCGGGCACGATCACGACCATCGCCGGCACCGGCAACAACGGGGTGCCGGTTCCCGGCCCGGCGCTGTCGTCGCCCATGGACTCGCCCCAGGGCGTCGCGGTCGACGGCCGCGGCAACGTGTACCTCTCGGACACGAACAACCGCGTGGTCGAGCAGATCGGGCAGTCGGTCGCACCCCGAGCGGTGACCATCGGAACCGCGAGCGTCAACGGCACCGACGTCACGATCCCGTGGACCGTCGCTGCCACCGGTGGTCTCCCGGACAGCTACACCGTGACCGCAACGGTGAACGGCGTCGCCGGTGCTCCGGTCGCCGGCATCACCGCCACCACCTACACGGTCCACAACGCGACGGCCGGAGCGACCTACTCGTTCGTCGTCACCGCGGTGAACGGCGCCGGCAGCTCGTCGCCGTCGAGCGCGTCGAACACGGTGCAGGTGGCCGACGCGCCGACGCCGCCCACGACCACGGCCCCGCCGAACACGCCTCCGGCCCCTTCGCAGGGTCCCGGATACTGGCTGCTCGGCGCGGACGGCGGGATCTTCTCGTTCGGCACGAACTTCTACGGCTCGACCGGCGCGATGAAGCTCGACAAGCCCGTGGTGGGCATGACCTCGACCGCGGACGGCAAGGGCTACTGGTTCGTCGCCCGGGACGGCGGCATCTTCAGCTTCGGCGACGCGACGTTCAAGGGCTCGGTGCCGCAGTCGGCGCCGGTCGACAACATCGTCGGCATGGCCGCGGACACCGCGACCGGCGGCTACTGGATCGTGGGCTCCGACGGCGGCGTCTACGCCTACGGCGCGCCGTACAAGGGGAGCGTCCCCGGCCTCGGCGTGAACGTCCACAACATCGTCGGCATCGCGGCCACCCCGTCGGGGAACGGCTACTACCTCGTGGGCTCCGACGGTGGCGTCTACGCATTCGGTGACGCGGTGTTCCAGGGTTCGATGGGTGGCACCAGGCTGAACGGGCCCGTGGTCGGCATGGCCGTCGACTCCGCCACCGGCGGCTACTGGCTCACCGGCGCCGACGGCGGCGTGTTCTCGTTCAACGCCCCGTTCCGCGGTTCGACTGGTGCGCTGAAGCTCGACAAGCCCGTGGTCGGCATGACGGCAACGGCCGACGGCAGCGGCTACTGGTTCGTGGCCTCCGACGGCGGCATCTTCGCCTTCAACGCCCCGTTCCGCGGATCGATGGGTGGCACCCATCTCAACGCCCCCGTCGTCGGCATGGCGGTCGCCGGTTCCTGATCCCGGGGCTCCGGTCTCGCAGACCTCTCGTGCATCGCTCACCTACCGCAGAGGTAGGTGAGCGGTGCACGGACGCGTCCGGGCGTTCATCCGGTGATCGGGTGCGCGCCGAACAGTCGGTGTGACCGACCCGACGGAGCGCAAGCCGAAGCTGCGGCCCCACCTCGTGGCCCCTCCCCGTCTGGGTGAGGGAAGCGGCGGGGTCGCGCTGCTGCTGCACGGTGGGCGTGAGAACAGCCGCCAGGGAGTGACGCCGTTCCAGCTCCCGGTGCTGCGCATGATCCCGTTCGGCTGGGCGATCCGCCGCCTACGGCCCGACCTCACCGTCGCGCGGCTCCAATTCCGGTTGCGCGGCTGGAACGGCGAGTGCGCGTCGCCGGTGGCCGACGCGCTGTGGGCGCTCGACGAGATCCAGGACCGCTACGGGCGTGTGCCCGTCGTCCTCGTCGGCCACTCGATGGGCGGACGCACGGCGATGCGGGCTGCCGCCCACCCCTCGGTACTGGGCATGGTCGGGCTCGCGCCCTGGCTGCCGGGGACCGAACCGGTCGACGGCCTGGCCGGGAAGGACCTCGTCGTGCTGCACGGCACGCGGGACCACACGACGTCGGCCTCCGCGTCGCTCGCGTTCACCGAGCGGGCTGCGGGCATCGCCCGCCAGTCGGTCTACGTGCAGGTGGCGCGCTCGGGCCACACCATGCTCCGGCGGGCGCGGCGCTGGCACCGGCTCACCGCCGCGTACGTGGCCGCGATGCTCGACGACGCGCCCCTGCGCGAGGTCGTCCCCGACGCGACCCAGCGGCGCGACTCGATCACCGTGGCGAGGGTCTGACGTGGACCGCCGACGGGTCGCGGTCATCGGCGCCGGCGTCTCCGGTCTCACTGCGGCGTACCTGTTGCAGCGCCGCTACGACGTCGAGCTCTACGAAGCAGAGCCACGGCTCGGTGGGCACGCACACACCCACGAAGTGGTGACGGCGGACGACCGCGTCGTCCCCGTCGACAGCGGCTTCATCGTGCACAACCAGGTCACCTACCCGAATCTCCTGCGCCTGTTCGGCGAGCTCGGGGTGGAGACCCAGGCCAGCGACATGAGCATGTCGGTGCACTGCGACGAGTGCGGGCTCGAGTACGCCGGCCAGCGCGGCTTCGACGGTCTGTTCGCGCAGCGGCGCAACCTCGCCAATCCCCGCTACCTGCGGACGCTGGTGCAGGTGAAGACGTTCCACCGCGAAGCCCACGCGTTCCTCGCCGCGTCGGGCAACGACTCGGTGACCCTGGGCCAGTTCCTCGCCGCCCGCCGCTTCTCGCCGTACTTCGTGCGCCACTTCCTCGTCCCGCTCGTTGCCGCGGTGTGGTCGTGCCCACCCGAGACCACGTTCGAATACCCCGCCCGCTCGCTGTTCTCCTTCTTCGAGCACCACGGTCTGCTCGCGATCAAGGGCTCACCCGAGTGGCGCACGGTCGTCGGCGGCTCGCGCAGCTACGTCGAGCGCGTCGGCAAGGAGCTCTCGGTCACGTCGCTCGCCAATCCGGTGCGCAGCGTGCGCCGGGTGACCGGCGGGGTCGAGGTGCGCGACGCGTCGGACGACCTGCGCGAGTACCACGCCGCCGTGATCGCCACCCACTCCGACCAGGCCCTGGCGCTGCTGCCGGACCCCACGGCCGCGGAGCAGCGCGTGCTCGGCGCCTTCGACTACTCCACCAACGACACGGTGCTGCACACCGACCGGTCGTTGCTTCCCGACGACCGCCGGGCTTACGCCTCGTGGAACTATCGGCTCGACTCGTGCTCGGGCGCCGGCGCGCCAGTGACGCTCAGCTACCACATGAACCGTCTGCAGCGGCTCGACGAGCCCACCGACTACGTGGTCACCCTCAACGGGTCGGAACGGATCGCCGACGCCGAGGTCGTCGCGCGCATGACCTATCGGCACCCGGTGTACACGACGCGATCCGTTGCGGCACAGGAGGGAATGCCGGCCCTGAACACCGATCGACTGGCGTTCGCCGGCGCCTATCAGGGTTGGGGATTCCACGAGGACGGCTGCGCTTCCGGCGTGCGCGCCGCGGCGTCGCTCGGGGTGACGTGGTGACCGCGCCCGTGCTCTACGACACCCGGATCGCCCACGGCCGGACCGAGCAGGTCGCGCACCACTTCGCCTATCGGCACACGATGTGGCTCGTCGACCTCGACGACCTGCCCGCCGCGCCCAGGGGGCTCGGCGCGCTCGTACGGTTCGAGGCGCGCGACCACCTGGGTGACCCCCGCAGCAGCATCCGCAGCAATGTCGGGCGCTACGTCGCCGAGCACGGCGTCGACGTCGCCGGCGGCCGCGTCCTGATGCTCGCGAACCCCCGCAGCTTCGGCTACGCGTTCAATCCTCTGACGCTCTTCTGGTGCTACGCCCCCGGCGGCGACCTCCGGTGTGTCCTCGCGGAGGTGCAGAACACACACGGCGAGCGGCACTGCTATTTCCTGGAGCTCGACGAGCGTGGGCGGGCCGGCGTGGACAAGCAGTTCTACGTGTCGCCGTTCTTCGCGGTCGACGGCTCCTACGAGCTGGAGATCTCGCCGCCGGGCGACGACCTGCGGATCGCGGTGCACCTGCGGCGTGGTCCCGAGCGGGCTCGGGTCTTCTCGGCCACCCTTATCGGTCACCGCCGGCCCACGACGCACTCGGTCGTCGGCGCGGCCGTCCGCCACCCGCTGCCGAGCTGGCGGGTCATGGCGCTCATCCTCTGGGAAGGGGCGCGGCTGTGGCTGCGCCGCATCCCCGTCGTCAAGTGGTCACCCCAACGCATCCAGGAGGGAGTCCGATGAGCATCGCCCGGAACGACCCGTACCTCGCGAGGCCGGCAGTGAAAGGCCCGTGGACGGACGTCCCACCCGTGCCCCACAAGCCGGTGCGTGCGGCGATCGCGCGAGCCCTGTTCCGCAACGCCGTCGGCCGGCTCGACCTGCGCGTCGAGATGCCCGACGGATCGCGGATCGGTCGCGGCGGTGCCGACGCGCCGCTGATCACGATCCACCGCGACGCCTTCTTCCACCGGGTCGGCGCCGACGCGCTGATCGGCTTCGGCGAGGCGTACGTCGCGGGCGACTGGGACGCCGACGACCCGGGCCGGGCCATGAAGCCGTTCGCGGCCGCTGCGGTCACGCTGATCCCGAAGTGGATGCAGAAGCTCCGGGCCCTCTACGTGCCCCGCAAGCCGCGCAGTGAGGAGAACACGTTGCGCGGGTCGCGACAGAACGTCTCGCGGCACTACGACCTCTCGAACGAGCTCTTCGCCGAGTTCCTCGACGAGTCGATGACGTACTCCTCGGCCATCTTCGGACCCGGCGACAGCCTCCACCGGGCGCAGCTCCGGAAGATCGACCGGCTGCTCGACGTGACTGACGTCGGCCCCGGCACGAAGGTGCTCGAGATCGGCAGCGGTTGGGGCGCGCTCGCCATCCGGGCCGCGCGACGGGGCGCGACCGTCACCACCGTCACGTTGTCGAGCGAGCAGCAGGCGCTCGCGCGGCAGCGCATCCGGGAGGCGGGCGTGCAGGACCGGGTCGACGTCCACCTGTGCGACTACCGCGACGTCGAGGGAACCTTCGACGCGGTGGTGAGCGTCGAGATGATCGAGGCCGTCGGGCAGCGGTATTGGCCGACCTACTTCTCGACCATCGACCGGCTGCTCGCTCCGGGCGGTCGCGTCGGGCTGCAGGCCATCGTCACTCAGCACGACCGGATGCTGGCGGCGCGCAAGGACTACACGTTCGTGCACAAGTACATCTTCCCCGGCGGCGCGCTGCCCTCCCTGCGGGCGATCGACGACACGACCCGCAAGCACACCGAGCTGCGGGTCGAGCAGACGTACGCGTTCGGCCTGGACTACGCCCGCACGTTGCAGCTCTGGCGGGAGCGCTTCGACGCCCGCTCCGAAGCGGTCGACGCGCTGGGCTTCGACGAGGCGTTCCGCCGGATGTGGGACTTCTACCTCGCGTACGCGGAGGCCGGCTTCGCGGCCGGCTACCTCGATGTCGTGCAGATCGTGCTCGACCGGAAGGCGGGCTGAACGGTGTCCGTCTTGATGTCGGACCCCAGCAAGACCGTCGGCGGTATCGCCGGCAAGCTCGCCGACCGCGTCACCGCGCTGCTCGGCACCGACCTTCCGTGCCGCATCCGGGCCTGGGACGGCAGCGAGTGGGGACCCGGAGGTGGTCCCGTCGTGGTCATCCGGTCGCGGCGCGCGCTGCGACGGTTCCTCTGGAAGCCCGACGAGCTCGGCATCGCCCGGGCCTACGTCACCGGTGACCTCGACGTGGAGGGTGACATCGAGGAGGGCTTCCGCCGGCTCCGGCGGTTCGGCCGCGAGCACGGGAAGCACCTCGCGCTGCATCCCCGCGACTACCTCGGCCTGGCGGGCACGCTCGCGGGCGTCGGCGCGATCGGCTTGCCGCCGAAGCGCCCCACGTCGGAAGCGCAGGTGAAGGGCCGGCTGCACTCGAAGCTGCGGGACTCGGCCGTCATCGCGCACCACTACGACCTGTCGAACGACTTCTACGAGCTGATCCTGGACGAGAGCATGGCGTACTCCTCCGCGTACTGGACCTCGGACGGACCGGACTACGGCCTCGCCGACGCCCAGACCGACAAGCTCGACCTCGTCTGCCGCAAGCTCGGGTTGAAGCCGGGCATGCGCATGCTCGACGTCGGTTGCGGCTGGGGATCACTCAGCATCCACGCGGCCCGTGATTACGGCGCCACGGTCACCGGGGTCACGCTCTCGCGGGAGCAGCTCGACTTCGCCCGCAAGCGCGTCGCCGACCTCGGCCTCCAGGAGCAGGTCGACCTGCGGCTCCAGGACTACCGCGACGTCGACGACGGCCCGTACGACGTGGCCACGTCGATCGAGATGGGCGAGCACGTCGGCAAGGAGAACTACCCCACGTTCGTCGGCGCGCTGTTCCGCCTGCTCGGGCCGGAAGGTCGGGTCGTGATCCAGCAGATGTCGCGCAGCGGCGTCTCCCCCGGTGGGGGTCCGTTCATCGAGGCCTACATCGCGCCCGACATGCACATGCGTCCGGTGGGCGAGACCGTCGCGCTGCTCGAGCAGGGCGGTTTCGAGGTCCGTGACGTCGAGGCCATGCGGGAGCACTACGCCCGGACGATCAGGGCCTGGCACGCGACCTTCGAAGCGAGCTGGGACGAGGCCGTGTCGCTCGTCGGCGAGGAGACCGCGCGGGTGTGGCGGCTCTACCTCGTCGGCGCGCTGCTGACCTTCGACGACGGCAGCACCGGCGTCGACCAGATCCTCGCGGTGAAACCGGCCGACGGCGGTTCGTCCGGGATGGCACCGACCCGGGCCGAGTGGGCCGTCGGGGATCGTCACCGCCGGTCGTGATCGCGGCGAGTGGCTTCTCGGGCGCCCGGTTCGCCACCGGCCTCCTCGTGAGCGCGGCGGCCGTGGTCGTCGTCCTGCTGGTGACGTGGCTGGTCGGCCGGGCGATCGGTCGGTTCAACGTGATCGACGTCGCGTGGGGTCTCGGGTTCGTCGCGGTCGCGGTGGTCAGCTTCGTGTGGTCCGCCGGCCACGGCGACACCACGCGCCGCGTCCTGGTCACCGTGCTCGTGGCGCTGTGGGGACTCCGGCTCGGCGGTTACCTCGCGTGGCGGAGCCGGGGACAGGGGGAGGACCCGCGCTACCAGGAGATCTTCGACCGCTCCACGCGCCGCGCGGCGATGCACGCGTTGCTGGTGATCTATCCCGCGCAGGCCGCGGCCATGTTCTTCATCTCGTTGCCCGTGCAGGTTGCGATGTACGAACGCTCCGGGCCGAACGCGTGGACGTGGATCGCCACCGCGATCTGGGCCGTCGGCTTCGGGTTCGAGACCGTCGGCGACTACCAGCTCCAGCGCTTCCGCTCCGATCCGGCCAACATGGGGCGGGTGATGGACCGGGGGCTGTGGCACTTCACCCGCCACCCCAACTACTTCGGCGACGCCTGCGTGTGGTGGGGAATCTGGCTGATCGCGGCCCAGAGCCTGCCCGGCGTCCTCACGTTGCTGTCGCCCGTAGCGATGACGTACACGCTGGCGAAGGGCACGGGGAAGCCCACGCTCGAGAAGGGCATGGCCGAACGGCGCCCCGGCTACAACGACTACGTCGCGCGCACCAGCGGCTTCGTCCCTCTCCCCCCGAGGGCCAAGCGCTGAAAGTGGGCAGAGACCGGGGGTCGTTCACCGACCGGTGAGCCGGTGCCTGTGAAAGGGTGGGACCACTTCGCTGCGCCTGACCCGCTCACCGCGGTAACGCAGCGCAACGCGTCCGGCGATTCGGGAGGTCGCCGGTCGGCGCAGCGGAGACCGGGCGCGTCGTCGAGGGAAGTAACCGATGAAGGTGAGACCTTCTCCAGTCGTAGCCGCCGTCGCGGTGCTTCTCGTATCGCTTGTCCCCGCGACGGCCGGCGCCGGTGCCGCGCCACCGCAGGCTCATCTGCGATCGAAGCAGCCGATCTCCGTGCTCTACAACCAGGGCATCGCGCGCACCCGCGGCGGTTGGATCCTCACCGGTACGCATTCGCCGATACCCGACACCGATGTCCTCGTCCGAACCGACGAGAAGTTCAACGTCGTGGTCCGCAATGCACCGGCCATCCCGGCGCAGTGGCGCGCACTCGGTTACAACCACGTCGGCGACATCGACGTGGTCGGCAACATCGTCTACGTGCCGTTCGAACAGCAGGACTACTCGTTGGGTCATCAGGCCACGGCCCGCTACGACGCGCGGACACTGCAGTTTCTCGACGCGATCGAGCTGCCCCAGCACGAGAACTCCTTCGTGACCGTCGACCCGGCGACACGGATCGCGTACACGATGGACCACTTCGACGGCGATGCGCTGCTCCGCTACGACGTAGCCCACGGCTGGAAGCCACTCGCGCCGCTCGCACTCTCGATGCTGCTGCACCACACGCAGGGAGCGAGCATCGCCGCGGGTGCGGTCTGGATCTGCACGTCCGACGTCCACAACGACGTCTACCGGGTGAGCCTGAAGACCGGCCACGTCGACCGGGTGGCCCAGATCGTCCACCCGCCCGGCGAGGGCGAGGGCATCGACGCGACACCGCTGCGCACGGGCGGGCTCCACGCGATGGTCACCGATCCGAGCAACACCAAGGTCTGGGTCGAGCATTTCTCCCGACCCGTCGCGCGCTGAGCGCAGCGTGACGCACGGGCCCGGGCGCGGTGACCGCGCGGCGCAGCGCGGCTCGAGCCGTCGGAAGGGGCTCGTTCCCCGGGTTCACGGACGGGCCGGGTTCACGATGTCGCTGACCTTCACGAGCTCGTAGCCGCGGGCGCGGATCGACGCGGCCAGTGGGGCGAGCGCGTCGATCGTGCCCCGGTGCCCGCTGTGGAGGCTCACGATGGATCCGGGCTGCATCGTGGCGAGCACGCGCTGCTGCACCGCGGCCGCGCCGGGGTCGGCGTTGTCGGTCGGGTCGACGTCGAAGCCGAGCACCACCGGGTAGCCCGCCTGGCCCGCGGCCGCGTTGACCACCGCCGACGTCTGCGAGGTCTCGGTGCCTGACGGGCGCAGCCACAGGCCCTTGGTTCCGACGAGGCGCTGCAGGACGTCGGCGCAGCGCTGGATCTCGATGAGCGCCTGGGCCGGTGACAGCTGCAGCAGTGCGCGGTGCGAATAGGTGTGGTTGCCGATCTCGTGGTCGCCCTGTACGAGCTCGGTGGCGACGGTCGGATTGCTCTCGAGCCACTGGCCGATGACCATCAGGTTCATCGGCACCGCAGCGGCGGTGCCCGCGTGGAGCAGGTCGAGCACCAGCCCCGGATCGCCGAGGCCGGTGTGGAACGTGAGCGCCACGCGCGGTGGTGACGCGGCCGTGCCCCGCTCGACGAAACGGGCCGGCGTTCCCGGGTCGGTCGTCGTGGTCGTGGGCGCCGGAGTCGTGGTGGTCGCCGTCGTCGGCGGGACGGTGGAGGGGCTCCGGGGACGGGTGGTCGCCGCCCGCTCCTTGGATGACGAGCCGGAGCACGCGGCGGCCACGACCGCCAACGATGCCGCGAAAGCGCTGGTCAGGAAGTCGCGACGGTCGATCACCCCCGGGAAGCTACCCGCCGGAGCGGCGCCGACCCTGGCATCCCGTCCCGTTGGTCGCGGTCCGCGCGGACCCCGGAGCGGCGTGCCACCACCCAGGCGGACGATTGCCTCCGATTCCCGATCGTGCGGCTCGAGACCCTATGTTCCCCCCGATCGAACCCCGGAATTGGGTCGGCCGCCTCATGCGCCGAGGACCGAATTCGCGGTTCCATGGTCACTGCGGGTGAGGGGCAGCGCAGCCCCCGGTTCGGAGAACCCTCGAACCGCCCGTTCGCAGGATGCGCATACACCGACGGATCGGACCATCTTCAATGTCGCGACTGAGCACCGTTGTGCGCCTCGCAGCAACCGTGGGCCTGGCACTCACGATGATCACCGCAACAGCCGTGGCCGGGTTCGCCGAGACGGCTCCGACGACACCGTTGTCGTCGGAGTCGTCGGCGAACGTCCTGGCCTTCGGAGCCCTCGGGGCCCACCAGGTCGCCCAGGCGACCGCGGTGCAGAACTTCCTGCAGGCACAGATCCCGCCGGTCGCCCCCTCCAACGCGACGGCCCTGGCCATGCAGTTCGACCAGGCGATCACGCCGCCGGCGCCCCAGCCCGACTACACCCCGTACGCCGCACTCGTGAGCCGGAGCCTGCTCGCCGACCGCATCGTCGCCGGAACCGGGGTCGGCACCGACGAGATCCAGGGCGACTGGAACCTTGCGAGCCCGAAGGCGCTCGACGCGATGCTCTGGGGAATGATCCAGCTCGGCAAGCCGTACGTCTACGCCGCCGCCGGGCCCGACGCGTTCGACTGCTCGGGCTTCACGATGATGGCCTGGGGTTCCGTCGGCGTCTCGATGCCGCACTACTCCGGCGCTCAGTACGCCATGTTCCCCAAGGTGCCGCTCGACCAGCTGCTCCCCGGCGACCTGCTGTTCCGCGGACCCGGCGGGAGCCAGCACGTCGAGATGTACATCGGTCACGGCCTGGTGATCGCGGCGCCGCACACCGGTGACGTGGTCAAGGTCCAGCCGATGGGCAGCGTCATGGGTGCGGTCCGCCCGAGCTGAGCGCAGGTCCGCACGGCCAGATATCGGGCGCGGCACGGGTCAGCCCGTGACGGCTGCAGGTGACTGGAGGTGCCGGAGGTTGGCCCGCACCGCCGCGACCGCGGCGGGGAGATCGGCGACCTCGCGTTCGAGCGCCTTCGGTGAACGGGTGAAGACGAACACGCAGCGCGCCACCGGGCGATCGAGGACCTGTTCGAGAACCAGCGCGTAGGCGGCGCCCTGGAGCGTGTAGCGCTCGACCGCGGCGTCCATCGCCGACTCGTCCGGCACCGAGTCGGTCTTCCAGTCGACCACGACGAGCCCGGCCGGAGTCTCGATCAGCAGGTCGACGAAGCCCTCGACGATCACGTCGCCGATCGGCGTGGCCACCGGCACCTCCCGCCAGAACCGCCCGCTCGCGCGCGCCTCCGCGACGATCGGTGCGCCCAGGGCCGAGCGGGCGAGCCGCTCGATCTCGCGTTCGCGGCCGGGGATGCCCTCGGCCAGCGACTGCGCGTGGGCGATCGCCGCCAGGCCGTCGGGGTCGGCCAGATCGACGCTCTGCAACACCGCGTGCACGGCCCGGCCGATCGCGGTGCCGGCCCGACCCCGCTGCCACGCGCGCCGCGTGTCGTCGGGCTCGGCCTTCGCGTCGTCGACCGCCGCGGGCCGGTCGACGGCCGGGGTCTCGTCCCCGCCCGGCTCGTCGATGGTGGCCGGTTCGTCGGCGAGCGCGCGGCTTGCGGCGTGGGCCGCCG
>JAODBH010000145.1 GCA_025463865.1 Actinomycetes bacterium | reverse complement strand
GAAGGCTTTCTCTTCGCCGGCACCGTCGCCGAGAACATCGCGTTCGCGCGCCCCGACGTCGCCCGCGAGGAACTGATCGCAGCGGCGCGCGCGGTCGGGGCGGACGAGTTCATCGAGCGCCTCGAGGACGGCTACGAGACGCAGCTCGGCGAGCGCGGCTCGCGGCTCTCGCTGGGCCAGCGCCAGCTCGTCGCGTTTGCACGCGCGCTGCTCGCGGACCCGCGGATCCTGATCCTCGACGAGGCCACGAGCTCGGTCGACACGCGGACCGAGGTGCTGATCCAGCGGGCGATGGCGGCGCTGCGCTCCAACCGGACGAGCTTCGTCATCGCGCACCGTCTCTCGACGATCCGCGACGCCGACACCATCCTCGTGATGGAGTCCGGCCGCATCGTCGAGCAGGGCAACCACGACGATCTCCTGGCCCGTGGCGGCGCCTACGCCCGGTTGTACAACGCGCAGTTCGCGGCGCCGGCCGTCGAGGTCGTGTGACCCGGGTGTAGCTTCGGTCGTCCGGACGCGGGAGGTTCCCCGTACGGCTCCGATCCCGAGTCTGGGGCGCTGCTCCCATGAACCCGACGATGGCCCCGGCCGGTCAGGCCCCGGTGTTCCGGCACATCGCGATGATGTATTCCGGTGAGGCCGGCTTCATGAGCGGCTCACTGGAGTTCATCCGTGAGGGGATACGCAGGGACGAGTCGATCCTCGTCGTCGTCGGCGGGGCGAAGATCGCCGCGCTCCGCGGAGCCCTCGGGCCGGACGCGGCATCGGTGCAGTTCGCGGACATGGCGCAAGTGGGCGAGAACCCGAGCCGGATCATCCCCGCGTGGCAGGAGTTCGTCGACGCGAGCAGTGCCGCCGGCCGGGGCTACCGCGGTATCGGCGAACCGATCGACGCGGGCCGCTCGCCGGCCGAGCTCGCCGAGTGCCATGTCCACGAAGCGCTGTTGAACGTCGCCTTCGGCGGCTCACCGGCGTGGGAGCTGCTCTGCCCCTACGACGTCACCGTCCTGCCGGAGGCCGTGTTGGACGAGGCCCGTCGCAACCATCCGGTCGTCGTCGACGGTGGTGTCGTGGTGACCGAACACCGGTGCCGCCCCGACATGACCGCCCTCCTCGGCGACCCGCTGCCGGAACCCGAGCGGGACGCCGTGCTCGCCGAGTTCGTGTTCGACGACGCGACCCTTCCGGAGTTGCGTGACCTCGTGCACCATCACGCGCAGGGCACCACGTCGATCTCCCGGATCGACGATTTCGTCCTGGCGACCTACGAGACGGCCGCCAACAGCGTGCGACACGGTGGCGGTCGCGGCTTGCTCCGGGTCTTCGCGGTCGACGACGGGCTGGTTGCCGAGGTGCGCGACAGCGGGCAGATCACCGACCCGCTGGTCGGGCGGGCGCGCCCGATGCTCGACCAGGACTCCGGTCGGGGCCTGTGGATCGCGAACCAATTGGTCGACCTGCTGCAACTGCGCGTGTCGCGGGCCGGCAACGTCGTACGGCTCCACCTCCGCCGCACCGAGGTCTGAAACGGCGCGAGCGTCGTTACGGCCGGGCGGGCCGCGTCAGGCGCTCGATCACGTCCCAGGCGCCGTCGTCGTCCGCGTACCGCGCGACCTCGAGTCGCGGTGACCCGTCGGCACGTGGGAGGCAGAGCGCGACCTCGAAGGGCCGGAAGGTCTCCGCGACCGCCGGGATCCGGGTGGCGCGGAGGGTCGACCGTTTCCACAGGAGTCGCCGGGGGTGCCAGATGGACACGGGACCCAGCGCGATCGCCACCACGTCGATCGGGGTCACCGCGAGCAGCATTCGCTCCACGAAGAAGGCGCCCCGGCTCTTGAGCAACTGCCGTTCGCTCAACGCCCGGAACCCGCTCAGCTCCGTGCGACCCGGCGCGTTGGGCTTGAAGACGCCCGCGGCGAGCACGATGTCGTCGCACTGGGACTGGGCCAGATCGACATCGGTGTGGAGCCCGGTCGCCATTCGTCACCTCCGCGGAGCGGGAAGCCGCCGAGCCGCTCCCGGCGGGGCCCATGGCCAACCAAGCACGCCCTCCGGCCCGGACGTACGGCTTTGACGCGACCTTGACCCGTCACGACGGTTTCTTTCCGCTGCGTTGACGCGACGCGCGGCGCGGGGCGGCCATTGCCTTTTCGGCGAGGCGCGGTTTACCTGGTGGCGATGGAACGAGGGGCGGCCCTGGAACCTGAGCGGGGTGATGCCTCCCGACGAGAAGGCAGGCTCGCGTGGGACCCGTCGAGGGCGCGTACCGGGTGTTGCTCGTCCACCGCCGGCTCGCGGCCGAAGCGATCGCGGTAGCGCTCTCGGAGGAGTCCAATCTCGTGGTCGTCGGGGTCGCGGTCACCCGCGAGGAGGCGTGGGACGAGTCGGCCCTCTATCCCGACGTGGTGTTCCTCGACTTCGATCTCCCCGATGGCACCGCGCCCGACCTGGTGGTTGCGATCCGCCGGATCTCGTCCGAGACGCGGGCGACCGTGATCGCCAGTCGGTCCGGACCCGAACCATCGGCCCGCACGATCGACGGTCCGCTCGTGTCGCTGACCAGTCGCGAGCGCGAGGTCCTCGGTCTGTTGGCCCAGGGAAAGTCGACCTCGGACATCGTTTCGGAACTCGTCGTCAGCGTGCACACCGTGCGGAACCACATCCGCAGCATCCTGCACAAGCTGAACGTGCACTCGCGTTTGGAGGCGGTGGCCCGAGCCGGCGGCGTCACCGTGCGCTGAGCTCCTTCGAGCCGACGCGTCGGTGGAGGTGCGCCTACGCTCCCGTGGTTCGAACGGCGACGGAGGAGCAACGGACGTGGCGGATGACTGGGGTCCCCTCGGGGCACTGGCAGGCGACTGGGAAGGAACCGGCGGTCTCGACCGCGCCTACCGGCACTCCGAGGAGAAGGTGATCGAGACTCCCTACCTGGAGAAGCTCTCGCTCAAGCCGTTCGGCCCCGTCGACAACGGGAGCCAGAGCCTCTACGGCCTCGACTACAAGAGTGCGATGTGGCGCGGCGACGAGACCAACCCGTTCCACACCGAGGTCGGCTACTGGCTGTGGGATGCCGCGACGGGTGAGGTCATGCGCGGCTTCGTCGTTCCCCGCGGCATCACGGTGCTCGCCGGTGGCGTGGCCGCGCCCGACGCCGTGAGCTTCACGCTGTCGGCAAAGCAGGGCGGGGCCCAGTACACGATCGGCGAGAACAAGTACCTCGCCGTGAACGCGAGCACGCTGAGCTACGACGTCCTCATCACGGTCGAAGCCGACACCTGGTCGTACGCGGAGACGACCATGCTGCAGATGAAGGAGTTCCCCGAGCCGTTCCCGCACACCGACCACAACACGCTGCATCGCGTGGGCTGACTCTCTAGGTCGGGGCCGGGTCGGAGAAGCGTCGAGCGACGAACGGCGACGTCATGGCGCGGAGCAGCCCGCTGTAGTCGAGCTGGAAGCTCATCTCGGACCCGACGGCGACGTGGGTCTGACCGGCGTCGAGCACGATGTGGTCGCTGCTCGCTCCGAGGATCTCGATCCCGGGCGGCACGACCAGGCCCGCAGGGTCCACGTCCTGCCGCCCGAGGGCGAGGATCACGCGGTTCGTCGTCCCGCGGTCGGTGGCCGCCGCCTGCAGCCCGAACGCGGTCTGGTTGATCTCGCCCCACGATTGCGACGGCTTGGCCTTCGACTCGATGACCTCGGCGACGAGCGTGATCGCGTCGGTGTGCAGGTCGTCGATCGGCCGTCGGCGTAGCGGCTCGCAACCGAGGAGGATCGACTCGCCGAGGCGCAGGTTGTCGACCCGGCCGACGTCGTCGCTTGCGAAGACCCAGTCGAGGTTCGCGGAGTTGCCGCCCGAGACGAGGTCGAAGTGCACGCCGAGCGCGGTCTCCATCGTGCGCGCGAGACACGACAGCTCCGCCATGTTGCGCGGATCGGGTGAGACGCCGCTCTGGCAGGCGAGATTGGTGCCGATGCCCCGCAGGACGAGACCGGGCAGGGCGAGCACCGCGCGCGCGACGTACTCGAGGTCGGCGGGAAGGATGCCCTCGCGGAGGTCTCCGAGCTCGACCATGAGGACGACCCCGTGCGTGCGGTCCTGCTCGACGGCCGACGCCGACAGCGCGGCCAGCACTTCGGGCTCGGAGT
Source organism: Actinomycetes bacterium (assembly GCA_025463865.1). Lineage (GTDB taxonomy): Bacteria > Actinomycetota > Acidimicrobiia > IMCC26256 > Chersky-534 > Chersky-534. The sequence continues at coordinate 5,438 of JAODBH010000145.1, read as the reverse complement.
TGAGGCTCACGTCGGCCGACGCCACGACGCGGTCGACCTGGCTCATCATCGGTGACCGCAGCAACGTCATGGGGGAGTCGATCCCCGATCGTCGCATCGCTTCGATGTTCTCCACCCGCGACTCGCCGAGACCGACGACCCCGGCCGCGAGCATCGCGCGCGCGATCTCGGGTGACCCGAGCGTCGCCTTCGTGACGCCGGTGACGGAGATGCCGCGTGACCCGAGTCGTCGGACGAGGGTGCGGGCGTTGTGGCGGATCCGGTCGAGGCGGATCTCCAGCCTCGGCGTGGTCGCGTCCCGACGCGCCGTCGTCATGTCGTGGCGGACGCGGGCTCCGGCTCGAGCTCGGGGAAGGCCCGCAGCACCATGTCGACCAGGCGCTCCGGGGAGCGGGTGAGCGCATCGGTCGCCGGGATGCCGAGCTCGTACTCGTAGAGCGTGATCGCCGCGGTGACCTCGGCGTCGGTCATGTTCTCGTGGTTGATGGTGAGGCCGACGACCGTCGTGTCGGCGAAGGTCTGGATGAGGTTGATCTCGCTCTCGGCCGTGGGCATCGCGATCTCCGGGAAGTCGCCCAGCCACTCGCGTGCGGGGGCGTGTTGCAGGATCACTCCCTGAGGCCGGCTGCCGCGGAGGATGAAGCTCGACGTCAGGTAGGCGGGGTGGCTGAGCGCTCCCTGCCCCTCGATGATGATCACGTCGGGGTGCTCGCCCTCGAACGCGTCGACCACCGCTGCCTCCATCTCGCCCGAGCAGAACTGGCAAGGGATCGCGTCGAGCGCCACGCCGTACCGGGCGCCCTGGATGAGACCGGTCTGGCCGGTGCCGACGAGCACCGCCTTGATGCCGCGGTCGTTGAGGGCTCGGGTCAGGATCGTGGCCGTCGTCCGCTTGCCGATCGCGCCGTCGGTTCCGAGCACCGCGATGCGCGGGCACGTCACCTGGCCGATGCGGCCCGAGAACATCCGGAGGTCCTTCTTGGCGCGCGGTTTGCGGACGTCGCGGATGGTGACCCCGTGCGCCATCGCGGCAGCCGCGAATTCCGCATCCTCGTTGAGGAACTCGTGGAGGCCGTTGACGAGGTGCATGCCGCGGCTCATCGCTTCGAGCATCAGCGCGCGTTCGGTCGGCGAAAGCATGCCGCTCGACGGCGCGACCCCGAAGATGAAGGAGTGGGGGACCCGTCCGGCCGCGGCGACGGCCTCGTCCAGGTCGGCAAGGATCGGGATGGAGTTCGGCTTGTCGCCGAGCACCTCACCGGCGTCGAGGCCCGACTTCGTGCTGTCGATCACCGCGACGATCTCGTAGGTCTCGGAGTGCCGGACCAAACCGTTGGCCGTCTTGCCATCGGGCGCTGCGAAGTTGCCTTCGCAGTACACGACCGCGGTCGGACGGAGCGTTCGGGCTGGGGACATGGGGCTCCTCGAAGATGAGCTCAGAGGAGGCGACGAAGTTCCGGCGGGTCCGGCCGGAGGTCACTGGGTGTCCCCACTAAGTGACGGGTGAAGGCGGCGACCGTACCGCAATTCTCCGGTCATCTCCCCCGAACCGTTGCCTCGGAGCGGGCCGGATCGCGGTTCCGCTGCAGGTGGGAGCACTGGACGCTGGTTCAGGAATGCATGGCGAGGTAGTCGTGGACGGAGCGCACCGCGCTCGATCCTTCTCCGACCGCGGCGGCGACCCGCTTCAGGGAGCCGCTTCGAACGTCGCCGACCGCGAAGACGCCGGGTAGCGAGGTCTCGAGCGGTAGGGGGTCGCGCGCTGCGAACGGGCCGGCCGTGACCAAGTCCTCGGGGAGCGAGCGGTCCGTCAGCACGAAGCCGGACCGGTCGAGCGCGACGCAGTCGGCGAGCCATGCCGTCGCGGGGATCGCGCCGATGAAGCAGAACAGCCCTTGGCACGGGACGGTCCACCGACGTTCGGTCTGGTTGTCCTCGAGCGTCACCTGCTCGAGGTGGGTGTCGCCGTGGAGCGCGCGCACCTCGGTGTGGTGCAGGACCGCGATGCGGGTATCGGCTTCGATGCGCGCGATCAGATACTGGGACATCGTCTCCACGAGCTCGCGCCGGCGGACGACCAGCGACACCGGGCTTCCCTGCTGGGCCATGTAGATCGCGGCCTGGCCGGCGGAGTTGCCGCCGCCGATGACCAGCACCTCGTGGTCCCGGCAGACCCGGGCCTCGAGCTCGGTGGCCGCGTAGTAGACGCCGGCGCCCTCGAAGCGGTCGAGGTCCTCGACCTCGAGCCGGCGGTACCGGGCACCCGACGCGATGATCACGGCCTTGGTCGAGATCTCACTGCCGTCGGCGAGCACGATGACCTGGAAGCCGCTGTCGGTCCGGAGACCGGCGACCTCGCAGGGCGCGTTGAGCCGGGCGCCGAGCCGCAGGGCCTGGACCCCGGCGCGTCTGACGAGATCCTCGCCCGACACGCCGTTGGGAAAGCCGACGTAGTTCTCGATGCGCGAGCTCGCGCCGGCCTGGCCGCCGATGCCGAAGGCGTCGAGTGCGAGGGTCGCGAGACCCTCCGACGCGCCGTACACCGCGGACGCGAGGCCGGCGGGCCCGGTGCCCACGACGACGAGATCGCTGAGGTAGCCGGGTTCACTCTGGTACGTCAGGCCGAGATGGGAGGCGAGCTCTCCCGGGGTCGGGTGCCGGAGTCGGGCCGTGGGTGTGATGACCACCGGTACGTCGTTCGCCCGGGCCCCGATGCTGGCGAGGAAGACGGGAACGTCGTCGACGTCCTCGAGGTCGATCCACGTGTGGGGCAGGCCGGCGCGCGTGGCGAAGGAGCGCAGGGCCATGGCCTCGGGGGAGTAGCGCGAACCGATGATGCGGATGGCTCCGGCGCCGTCGCCGGTTTGGAGCAGCTCGCGTCGCGCGAGCAGGGTCTGGAAGACCGTGTCCGAGAAATCGGGCTTGGTGCTCATGAGCTCGCGGAACCGGGCGAGCTCGATGACGAGGACGTGTCCGGCTTCCGAGACGCGGCCGCTCAGGAACGCGCGTTGCCCGGTGAGCAGGCTCAGCTCACCGAGGAAACGGTTCTTGCCGTGACGGATGACGACCTTGCGCTCGTCGTCCGCGCGGATCATCTCGACGCTGCCGTCGAGGATGACGAAGAAGGCGGGTATCGAATCGCCGGCCCGATACAGGAACTCGCCGACCTTCATCTCGCGCACTGACCCGAACGGGAGCAGCTCCGCGACCATCGCGTCGTCGAGCGTGGTGAACGCGAGTGCGTTCGGATTCCCGTCGCCAACGTGGCTGTCCGCCATACGGAGAAGCTACGCCCTTCCGCCCCGACGCCGGCCAGCCACCGGGATTACGATCTCGCCGGATCGCCGCTCGGGCACCGGGACCGGAGGAGTGGGCATGCGAGCAGTTCGTTCGGCTCCACCCGGCGTCTCGGTGGTCGAGGTCGACGAGCCCGACGGGCCGGGCGAGATGATCGCGATCCGGTCCGCCAGCATCTGCGCGTCGGACCTCATGTACATCGGGTACGGCAGCCGGTTCCTGCTCGGTCACGAGCTGGCTGGTGTGACCGAAGACGGATCCGCGGTCGCGATCGAGGCGATCTTCGGGTGCGACGAGTGTGAGCACTGCCTCGCGGGCGACTACAACCACTGCGCGACCGTCGGCACCTCGGCGCTCGGGATCATGGCCGACGGCGGGATGAGTGAATGGTTCCGCGCTCCCGCCCGGTCGTTGAAGGCGTTGCCGGCCGGACTCGACGCCGGCAGTGCGTGTCTCGTCGAGCCGACCGCGGTGGCCTGGCACGCAGCGCGCCTCGCCGGCGCGGGGCCCGGCCGGCGTGTCGCCGTCGTGGGTGGGGGAGCGATCGGGCTCATGGCGGTGGCGGCCGCGAAGACGATGGGTGCGGACGAGGTCTCACTCGAGGCGCGGTATCCGCATCAGATCGCGCTCGGCGAGCACCTCGGCGCCACCGCGCCGTCGGGCAACTACGACGTGGTGATCGAGGCCGCCGGATCCGAGAGCGGGCTCTACCGCAGCGTGGAGCTGGCGCGGCCCGGCGGGACGATGGGCGTGCTCGGAGTGTTCGGTCCCGAGGTGTCCTGGCCGCAGCAGCAGTGCTTCACGAAGGAGCTGCGGACCGTCCCGTCGCTCGGCTACTGCCGACACGGAGCAACAACCGACTTCGACGAGGCCGCGGCGATGCTCGCCGCCGATCCCGGCTTCGTCGACGCGCTGATCACCCACCGCTTCCCCATCGAGGACGCCGAAGAGGCGTTCCGTGTCGCGTCCGACAAGTCGACGGGCGCGCTGCGGGTCATCATCGAGCCGTAGCCGCAGCTAGGGCTGCCAGACGTGGACGACCGCCAGCTCCTCACGCGGAGGTGGCGGCATATCCATCATCTCGTCGCCGAGAACCGTGCGGAGCGCCGGCATGAGTCGGGTGTCGCCGAACTTGTTGCAGGCCTCCTCGGACTCCCACACGTCCGTGATGCGGAGACCCCCGTCGGGCAGCTCCACGACGACGTGGGACACCATTCCTTGCGGCGGCTCGTCACCGATCAGCCCCGATACTCGGTGATACGTCGCCGCATCGATCGGGACGTCCTGACTGAACGCGTACGGCATCGGTCCTCCCTCGTCCGGCTCGATCGCCGACGCGCGGATCGTCCGCCCGAGGGCCGGCAATGTCAACCGTCGTTCCGCGCCGGCGCACACGCGGCGAGATCCGTCCCTCGTGGCCGTTCTGCTCTTAGTCTCCGGGCTTCGGGCACGGCGCGGTTCCGTCGGGAACCGCCGGCAGGGGAGAGCTTCATGACGGTCGGCCATCGCGCGCGGTCACGCAGTCGGGGTATGCCCTTGCTCGCGACGCTGGCCGTGGGCGTGGGAACGCTTGTCGCCGCGTGGGGATCGTCGGGCGCCGTCCCCGCATTCGCGTCCACGTCGTCCTGCGTCGCCCGCGATTGCACCGTCACGTTTGCCGTCACCGGAGCGCCCGAGACCTGGACGGTCCCAGCCGGCGTCACGACCGCGACCGTGACCGTGTCGGGCGCGGCCGGGGGCGCGGGAGCGAACGGCACGGCGGGTGGCGCCGGCGGGAGGTCGTCGGCAACGGTCCCGGTCGTTCCGGGGAGCACCATCACGGTGGTGGTCGGTGCGGCGGGAGGCGCAGGCAACCCCAGCGGTCCAGGGGCGTCGGCTGCGTACGGCGGCGGCGGCGGTGGCGGAACCGCGATGTTGATGAACATCGGGGGCGCGGCGGGTGGTGGTGGCTCGTTCGTGTTCGGGACGCGCCCCGATGCGTCGACGGGTCTCCTCGTGGCTGCGGGCGGCGGCGGTGGCGGAGGCCGGTCGATCGGGGGAGGCGCGGGTGGCACCACGGGCGCCGGCGGAACTCCTGCGGCGTCGCCCGGTGCATCCGGGGGCGGGGCGACGACCTCGGCGGGTGGAGTCGCGGGCGGGTC
>JAODBH010000109.1 GCA_025463865.1 Actinomycetes bacterium | reverse complement strand
GCCGAGGAGCTCGCCCGCGACCGGCTCTGCGAGCTGTTCGGCGCCGAGCACGCCAACGTGCAGCCCCACTCCGGAGCCAACGCCAACATGGCCGCGTTCCTCGCCCTGCTCGAACCGGGCGACAAGGTGATGGGCATGCGGCTCGACCAGGGCGGCCACCTCACGCACGGCTCGCCGGTGAACTTCAGCGGTCGCCTCTACGACTTCGTCTCCTACGGCGTCGACCGCGACTCCGAACGGATTGACCACGACGAGGTGCGCGCCGTCGCCGTCGCCGAGCGGCCCAAGATGATCATCGCCGGCGCCACCGCCTACCCGCGCATCATCGACTTCGAGGCGTTCCGTGAGATCGCCGACGCCTGCGGCGCGCTCCTGATGGTCGACGCCGCGCACATCGCCGGGCTCATCGCCGGGGGCGTGCACCCGTCGCCGATCCCGTACGCCGACGTCGTGACCACGACCACCCACAAGACCCTGCGGGGCCCGCGGGCGGGGGCGATCATGTGCCGCGAGCAGTACGCCGCCGCCATCGACAAGGCCGTGTTCCCGGGCCTGCAGGGCGGACCGCTGATGCACGTCGTGGCGGCCAAGGCGGTGGCGTTCCGGGAAGCGCTGCGCCCCGAGTTCCGCGACTACGCCGCCGCGATCGTGCGCAATGCCACCGCGCTCGCCGACGCGCTCACCGCCGAGGGCTTCCGCATCGTCTCCGGGGGCACCGACAACCACCTGATGCTCGTCGACCTCCGCCCGTTCGGCGTGACCGGCAAGGTCGCGCAGGAGGCCCTCGACCGCGCCGGCATCACCTGCAACAAGAACGCGATCCCGAACGACCCGGAGAAGCCCTTCGTGACGAGCGGGCTCCGGCTCGGCACCGCCGCGGTCACCACCGCCGGCATGCGCGAGCCCGAGATGCAGGAGATCTCCTCGCTCATCGCCCAGGTCCTGCGCAAGGTCGACGACGAGCACATCGCCGAAGAGGTCAAGGCCCAGGCCGCCGACCTCTGCGGGCGCTTCGTCCCGTACCCCGACCTGCCCGCATGATCGGCTGAGGGATCCTTGCCCGGGTATCTGACCGTCGCGGGGGTCGCCGCGGTCGTCACCTTCCTGCTCACGTTCGTGATGCGCCGGGTCGCGCCGCGCATCGGGGCGATCGCGATGCCCGGCCCCCGCAGCATCCACACGAAGCCCACGCCGTCGCTCGGCGGCGCCGCCATGTTCGTCGGGTTCCTGGTGGCGATGGCGGTGGCGTCGCGGCTCGGGCAGTTCCACGAGATCTTCGCCGACGACACCGAGCCCCTCGGCCTGCTGTTGGCCGGCGCGGTGATGTTCGTCGTCGGCGCCATCGACGATCTCCGCGAGGTCTCGCCCCCGGCCAAGATCGCCGGCCAGGTGCTGAGCGGGAGCATCCTCTCGCTCCTCGGCGTCACGATGCTCTACTTCCGCGTCCCCTTCGCGAGCTACGAGTACGTCGTCCTGTCGCCCGACCTCGCGCCGCTCGTCACCGTCCTGACCGTCGTGATCATGGCCAACGCCATCAACCTGATCGACGGCCTCGACGGCCTCGCCGCGGGGATCGTGCTCATCGCGGGCGCGGCGATGTTCCTGTACGCCGACCGCCTGTTCAAGGCCGGGCTGCTCGAGGGCTCGAACATGGGCCCGCTCGTCGCCGCGATCACGGTGGGCATCTGCGTCGGCTTCCTGCCCCACAACTTCAATCCGGCGCGCATCTTCATGGGCGACGCCGGGGCCATGTTCCTCGGGCTGCTCCTCGCCACGACCACCATCACCGTCGGGGGTCGCACCGCCGACCCGTTCAGCGGCCAGACCTACTTCTACTTCGCCCCGCTCGCCATCCCGCTCGTGATCCTCGGGGTGCCGATGTTCGACACCGCGTTCTCGTTCCTGCGCCGCGTGGTCCGGCGCCAGTCGTTCGCCCAGGCTGACCACGAGCACCTGCACCACCGGCTCATGCGCATGGGGCACGGCCCGCGTCGCGCGGTGGTCATCCTCTGGCTGTGGACCGCGTTGCTCTCCGCGGTGGTGCTGCTCCCGACGTTCACCAACCGGGGCAACTCGCTGGTGCCGTTGGCGGTGGTCGCGCTCGGTCTGCTCCTCTACATCTACTTCCACCCGGGCGTCCGCAGCGCCCGTGCCGCGCCGGCCGAACCGGACACGACGGACGGTTCGGGTGAAGTCGTCGAGCTGGAGCCCCGTCGCGCGGCCCGGCGCGGCCACTGACGGATTGGTAGGGTCCCCGACGGCGAAAAAATCGCCCGGAACCCGCCTCCGAGTTGACGTTTCGAAGGGGGGTCCGGTAGCTTGCGAATACATTCACAAGCGCGGAATTGCTTGTGACGCGCCCAGGCGACGGAGGGAATTCCCGGGTGGACGCAGCCGATCAGTCGGCACGGGAGAAGAAGGGCTACGGCGACGGGCTGACCCAGGCGCTGACCCTGGTCGTGGGCCCCGTGCTCTTCGGTCTCCTCGGTGCCTTTCTCGACAGCAAGCTCAGGACCTCACCGCTGTTCATGCTCGTGTTCGGCCTGTTCGGTGTCCTCGCGGCCTGCGTGACCGCGTTCTACGAGTACCGGGGCCGCATCGAACGCCACGATGAAGGGAAGCCGTGGGCGCGAGGCATGCGATGACGGCACCGGCCACCACGGATTTGGCCGAATCGGACCCGGCGTACGAGGGTCAGATCGCGGGCGACCTCGTCCGGCGACTCCTCATCGTCTCGCCGGCCGTGCTCCTCGTCGCCGGGGTCGTCCGGGGCGTCGACGGCCTGATCAGCGCGGCCATCGGGCTCGTGCTCGTGGCCCTCAACTTCCTGCTCGCGGCCCGCCTCATCAGCTACACCGCGCGTCGTTCGCCCGGCGCGGTCATGGGCGTCGTGCTCGGCGGCTACATCGTGCGGATCGGGCTGCTGTTCGCCATCGCCCTCGCGCTCGAGAACGTGTCCTGGATCGACATCCCGGTCCTCGTGCTCACCATCGCCATCGTCCATCTGGCTCTGCTCACGTGGGAGATGCGCCACGTGAGCCTCACCCTTGGCTTCCCCGGCTTGAAGCCGGGCCGGCAGTAGGAAGGTCAGCAGTGCCCGTGCTCGGCGCATTCGTTTTCCCGCCCATCGACGAGCTCTTCCGATGGAAGGACCTCTGGTTCAACGGCTCGCCCCTGGCGATCAACAAGACCGTCCTCCTCGTCCTCATCTCCTCGTTGATGATCGTCACCATCTTCATCCTCGGCAGCCGCAAGCGAGCGCTGCGTCCGGGCGGAGTGCAGAACGTCGTCGAGATGACCTACGAGTTCATCGACAACGGCATCACCAAGGACGTCGTCGGCCACGACGCCGGGCGCTTCACGCCGTTCCTCGGGACGCTCTTCCTGTTCATCCTCTTCCTGAACTTCTGGGAGGTCATCCCGGGGATCCAGTTCCCGCCGACCTCGCGCATGGGCATCCCGGGCTTCCTGGCCCTGCTGGTCTATGCGGTGTACCTGGTCACCGGGTTCAAGAACCAGGGCTTCAAGTACCTCACCGGCCACCTCTTCCCGCCGGGCGTGCCGAAGGCGCTCTACATCCTGGTGACGCCGATCGAGTTCGTGCAGCTGTTCCTCGTGCGGCCGTTCTCGCTGGCCGTCCGACTCCTCGCCAACATGATGGCGGGCCACATCCTGCTGACCGCGCTCGCCCTGTTGACCGCCTACGCGCTCGACACCAACCCGGGGATCCTCAAGGTGATCGCGGTCGGGCCCTTCCTCCTGAACATCGGCGTCACCGGGTTCGAGATCCTGGTCGCCTTCCTGCAGGCCTACATCTTCACCTTGCTCACCGCGGTCTACCTCGGTGACGCGCTCCACCCCGATCACTAACGCACACCTTCACAACCAACAGGAGAGAAACCACCATGTCCCAGCTCATCGTTGCCGCCACCCAGCTGCAACCTGACCTCAAGGCAGGTCTCCAGTCCATCGGTGCCGGTATCGCCTACGGCGCCGCGGCCATCGGCCCGGGCATCGGCATCGGCCTCGTGGTCGGCAACGCCATCCAGGCCATGGCCCGCCAGCCCGAGATGCAGGGCACGATCCGCACCACGATGTTCCTCGGTATCGCGTTCACCGAGGCCCTCGCGCTGTTCGGGTTCGTGCTCTTCTTCCTCGCCAAGAGCTAGGGGAGGCGACCACCGTGTTCGCAACCCTGTTGCTCGCAGCCACCGAGGTCAGCGTCAAGGCGAAGAACCCGATCCTCCCCGAGGGCAAGGAGATCCTCTGGGCCGCGATCGCGTTCGTCATCGTCTTCTCGCTGCTCGCGTGGAAGGCGTGGCCCGCGATCCGGGCCGCCCTCAAGGCCCGTCAGGACAAGATCAGCGAAGACCTCGAGAAGGCGGAGGCCGCCCGCATGGAAGCCGAGACCTCGCTCGAGGACTACAAGCGTCAGCTCGCCGAGGCGCGCAACGACGCCAGCCGCATCATCGAGGAAGCCCGCCTGCAGGCGGAGGGTGTGCGCCAGGAGCGCATCGCCGCGGTGGAAGGCGAGATCGCGGAGCTGCGCGCCCGCGCCGCGGAGGACATCAGGCTCGCCACCCAGCGGGCCATGAGCGACCTCCAGGGCCGGGTGGCCGAGCTGTCGATCGAGCTGGCCGAGAAGGTCGTCGAGCGCAACCTCGACCGCCAGACGCAGACCGCGCTCATCGAGAGCTACATCAACCAGGTAGGGAGCAACTAGTCGTGCCGTCGACCCCGCGCGTCGAGGCCTACGCCAACGCGCTGCTCGAGGTGAGCCGCGCCGAGGGACACCTGGCCGACATCGAAGACGAGCTGTTCCGCTTCGCGCGGACCTTCGAAGGGTCCGACGAGCTGCGGGCCGCGCTCACCGATCCCGCGCTCCCCTCGGAGCGAAGGGTGGCCCTGGTCGAGGACCTCCTCGGTGGCAAGGCACTCCAGACCAGCTCCGCGCTGGCCTCGTTCATCGTGGCCGCGGGCCGCGCCGGCGAACTGCCGGCCATCATCGACCGCTTCGTCGAGCTGGCCGCGGCCGAGCAGCGGCGCGCGGTGGCGGAAGTGCGCAGCGCGATCGAGCTCACCCCCGAGCAGACCGAACGCCTGCGCGACGCACTGAACCGTGCGACCGGCAAAGACGTCGAAGTGAAGGTCGTCGTCGACCCGTCGGTGCTCGGTGGGATCGTCGCCCGGGTGGGCGACCTCGTGATCGACGGCTCCGTCCGTCACCGGCTGGAACAACTGCGGGAGCAGATCTGATGCCCGAGCTGACCATCAACGCCGACGAGATCGCAGCCGCGCTGCGGAAGCACGTCTCGACGTTCACCCCCTCCCTCGAGGCGGCCCACGTCGGTCGCGTGCTCGAGGTCGGGGACGGCATCGCGCGCGTCCACGGTCTCCCCGAGACCTCGGTGAACGAGGTGCTCGAGTTCGAGGGTGGCACCCTGGGCCTGGCGCTGAACCTCGACGAAGAGTCGATCGGTGCGGTGATCCTCGGCGAGGCGAGCCACGTGGAGGAGGGCGGCGCAGTCAGGGCGACCGGCCGGATCCTCTCGGTGCCGGTGGGCAACGAGCTCATCGGACGCGTCGTCAACGGCCTCGGCCAGCCCATCGACGGCAAGGGCCCGCTGAACTCCACCGAGGAGCGTCGACTCGAGGTGCAGGCGCCGGGCATCGTCGGCCGGCAGCCGGTGCACGAGCCGCTGCAGACCGGCATCAAGGC
>JAODBH010000054.1 GCA_025463865.1 Actinomycetes bacterium | reverse complement strand
GGTGCGCGACCTGGCGCGGCACCAGGCCCGCGCCGCCGCCACGCTTGCGGCGATCACTCTCAGCATCAGCATCGCCGTGGGCACCGTGGTCATCGCGTCCGCCAGTCGGGACCGCCCCACGGCGGCGAATCTGTCGAACCGCGAGCTGCTCATCCAGGTCGGTGATCCCCGTACCAGCCCGAACCCCGACCTCACCGCAACCCAGCGGGCCGACCTGGACCGGCGCGCGGCCCGGGTCATCGCGACGCTCGGCCGAGGCGCCACCTCCGCTCCGCTCGACGTCGCCGTCAGCTCCGACCCGGCCGTCGACCCGGCCCGACGCGAGCCGATCGCGTTGGGCTTCGCCGTGAAGAGCAACGGGATCGACTTCCGCGGCTACCCGTACGTCGCGACGCCTCAGGTCCTCGCGCTCTACGGCATCGACGCGGCCTCAGTACACGAGCGCACCGACGTGCTCAGCGCGAGCAACGAGCCCCGGTACCTGGTGGACGTGAACCAGGTTCGCGGGCTCGCGAAGACCGCGCCGCCGACGCAGCGGGTGACGGGCCTCCCCTCGCAGACGTCGGCGCCGAGCTCCTTGATCACCGAGGCCGCCATGCGCCGCCACGGCTGGGTCCCCGCGCGATCCGGGTGGATCGTGGAGTCGACGAAGCCGTTGACGGCTTCGCAGATCGCGGCGGCCCGATCCGCGGCCGCAGCCGCGGGTCTGGCGATTGAGACCCGCACCGCGCAGGCCGGGCTGTCGTCGGTGCGCGCGGGGGCCACGCTCATCGGTGCGCTTCTCGCCCTGGCCATCGCGGGCATGGCCCTTGCGCTGCTCCGGGGTGAGTCGGCCAGGGACGTCCGGACGCTCACCGCCACCGGCGCGGGCGCAACGACCCGCCGGGCGCTGTCGGCCAGCACCGCAGCCGCGCTCGTGGTGCCCGGCGTCGTGCTGGGCACGGTGGGCGCGTACGTCGCGCTGCTGGCCGCTTTCCGCACCGACTTGGGCCGGCTCGCGCCGGTACCGGTCGTCTCGCTGCTGACGTTGGTCGTCGGCCTGCCGCTGGCCGCCACCGCCGCCGGCTGGCTCCTGGCCGGTCGGGAGCCCCGCACCTTCGCCCGCCAGGACCTCGACTGAGGGTCGGCTACAGGTCGGGCGCGGCGGCATCTCCGCCGACGTCGGCCTTCAGCGGCTCCCGCTTGGGCACGAGCATCGACGCGAAGTCGGCGAACGCGATGAGGTTCTCCTCGTCGTCGAGCACCCGGCACTCGATGATCACCAGCTGACGACCGACCCGCATCGGCCTGGCCTCGGCCCGGATGGTGTCACCCTTGGGCCGGCCGAGGTACCGCACGTGCAGGTCGGCGGTGACGACGGTGTTCACGCCGGGGATGAAGTTGGCGGCCCGGGCGGCCATCGTTCCGCTGGCGACGTCGATCAGCGTGGCGATCGCACCGCCGTGGAGGTTGCCCGACTGGTTGAACGCGGCCTCGCCCACGGGCATCTCGACGATCGTGACGTCGTCGCCCGTCGGCAGCATCCGCAACCCGAGGAGCTTGTGCAGCGCGGTAGCGGTGAACGAGTAGCGCAGCGCGTTGATGGCCTCGGCCCGGAGGGTCTCGTCGTCGGTCATACCTCGGAAGCTACCGCCCGGTCAGCGGTAGTTGCCGGTGTGGCCCAGGCTGAAGCGACCCGGCTGCGGGAAGATCGCGAGACCGTGCGGGCCGCGGCCGACCTTGATCGTGTGCAGCAGGGCGCCCGACGTCGTATCGACGACGTACACCACACCGTTGTAGCGACCACTCAACCAGAGCTGCTTGCCGTCGGCGCTGACGCCACCCATGTCGGGGCTTCCGCCGATGGTCCACTTCGCGACCACCGACCGGGTCGCGAAGTCGATGACCGAGATCGTGCCCTCGCCCCGGTTGCTCACGTAGAGCCTCGTGCCGTCGCGGCTGGGATACTCGCCGTGTGCACCGCGGCCGGTCGGGATGAACTGCAGCTCCTTCATCGCCACGGGGTCGATCACCGACACGCCGTTGCGTCCCTGGTTGGCCACGAAGTACACCGAGCCGTCGGGCGAGATGCGGGTGTCGATGGGCTGCTCCCCCACGTTCACCTCGCCCGTCACCTTCATGGTTTGGACGTCGACCCGCACGACCCAACCGGAGAACTCGCACGCCACGAGCAGGGTCTTGCCGTCGGGACTGAAGTCCAGGTGGTTCGGGCCCTTGTGTCCCACGTCGACGCTGCCGATGAGCGCCCAGGTGTGCGGATCGCGGAAGTCGAGCCGCTGGAAGCGCTCGGCCACGACGATCGCGCGGGAGCCGTCGGGGGTGAAGTACAGGTTGTAGGGATCGGTCACCGGGATGGGCAGCCCGGGCTTGCCGGACACGGGATCGACCGGTGTGAGCGAGTTGCCCTTGGTGTTGTTGACGTAGAGCGTGTGCAGGTCCCACGAGGGGACGACGTGGTTCGGCAGGTCCCCGACCGCGTAGTGGTCGACCACGGTGTACGTGTTGGGATCGATCACGTCGACGGTGTTGTCGTCGCTGTTGGGTACGTAGACCCGTGTCGGCACGCCCGCCACCGCGGGCGACAGCTGGCCGACGCCGGTGTAGGCGTAGATGCCCGCCGATGGATTCGACGGCGCCAGCGTGGTGGTCGTCGTGCCCGCGGAGGTAGCCGGCACGGTCACCGGGACCGAGGTCGACGGCGCTGTGGTTCGGGCGGTCACCGTGGTCCGGGCTCCACGGTGCGACGCCGCGTTCGAGGTGGTGCCGCTGCACGCGGACAGGGCCGCGACGCTCAGGAACACCATTCCCACGAATGCGACCGCCACCGGCGCGGAGGCGCCGGCCGTCGATCGGGCGCTCAGGGATCGGACCCACTGGTACATCAGGACGCCTCTCGTCACCCGCGCGCGGCGGCGACGGAACCTATTGCACACGCGTACCCCGGTGATGTCAGGCCGGGGATCCTGCGGCCGGAACGGGAAGTCCGCCCTCGGGGACGACCTCCGGGCAACGGCCGCCGCGCTTCGCCGCCCGGGTCCACTGCGAGCCGTCCCACCAGCGCCAACCCCGGTTCGGGACCCAGGGATCGTCGTACCAGCCCGGGGCGAGGTCGCCGGTGACGACCGCGGGATCCTCGACGCGAGCGGCGACGTCGACCAGCGCGCCGAAGCGCCGCCGAAGCCGCCGTCGCTCGCGGAGGCGCACCAGCCCTCCGATGAGGATCCCGCAGGCCAGCGCGCTGAGGTGCACGTCCCACGCGATGCCGACCCGCGAGGACGACTGGCTCCGGAACCCGTCGGCCGCGGCCGTGAGCCCGATCACCAGCCACGCGGGGAGATCGACGAGGATCGGCGGCAGGATCGAGAGCGAGCGGACCCGATCGCGCGGCCAGAGCACGAGACAGAAGCCGAGGACCGCCATGACCGAGCCCGACGCGCCGAGACCGGGGACGACGTCGTGGGCGCGGTGCAGCGCGAACACGAGGTTCGCCACCACCCCGGTGCCGAGGATGAACGCGAGCGCGCCCAAGTGGCCGAGCTTGTCCTCGAGGTCGCGGCCGAAGATCCACAGGATGAACAGGTTGCCGGCAAGGTGCTCGAAGCCCGCGTGGAAGAAGATCGCGAGCACGAGACCGAGGTAGGGGTTCTTCTGCGGGAACGCCGGGCGGTTCTCGGTGGGACGCGGGCTCTTCGCGCCGCAACGCCCGGTCGCGAGCTCGAACTCCGTGGCCGGGCGGCCCTTCACCACCTCGCACGGGATCATCGTCCAGCGCGCGACGAACACGTTCACCTTCTGCTCGCGCTCGAAGGTCGTGCCGTTGGCGGTGTTGAGCTGGGGCTGCCAGAGGTACGAAACACCGGCGATCACGAGGCACAGGAGCCCGACGACGTACGCGGGCCGGGTCCGCTTCCGCAGGAACCGCAGCGGGATGAACATCAGGCGTGGGGCGCCCGGGGTGCTTCAGGCACCGGCATCGGCAGCGGCTCCCGACCGGAACCGGACGACGTGGACGCATCACCCGCAGGCTCGGGAGCCGCGGAAGCATCCGGCGCGGGGGGCGCGGCCGGCTCGGGCGGTGCGACCCAGCCCGTCTCGGTGCGGACGACGATGCCGTCGTGCAACGCGGAGATGCGCGCCACCGCGCGGAATCCCGTCGCGCCGGCGAGCAGCACGCCGAGCATGAAGAGGCTGAAGGCGATGCCACCGATGATGGGCTCGGCGTCCGTGCCGACGGCCGCGAGCCACGGGCCGAACGGCAGGACGATCACCGACACCCAGCCCGCCTGCCACCGGGCGAGGGTGCCGTTGCCGGGCGGCCCTCCGCCCCACGCGCCGGCGAACATGCGCGCCCCCGCGCTGCGACCCTCCTGACCGTGCCACCACCGGCGGTACGTCGGGCCGTCGGTCACCGCGAGCGTCTCCTGCAGCAGCTGGAACGGCCAGGTGAACCCGAGGAACGGGACGAACCAGCTCGCGGGCATCCAGGCCGTCGCCCTGCGGGTGGGTTGGTCCATGAGGCCGGCGACGTTCCGGTACGCGCGCGAGGACCACACCGCGGTCAGCACCGCTACCGGCACGAAGAACACCGCGACCATCGCGCCGAGGAAGACCGCGACCTCCGGTCGGTCGCGGGTGAACAGCGCGGCGATCCCCGCGAGCAACGCGGTACCCGACACCAACGCGAAGCCCCCGCGCACGATGCCACCGAGGCCGCCGATGCGCCGCGGCACGGGCAGCGCGGCGCCGTAGCGATCGACCCGCCCGACAGCCTGTTGCGCGGGCGAGGGACCGCCGCCGGTGGCACCGTCGGCCCATACGGTCCCGGCGACTGCCGGCGGCGCCGCGGCGAGTGCCGCGGGCACGACCGCGGCCGGTTCGGGAGTCACGGCCGGGGCCAGCTCCCCCCAGCTGGTGCCGTCCCACCAACGCCACCGGCCACTCCCGCCCGGGTCGGCGTACCAACCCGCGGGCGTCGTCGGCGTCGTCATCCGGTGAGTCTGGCCGATCGGGGCACGATCGCACTCCAAGGCAGGAGCAAAGGCCTGGAAGCGCCGCGCCGGCTACCGGCGCTCGGAGAGGCGGTGGCGGGAATCGAACCCGCGTCAAGGGTTTTGCAAACCCGTGCCTGAGCCACTCGGCTACACCGCCCCGGCCGGGCCCGAGAGCACCGGCGGAGGGCCGAGGTTAGTAGGTCTCCGGCCCGGGCCGGGCTGGAGAATGCCGGTCGCCAGGTCTCACACCAGCAGCAAGCGAACCGCGGTGGCCAGATCGCTGTCGACCCGTTCGGCCGGGTCGACCCCGCCGACCCAACCGATCAGCGACGAGAACCAGATCTGCTGCAACGCGCGCGCCACCTGCAGATCGCGCTCGGTCGCCTCACCCTCGTGCATTGCCGCGACGATGATCGCGGTCATGCTTTCGGTGACCCGGTCGACGGCTTCGGCTTCGTCGGGCTGGGCCCGCCCCAACGCGCGCACCATCGCCGCGGTCGCTTCCGGCCGCCGCTGGAGCGCGCGGTTCGCGCGCGTCAACACGTCGATGACGCGGTCCGCGGCCGTCGCGCCCGCGGCGGGCTTGCGCTGCAGGCGCTCCCCGAGCACCTCGATCTGCTCGACGTTGGCCTCGAGCAGCAACCGCTCCTTCGACGCGAAGTAGCGGTACACGGTTCCGAGCGCGACCCCTGCGGCCGCGGCGACGTCGCGCATCTGCACCGCCTCGAAACCACCTTGGTTCGCGAGCTCGAGCGTGGCCTCGATGACCCGACGACGTCGGGCGGCCTGGTTGCGGGCCAGAGCTCCACCCGCGGCCTGTTCGTCGTCGTCGAACACGGGAAGGGGCTCGGTCATCGGGAAATTGAAACACGTTCGGCCTGGGACCCGCGCCGTGGTCCCGGTCCGCTTCCAGGACCGGATGCCGGGTCGCACAGGCGCCAGACGCAAGATGGCCCGGATCCACCGGGGATCCGGGCCATCGCGGGGCGCGCCACTCGGCGAGATGGGGACTCGGCGGCGCGGCCGATCAGGCGGCAGCCCGCTTCGATCCCGGGCCGGTCAGGTGGCCGGAACGGTGGCGCACTTCGCCTCGGCCTTGGCGAGCCGGTCACCGAGCTTGGTGATCCGCGTGTTGAGCTTGTCGATGCGGGTCTGCACCCTGGCCTGGCGCGCGGGCTTCTTCAGGTCGGCCTTCAGGTCGGTGAGGATCGAGATCCGGTCCTTCAGGTTCGCGACGGCGCGGGCCTCGAGGTCCTTGGCCTGCGGCAGCCGGGTGCAGGCCTGGGCGAGCTTGGCGCCGGACGGGGCGTTGGTCGTGGGCGCGGTGTCGGCGTAAGCGGCGGTTGCGCCGACACCGGCGACCATCGTCGCCACCAGAGCCAGGGATGCGAGTGACTGCTTGAGGTTCATGGGCTTGTTCCTTCTGGAGACGGGCTCGATCTGACACCACGCAGCATCCATGGCGAAGATCAGGGGATCGTGAAGGCGCGGCGAGCCTTCGCCCAAGGGCGGAACGTCAGGAGAGGTGGGCGAGGACCTCGGCCGCGGCCCGCTTGCCGGTCACGTGGGCTCCGTGCACGACCGAGGCGATGGTCTCGGTGGCCGAGCCGTCCCCGGCCCAGAACAGCGAGCCGGTGTCGGGCGCGGCCAACGCGGCCCGGGATCCGGCCCCGCCCAACCGCACGAAGCTGTAGGCCCCACGCGTATCCGGGTTCGTCAACCAGTCGATGCGCTTCGAGGCCTGCAGGTGGGCCGACGCGCTGCTACCGGGAAAGATGCGCTCGAGGTCGGCCAGGCACACCGCGGCCGCGGCGTCGTCGCTCAGCACCGACAGCGCGCGGGCGCGGAAGCCGGTGACGTAGGCGCACAGGACCGCGGGCGCGTCGACACGCCCGTAGAGCGACGTCCAGTAGAGCCGCACCGGGCCGTCGACCGCGAGCATCGTGAGGTCATCCGGCCAGAAGGGCTCGTCGAAGCGGAGGAGGATCTTCATCGCCGCGCCCATCTCCAGGCCGTTGAGCGCGCGCCACTTGGTTGCGGGAAGGTCGGGCGTGAAGCGCACCGAGTTGCTCTTGAGCACACCAATTGGGAGCGTGCACACCACGGCGCGCGCCGTGATCTCCTCGGCATCGTCGCGGACCACGGTCACCGATGCGGGCGCCCACCGGACCTCGGCGACCCGCCAGCCGAGGCGCACGTCGAGGTCGCGGGCCAACCACTTCGGCAGTTCGTCGTAGCCGGCCGCGACGCGGTGGTCGATGCCGCGCTCCAGCTCGACGACCCGGTCGTCGCGCAGGCCGTGCATCCCCAGCTCGTGGAGGTCGCCGAGCGGGTGGATCGACAGCATCTGGTCGGCCATCGCCCACGCGGCGCCGGTGAGATGGCGGGCGGCGAGGAACTCGCCGGCGGTCTGCTCGGGGCCCGCGTACCCGGCGACGTCGTCGAGCACGTTGCCGAGCTTCAACAGGCTCGGATCGGCGTAGAGCTCGGGACCCGACGCGCCGGCGATCTGCATGATGTAGCCGTCGGCCGGATTGCAGAACAGGAGGTCGAGGCCGGCCGCCTCCGCGAGGGGCAGCGTCTCGGCGTGATCGGTGTGGATGAACTCGGCGCCCTGCTCGACCGGCAGACCTGCGAAGTCGTGATCGGTGAAGATCCGCCCGCCGATCCGGTCCTGACTCTCGACGATCGCGACCTGCAGTCCGGCGTCGGCGAGCCCGCGGGCCGCGGTCGTCCCTGCCATTCCGGCGCCGATGACGACGACGTCGACGTCGGGCGTTGCCATGACGCCTCCTCATACCTGACGGGGGCGTCATAGTATCCGGGCCGCCAGACCGCGATCCGGGGCCTCGACGACCCCTACCCGGACCTCCGGGGTTCCGTCGCCCCTCAAGGGAGCACCGTGGACATCAAAGGGAAGCGCATCCTCGTCACCGGCGCGTCGTCGGGCATCGGCGAGCAGCTCGCGCCGCAGCTCGCGGCGAAGGGCGCCGTCGTCGGCATCGTCGCCCGCCGGGCCGACCGGCTCGAAGCCGTCCTCGCCAAGTGCCGCGAGCACACACCCGAATCGGCGATGTGGGCCGTCGACCTCGGCGACCTCGACGCCGCGGAACAGGTGGTCGAGGACGCGTGGGACGCGTTCGGCGTGCTCGACTGCCTCGTGAACAACGCGGCGATGGGCAAGCGCAAGCTGGTGCTCGACCAGACCACCGAGGAGGTCGAGACCGTGATGCGGCTCAACTTCTTCTCCCCCATCCGCATGGGCCAGGTCGCGGCGAAGAAGATGCGCGAGCGCGGCTCGGGCCTCATCGTCAACGTGTCGAGCATGGGTGGGCGCCTCGGAATCTCCCACGAGTCGTCGTACTGCGCGTCGAAGTACGCGATGGCGGGTTGGAGCGAGGTCATGTACATGGACCTCTTCGGCACCGGCGTCGACGTGAAGCTCGTGCTGCCCGGGCCGATCAAGACCGAGATCTGGGAGACACAGCCGGGAGAGATGCCCGGCTTCTACGACGGCCCGTGGGTGACGGCCGAGGACTGCGCGGCCGACATCGTCACCGCGATCGAGGGCGACGGCTTCGAGTACTACGTCCCCGAGGAGGTCTACCCGGGCTTCGTGCAGAAGGACCTCATCGTCGGCAAGAGCGGTGCGGTCGACCAGTTCCTCGCGGGAATGGCCGCGATGGATCAGGACCTGTTGAGCAAGATGGAGAAGGGCGCGCCATGAAGGCACTGGTGTTCGGCGTCAAGCCCGAGAAGGTCCCGGAGCCGCCGGAGGGCTCGGGCCACCTCCTCGAGGGGCTCGCGCATACCCCCATGGCGCTGCAGGAGATCCCCGATCCGCCGCTGCTCGGCGACGACTGGGTCGTCCTGAAGAACCGCATCACCGGCATCTGCGGCTCCGACTCGAAGCAGGTCTTCATGGACGCCGGCGGCGACGCGTCCGACTTCGCGATGACCGCGTTCATCTCCTTCCCGCAGGTGCTCGGCCACGAGGTCATCGCCGACGTCGTGCAGGTGGGGCCGAAGGCGCGCGGCGTCGAGGTCGGCCAGCGGGTGGCGCTCAACTGCTGGCTCTCGTGCGGGCCGCGCGGCATCTCGCCGATGTGCCCGCCGTGCCAGGAGGGCGACTTCTCGATCTGCTGGAACTTCACCGAAGGCCGGCTCTCCCCCGGCATCCACACCGGCAACGCGAAGGAGGGCACCGGCGGCTTCGCCGAGCTGCTCCCGGCCCACGACTCGATGGCCATCCCGGTGCCCGACGACATCGCCGACGACGTCGCGGTGCTCGCCGACCCGTTCGCAGTCTCGTTGCACGCGATCACCCGCAACCCGCCGCCGCCACACGGCAAGGCCGTGGTGTGGGGTGGGGGCGCGCTCGGCACCACGAGCGTCGCGATCTTGCGGGCGCTCTACCCCACCGTCGACGTCGCCGCCGTCGTCATGCACCCGGCCCAGCAGCAGCTCGCGGCCGACCTCGGCGCGCACGTCGTCTCCGCGCACCAGAGCGACGAGGAGATCGTGGTCGCGCTGGCCGACTGGTCGGGCGCGACCCTGCGCAAGCCGTGGGAAGGCCTCCCGATCGCTCATCCGGCGTTCATCGACTCGGTCTTCGACACCATCGGCGCTCCGAAGACGCTGGAGACCGCGCTCCGGGTGCTCAAGCCGCGCGGCACGATCTGCGTGAGCGGTGTGCACGCGGCGGGACGCTTCGAGTGGTCGCCGTGGTACTTCAAGGAGGCCCGGCTCGTCGGATCCAACGCGTTCGGGATCGAGGTCGTCGACGGCGAGCGCAAGCACGCGATCGAGCACTACTTCGACCTGGTGCGCAGCGGCCGGATCGACATCAGCGCCATGCTCACCGACCGCTATCCGCTCGAGCAGTGGCGCGACGCCTTCACCTGCATCGCGAAGCAGTCCGAGACCAACGCGATCAAGGTCGCGTTCGACTTCCGGTAGATCGATGGCAGGCTCTACCCGATGAGTAGCAGGGTTGCATGAGCACCGACCGCCTTTACTTCCGCCAGCTGCTCGCGGGGCTCGACATCGCGCCCGACGACCAGATCGCCCGGCAGATGGTCAACTTCGTCTACCTCGTCGGCGACCGCGAGACCGGCGAGGCGATGGTCGTCGACCCGGCCTACGGCGTCTCCGAGTTGGTGGCGCTGGCGGCCGAGGACGGCATGCGCATCACCGGCGCGCTCGTCACCCACTACCACGCCGACCACATCGGCGGTGACCTGATGGGGTACCACATCGACGGCGTGCGGGAGCTCCTCGAGCATCCCGACACGAAGGTGAAGCTGCACGTGCAGCGGGACGAAGCCGAGTTCGTGCAGCGCCAGACCGAGGTCTCCGACTCCGACCTCGTGCTCCACGACGGCGGCGACGTGGTCGAGATCGGTGGGTTGCGGGTCACGCTGCTGCACACGCCGGGCCACACGCCGGGGAGCCAGTGCTTCCTCGTCGACGGCAAACTCGTGGCCGGCGACACGCTGTTCATCGACGGCTGCGGGCGCACCGACTTCCCCGGCGGCGACTCCGAAGCCATGTACGACAGCCTGCACAACGTGCTCGGCACGGTCCCGGACGACACGGTCTTGTATCCAGGCCACCTCTACTCCCCCGCGCCGTCGGCCACCATGGCCGACACCCGCCGGAACAACTACGTCTTCCGCCCGCGGTCGCCGGAGCAATGGCTCGAGATGTTCGGGCGTTGAGCACCGTCGGACGGTGACGGTGACGGTCACGATCACCGAGGAGGCCGTCGACGCACCTGAGTCGGTGGAGCTCGTCGACGAGTTCGAGCACGAGATGCAGGTCCGCTACGGCAGCGGCGGTGAGCCGATGCACCCGATCTCGGAGATGGACCTGGTCGCGTTCCTCGTCGCACGCGTCGACGGACGCGCGGCCGGCTGCGTCGCGCTCCGCCGCCACGACCGCGAGCTCGCGGAGGTGAAGCGCATGTACGTGCGCCAAGGCTTCCGCAGGCTCGGCCTCGGCGCCGCGCTGCTCCGGCAACTCGTCGAGGTCGCGCGCGACTCGGGCTTCCAAGTGCTGCGGCTCGAGACCGGCCTCGCCCAGCCCGAGGCCATCGCGATGTACGAGTCGGAGGGCTGGCAGCCGATCACCGGCTTCGGCCAGTACGCCACCTCGGGCTCCCAACGCGCCTACGAGCTCGCGCTCGGTTGACGCGGCGGCGCGGCGATCGCGCGCCGACGTAGTTGTCGTACCGCGGGACGATGCTGGGTGCATGTTCACGGAGGAACCGCTGGAGACAGTGTGCTCGGCGCTCGAGGAGTTCGTGCAGGGTATCGACGCGACGTGTTCGGGCGATGAGGCGGTTGCGTCGCTGCGGCGGATGGCGACGGCGCAGCACCTCTTCGACGGTGCGACCGCGCGGTTGTCGAAGCGGGTTGCGGACACGAACGTGTTCATCCAATACGGCGACCGCAGCGCCGAGGAGCTGTGCGCCCGAATCGCCGGGATCGGTGTGGGCGACGCGCGGCGGGCGATCGAGACCGCGGGGCGGCTCGAGTCACTCCCGGAAACAGAAGCGGCGGTTCGTGCGGGACGACTGTCGGGGCAGGAGGTCGCGTTGATCAGCGCGGCCGCGATCCACGATCCGACCCTCGAGACCGAACTGATAGCCGTCGCCGGTAACGGGCTCTCGCCGTTGCGGCAGGCATGCGTGAACGCCGTCGCCCGGACCGAAGACCAGGACGCCCGGTCCGAGCGGCAGCACCGGGCCCGCACCTTGAAGATGTGGACCAACATCGAAGGCATGGTCGAGGGACACTTCGAACTGGCGCCCGAGGTCGGCGGCGCCCTGAAGCTCGCCATCGAGCGACAGACCCAACGGGTGTTCCGGGCCGAGTACCACGGCGGAGTCCACGAACCGAACCGCGCCTACGCCGCGGACGCGCTCGCGCAGCTCGTGATCGGCGAACGTGACGGCGCGAGGACCGCAGCCGGCTACACGGCCCACGTGATCATCGACCACGCGGTCCTGATCCGCGGGAACGCCCTCCCTGGCGAGACGTGCGAGATTCCCGGCGTCGGACCGGTCAACACCCGCTGGGTCCAAGGCATGTTGGGTGAGGCGTTCGTCACGGCGGTCGTCAAGAAGGCCCGTGACGTCACCACCGTCGCCCACTTCGGGCGGCACATCCCCGCCGAACTCCGCACCGCCATGATCGTCGGCGGCCAGGAGTGCTGCGTCGAAGGCTGCACCCGGCGGGAATACCTCGAGATCGACCACTCCCAGGTGGATCACGCCAAGGGTGGCCCCACCGCACTGTGGAACCTGGAGCACCTCTGCTCGGTGGACCACCGACGAAAGTCCCAGGGCTGGCATCTCGGCCCGCGTGATCCGGTCACCGGAAAACGGCCGCTCGAACCCCCGGAACCACCCGGGCCTGCGGAGCATTCGCGCGGTTCGTCAGGGCCGTGGCGCGGGCGTCCAGCGATAGGTGACCCAGCCGTCGAGAGGCCCGGCGCCGAGGGATCGGTAGAACCCGATCGCGGATTCGTTCCAGTCGAGGACGTTCCATTCGAGGCGGCCGTCGGTCCGTCCGCGCAGCGCTTCGATCAGGGCGCGTCCGTAGCCGCGGCCGCGCGCGACGGGCACGACGAACAGGTCCTCGAGCCAGATGCCGGGGCGGCCGGCGAACGTGGAGAACGTCGGGAAGAAGATCGCGTACCCGACGACCGCGTCAGCCGCGCTTGGGCCGTCCGTGGCCACGATCGCCGACGCGACCGCATCCGGCCCGAACAGGTGCGCGGCGAACGTGACCGGGACGAGGGTGACCTCGTCGGTCATGTGCTCGTACTCGGCGAGCGCGCGGATCAGCTCGACGATCGCGCCGACGTCGTCGGGCCCCGCGTCACGGATCACTGACGACGTGGCTCAGACGTCGAACAGCACCGGGATCGCGGTCGGGCCCCGGAATGCGTAGCCCTCGATCACCGGGGCAGGCTGGCTCGGGTCGAGCCGCATGTTGGGCAGCCGGTCGAGGATGACGTTGAGCCCGGTGCGCAGCTCGAGCCGGGCCAGGTGCATCCCGAGGCACTGGTGGGGACCGGTGCCGAACGCGAGGTGGGTCTGGGTCGGCCGGCCGAGCTTCCACTCCTCGCCGTCGTCGAAGCGGGTCTCGTCGCGGTCGGCCGCGCCGACCAGCACGCTCACCGGACAGCCGGAGGGAATCGTCACCCCGCCGACCTCGGCGTCCTTGGCGCTGATGCGGCTGATCATCGGGACCGACGTCTCCCAGCGGAGCGTCTCCTCGATGACCTCGGGCACGAGGCTGCGGTCGGCGGTGACGCGTGCGAGCTCGTCGGGGCGCTCGAGCAGCGCGGTGAGCGCGTTGCCCATCGTCCGGAACGTGGTCTCCGCGCCGGCCGGCAGCAGCAGACGGAGGAAGCCGTAGATCTTCTCGTCGGTCAGCTTCTCGCCGTCGACCTCGGCGGTCACCAGGTCGGTGATGAGGTCGTCGCGAGGATCGGTGCGACGGGCCTCGACGATCGGCTCGAGGTACGCGCGCATGTTGCGCGACGCGGCCATCCCCCGCTCGTGGTCGAAGGGACCGGTGTTGATCTCCTCGGCCCACTGGTGGAATTGCTCGAAGTCCTCGAGCGGCACACCGACGATCGCGCAGATCACCTGGACCGGGTATTTCGACGTGACCTGGGCTACGAGGTCGGCCTTGCCGTCAGCCTGGAACTTGTCGATGAGCTGGTGGATCAACGGCACCACCACGTCGGTGTCCCACCGGTCGAGCGCGCTGGCCCGGAACGCGTGGGCGACGAGGTTGCGGTACTGCCGGTGCTCCGGCCCGTTCATCGCCAGGATGAGGTCGCCCATGTACTGACCGATGACCTCGGCGTTCACCGACGAGCTGAAGGTCTCCCAGTCCCGCATGACCTTCTCGGCGTCGCTGAACGTGGAGATCGAGTACGTGACGCGGGAGTCCCAGTCGGAGCCGTCGTTGTGCATCACCGGACATTCCGAGCGCATCCGCGCCCACGTCGGGTACGGCTGCGGGGTCGTGAAGTCGAGGTGCGGGATGTCGGTGTCGCTCATGGGTCTCCCCGTTCGCCCGCACCGGATCCGGCCGCGGCTCGGCGCTCACCGTAGCGAACCTGACATGAGCGTCAACCCACCGGAAGACGCTTAGGGCACGGATTGCGCCTCGTTCGCCGCCACCAGCGCGGCGAAGCGGGCGAACACCGCGTCGCGGCGCTCGGCCGAGCCCGGGTACGACACGCGGTTCGCGAAGCGGAGGCCGTCGGCGCCACCCGGCGCGAAGCCTGCCGAAACGGGATCCGAGTCGGCCCACGTCTGGGCGATCGTCTCCACCGCCTCGAGGTGGAACTGCAGGCCCCACGCGCGGTCGCCGAGCCGGAAGCCCTGGTTCGGATACGCGTCCGACTCCGCGAGGAGCACCGCGCCGGGTGGCGGCCGGTACGTATCGCCGTGCCACTGCAGCGCGGCGAACTCGTCGGGCAGACCGCTGAGCAGCGGGTCGTCGTGCGCGCTGCTGAGCAAACGGACGGGCACCCAACCCACTTCGGGCCCGTGACCCTTCATCGCCTCGCCCCCGAGCGCGTGGGCCATGAGCTGCGCGCCGAGGCAGAGGCCGAGGATCGGGATCCCGGCGTCGACCGTGTGCTCGATCAGCTCCAGCTCGGCCCTCCGGGTCGGGAAGCGCAGGTCGGAGTACGCGGCCTGGAGGCCGCCCATCATGACCACGGCCGAGAAGGCGGCCGCGTCGTCGGGCACGGGCACACCGTCGAGCATGACCCACACGTCCGACGGCACGCCGACGCTCTCCAGCGCCGCGCGCAACGGCCCGGCGACCTCGTCGTGATCGTGCTGGACGACGAGGGCCGGGCGCGTCATGCGGAACCCCTGCGGCGAGAAGTTGGCAGACGGCTCAGGCGGGGCCGAAGTTCTGCAGCGACTTGACCTCGAGGAACTCCTCGAGCCCGAACTTCCCGTACTCGCGGCCGAGACCCGACTGCTTGTAACCGCCGAACGGCGCGAGCGGATTCCAGCCCGGGCCGTTGACGTCGACCTGGCCCGCCTCGATGCGACGGGCGACACCGATCGCGCGCTCCTTGTCGCCGCCGTAGACGCCCGCCGCGAGGCCGTAGATGGTGTCGTTGGCAATCGCGACCGCGTCGTCATCGTCGTCGTAGGGAATGATCGACAGCACCGGGCCGAAGATCTCCTGCTGAGCGATGGTCATGTCGTTGGTCACGTCGGCGAAGACCGTGGGGCGGATGAAGTAGCCGGTGTCCAACCCGTCGGGCGCGTCGGCGCCGCCGGTGACCAGTCGGGCGCCTTCTTCGATGCCCTTGTTGATGAAGCCGCGGACGCGGTCCCGTTGCGTCTCGCTGATCATCGGGCCGAGGCGGGTGGTCTCGTCCATCGGATCACCCGGATTGAAGCCCTCGGCCGCGGTCTTGGCCGCGGCGACGACCTCCTCGTACTTCGAGCGGGGTGCGAGCATCCGGGTCAGCGCGACACAGGTCTGGCCGCCGTTGAAGTAGGCGCTGTTGAGCCCGGCCTTCACCGCGTCGTCGATCGGGGCGTCGTCGAGGATGATGAACGGCGACTTGCCGCCGAGCTCCAGCGCCACCTTCTTGACCGTGCCGGACGCGAGCTCGGCCACGCGCTTGCCCGCCCGGGTCGAGCCCGTGAACGAGATCATCGCGACGTCGGGGTGTGACGCGAGCGCCTCGCCGACGACGGGTCCGGTGCCGGTGACGAGGTTGAAGACGCCGGCGGGAAGGCCGATCTCCTCCATCACCTCGGCGAGGATGAACGCGGTGAGCGGTGCGACCTCGCTGGGCTTCAGGACCACGGTGCAACCGGCGCCGATGGCCGGCGAGATCTTCGCCATCACCTGGTTGAGCGGGTAGTTCCACGGGGTGATGCAACCGACCACGCCGATCGGCTCGCGCACGATGAGGGAGGTGCCGAGCCGCTCCTCGAACGGGAAATCGGCGAGTACCTGCGCGTAGTTGTTCGGCGCCATCGCGGGGAACGTGGCCTGGGCCATGCGCGACACCGCGATCGGCGTGCCGACCTCGCCCGTGATGCTCAGCGCGATCTCTTCGGTGCGCGCACCCAGCGCGTCGGCGAGGCGGGTGAGGTACTTGCCGCGATCCTCGACCGACGTCTTGCTCCATGTCGGGAACGCGGCCTTCGCGGCGGCGACCGCGCGGTCGATGTCGGTGGCGTCACCAGCCGGGATGCGCCCCATCACCTGTTCGGTGGCGGCGTTGACGACGTCGATCGTGCCGTCGCCCGAGGGCTGAACCCAAGCGCCGTCGATGAAGAGCTGCTCGCGTACCTGCATGGCCGATCCCCCGTTTGCGGACGTCCCGACAACCACTGACGTGGCCGTCAGGCTACCCCTCCTCCTCGAGCGCGGTCAGGGCGACGACGGTCTCGGCGGTCTCGTGCTCGATGGGCGACCTGCGGATGTATTTCCGCCAGCGCAGGGCGGTCAGGGAGAACAGGAGGCACACGACTCCCGACCCGGCGATCACCTGCTGGATGCCGATCCAACCCGCGAGTCCTCCGCCGATCAGGGCCGCGATCGGGACCCCGCCGACCAGGCCGGTCCAGTGGATCGACATGACCCGGCCCCGCATCACCTCGGGCACCTCGTGCTGCACCAGATTGAGGCTGAGCGCGACCCCACCGAACTGGAACGCACCGAGGAACAGCGCGACGGCCACCGCGACGCCCACCATCTGCGTGGAGCCGTAGAGGATGAGCGACACCGAGAAGCCGATCGCCGCGGCCATCAGCGTGAACGCGGGCCGACGCCGACCGAGTCCCGCGAGCACGAGCACCCCGAACGCGGCGCCGAGCCCGATGCTGGCCTGGATCCACGCGTTGTACGTGACGCCGGTGGACTCGACGCCGTGGGCGAGCACCGTGGTCGCGAACGCGATCGAGATCGGCTGGTACACCACGCCGATGGTGCCGAGGAACGCGCTGACGCCGATGGGCACGCTGACCGCCGGGTTCCGCTTCACGTAGCTGATGCCCTCGCGCATCGCCTGGATGCCCTTGGTGTCGCCCATGCTCGGCTGCTTCTTCACCTTGGTGAGGCCCCAGGTGAAGATCACCGCGAAGAACGACAGCCCGTTGATCCAGAACAGCCACTCGACGCCGAAGATCGGGATGATGATCGCGGCGACGAGCGGGCCGAGCACGCGCGTCATCGAGCCCGTCGCGGCGATGAGCGAGATCGCGCTGGTGAGATCGGCGCGCGGCACGACCGACGGCAGCAGCGCCTGCGCCGGCGGCTGGCTCAGCATGTTGGCGGTACCCGCCAGGAAGCTCAGCAGCGTGAGCGTCAGCAGTGTCGCGTTGCCCGTGACCACGAGCACGCCAAGGAGGATCGAGAAGCACGCCTGCGCGATCTGGGTCCAGATGAAGAGCCGCTTGCGATCGAAGCGGTCGGCCATGACCCCGCCCACCAGGCTGAACAGCAACTGGGGCAGATAGGTCGCGAAGTAGACGATCCCGACGTCGCCCGCGCTGCCCGTGATCTGGAACGCCAGCGCGGAGCGACCGAAGATCTGCATCCAGTCGCCCATCTGCGACACGAAGCCCGCGCTCCAGAGTCGCAGGAACACCGGGTGCCGGAACGCGTCGAACACCGCGGGACCGCGCCCACGGCCGGCCACGGCGTCCGGATCGGCGTGGGAGCGCGCGCGGTTCTCAGAGGGGTCGGGCGGGCGGGGCACCGGCGGATCCTACGGGGGCCGGCCCAGCGCTCCCGCGAGCGCGGTCCTGGGGCGGCGCGGTCAACGGACCGGCGGCAACTCCACGATCTCTCCGGGAAAGACGAGCGACGGGTTCCCCGAGCGCAGGGCGGCACGGTTCACGGCGACGACCCGGGCCCAGTAGCGGGCGACGTCGGCCTCGTCGACCGCGCGGGCGGGCACCACCGTTGCGTCCCTCAAGTGCTGCGCCGCGATCGACCACAGGCTCTCGCCGGCTCCGATCACGTGGTGCGTCGCCACCGCCGGGGCGGGCGGCGTGGCGGCGGGGACCGGTACCAGCACCGGTATCGGCGCGAAGCCGTTCGGGGCCGCAGTCGCCGACGGATCCGGGGACCGGGGGGCAGCGTCGTTCCGATCGCCCGGTGCGGTGGGGCTCGGGGTGGCAGTGGTCGTGGTCACCCGCGGCACGGTGGTGGACGTCGGTGCGGCCGCGGTCGGACTGGTCGTGGTGGTCATCGGCCTGACGGTCGCGCCGCCGGACCGGATCACGGGCGGGGCCGTTCCTGCGGTGGTGGTGGACACCACTGATCTGGGCGTGGGCGATGCCGGGGCGGACGTCGGCCTCGGTCCGGTCCTCGTCGTCGGTGCCGGAGCCTGTGCCTGAGCCGGTAGATCCGGCACCGACCGAACGACCGGTGAAGCCTGGGCGCTCTTCGCCTCCGCCGCGGTTGTGGGCATGCTCGCCGCGGATCCCGACCGGACGACGGGAGCCGACGGAGACGGCGACGGGCCGGTCGCACGCACGGGGACGGGTCCGGACGCGGCGAACGCTGCGTGCGGTCCGGCGAGCGCGGCGGTGCCGATGGACAGGGCGACGGCGGCGTCGATCGCCCGTCGCATCGCGGGAGCGATGCACCTCCCCGTGATCCGCCGCACGCCCGGGTGCCCGCGCCGCGTCGCCCAGACGTAGGCGAGCGACGTGCAGAGCAACCACAGCGACAGCCCGAAGCCGGCGAGCCAGAGCACCGGCGCGGCCACGCCCACGAGGTCGGCGCGCCACCACTCCCCGACCGATGTGGGCAGCGGAAGTGCACTCGTCGCGAGCCACCCGGACACCGGGAACATCGCGACCAGGAGCACCTGCAGCCCGAGCAGGCGGGCCATCGACGGGGGTCGCTCGGGTTGGTCCATGGCGGGGACCATACCCGACGATCCGGCGTCTGCACCACTTGACCTTGTCTGATCTTGTGTTAGCTTGCCGGACCACACACCAGCCACGGAGGGCTCAATGGCCGACATCGGCGGCGATACCGCACACCTGCAGAACATCGAGGCCGTCCTGCGGCGTCATGGGGAGGAGGTCACCACGGTCAAGACGCACATCCGGTCCACACTCGAGAGCGCGAACTGGAGAGGCCCGGCCGCCGAGCGGTTCAAGGCCCAGTGGCGCAGCGAGTTCTCCCGCATGCTCGACGGGCTCACCCAGGCGCTCGACGAGCAGGCCCAGTACGTCCGGAGGACGCAGGCCGCGTTCGAGCAGATCGGCGGCTGACGTGCCTCCCGCGCCCGACGTGCTCCGACGCGCGGCGACGACCCTGCGGACGGAGGCCGAAGCCGTCGGCGCGACGGAGGCCGGAACGATCCGGGCCTTCGTCGCCGCCGGCTGGAGCGGTCCGGCCGCGCGGCGCTTCGACGCCGCGTTGCGCGAGCAGGGCCGTGCGCTGGATGCCGCGCGACGAGACCTGCACGCGCTCGCCGACGCGATGGATCGGGACGCATTCGACGCGCGCCGCGTCCTCCTCGATCCGGCCCTCGGCGGGCTCGCGTTCGGCGGGCTGCAGTGACCCGCGGGCCCGAGGGCCGGCGGCCCCAGGACCAGCGGCCCGGAGACATCGGTCGCTACCGACCCGGTGCGGTTCTGGCGACGGGTTTCGGCACGGTCACGCTTCGAGCCGAGGACACCCGACTCGCCCGTGCGGTCGCGCTCAAGGTCCTCGCACCAGCAGCGGTCGACGACCCTGCGGCGCGTGCCCGCTTGGTGCAGGAGGCGCGGCGGGCCGCCGCGTTCGATCACCCGAACGTCGTCCCCCTCCTCGACGCGGGAGAGGCCGACGGGGTCGTCTACCTGGCGTT
>JAODBH010000276.1 GCA_025463865.1 Actinomycetes bacterium | reverse complement strand
GGACGATGCCCACCGCCGGTGACGGGAGCCGGAACGCCCCGAGCGAACCGGCGAACTTGGCGTCGCCGAAGCTGAAGACACCGCCGTCGGCGGCAACCATCCAGTAGCCATGACCGCTCTTGGTCGGCGCGATCCCGACGATCGGCGAGTTCAGGCGGAGCGCACCGGTGGAGCCGAAGAACTTCGCGTCGCCGAAGCTGAAGATCCCGCCGTCGCTGGCGACGAGCCAGTACCCGTTGCCGGTGGGTGTGCTCGCCATCCCGGCGATCGGTTGGTTCAACCGGATCGCGCCGGTGGAGCCGAAGAACTTCGCGTCACCGAAGCTGAAGATCCCGCCGTCACGGGCGACGAGCCAGTAGCCGTTGCCGGCCGGGAGGCTCGCCATGCCGACGATCGGCTGCACGAGCTTCTTGCCACCCATGGAGCCCTGGAACGACGCGCTGCCGAAGCTGAACACGCCGCCGTCGGTCGCGGCCATGCGGTAACCGGTGGACGCGCTCGACGGCTGCGCCTCGAACGTGCCGCCGACGCCGCCGGGCGTGAAGCTCGCGACATAGGTGGTCGACGTCTCGGGCACGGTGATCGTGCGGTTGCGCGTCGCGCCGTCGGACCAGCCACTGAACCGGTAGTTGGAGCCGTTGAGCGTCTGGTCGGGCGCGCTGACCGAGAGCGGACCGCCGACGACGCGGGTGATCGAGGTCGGGGACTGGAACTGCCCGCTCCCGACACCGAGCGTCGCTCCGATCGGCACCGACGTGAAGGTGAGGGTCGCGGTTCTCGGCACGAGCCGTTCGGTGACGGTGTTCGAGCCCTGCGGGTTGCTCGCCGTGAGCGCGACCTCGATGCGCTGGATGCCTTCACCGCTCCACGTCGGCGCG
This sequence comes from Actinomycetes bacterium, assembly GCA_025463865.1. Taxonomy (GTDB): domain Bacteria; phylum Actinomycetota; class Acidimicrobiia; order IMCC26256; family Chersky-534; genus Chersky-534. Next base: position 7,186 of record JAODBH010000276.1, on the reverse strand, counting down.
GAGTACGTGCCGCCGTCGCCCTGGAACGGTGTGTCGAACCGGGGCTGACACGTGACGCCGTCGGCCAGGCACGTGAGGAGCCGGAGGTGCCACGACAACGTCGACGACGCGCCCCCCGGTGCCGTCGCGTGGCCGGAGAACGTGATCGGGTCCCCGACCTTCCAGGTGAGGCCCGGATTCGGCCCGTCGATCACCGGCGTCGGCGCTCCGGGCAGAGGCGCGGTGGTCGGCGGAGGAGGAGGCGGGGTGTTGCCGCCACCGGTGCCGAAGACGATGCGGTGGACCTCTCCGTGGTAGAGGTCGGGGTAGTAGATGTCGCCGCCCGGGCCGATCTCCAGGTTGGCCGCGCCGCGGCCCTGGCCGCCCATCGCCGCGAAGACCTCGACCTGCGAGGCGTCGGGCAAGCCGTTGGCGCCCGCCGGGATGTCCCAGATGCAGCTGCGCGACAGGTCGGCGAAGAAGAACGCGTGCTGGTACTTACCCGGGTAGGGCGAGGCGGAGCCGGTGCCGTCGTAGAACGTCGAACCGGTGATGGACGACCCGTCGCCCAGGCCGCAGGCGTCGTTGCCGGGCACGACGTTCGAGCCGTGCGCGTACGTGTAATAGGGCGCGACGACCACGCCCGAACCCTGGCTGTAGAGGTTGTCGCAGACTGCGGTGTGCTCGGCCTGGTAGCCGCCCTGCACCTGGTTGCCCTCGTAGCAGGGCCACCCGTAGTTGCGGAGCGGCTGACCGCTGCCGGTCTGGAGGACGTCGACCTCCTCGGTCGCGTTCCAGCCGACGTCGCCGATCCAGAGCTCACCCGTGCCCGGCCGGAAGCCGAAGCGGAACGGGTTCCGGAGCCCGTAGGCGATGATCCGCTGCTCGTTCTGGTCGGAGCTCGCCGCCAGCGGGTTGCCGGGTGCGCCGAGGCCGGTGTCGGGGTCGATGCGGATGATGGTGCCGTCGAGCTGCGTGCGGGCCGGCCCGAAGAGGCTGCTCTTGTCGGGGGTTTGGAGGTCCTGGGAACGCAGCGCGCCTCCCTGGTCCTGCGGGTCCGCGCACGGGTTCACCGGATTCGGATGGGTCGGGTCGGACCCGGTCGAGAGGTGGCCGGTGTCCGAGGTGTCGAAGCTCGCGCCGTCGCCTCCGCCCGCGTAGAGGTAGCCGTCGGGACCGAACGCGATCGTGCCGATCGAGTGGCTCGAGAACTGCGCGCACCAGTCGGTGACCAACACGTTCTCGGAACCGGGGACCATCGTGCTGCCGGCCCCGTTGTCCGAGACGGTCAACCGCGACACGCGCCCGTCGACGACGCAACCGCCGCCGAAGAGGTCGCAGCCGAAGTCGTTCGGGTAGAAGGGGATCGTCGGGTTGCCGGGCCTCTGGTCGAGCGTGTACTGGATGTAGACGTACGGCCGGGCCGGGAACTGCGGGTCGAGCACGAGCCCCAGGAGGCCGCGGTCACCCTGAGCGAAGACCTGGTTGTCGAGGTCGGCGAAGAGCGTCGGGTTCGTGTCCCCGAGTGCGCTGTAGACCCAGATCTTCCCCTGCTTGGTCGAGACGAAGATGCGTCCGTCGGGGGCGAACTGGATGTTGCTCGGCATGCCGGGATCGCCCGGCGAGTCGTCCGGGAGCGTCAGGACCACCTGGTCGTGGAACCCCGCGGGGACCGTCACATCGGCCGACGCCTTGCGCTGGCTCACCGCCGTGCTGACGACGGCGAACATCGCGCCCACCAGCACCACGGTCATGACGACCGCGAACGCTCGCCGACCCGCCGCGGACGCGCGCGAGTCCATTCCCAGATCGAGCCCCATGTCGTCCGCCGCAATCCGTTGCGGCGCCTCCCGCCACGCAGCGTGACGGATTCCCGAGAATTTGGCAAATGTGGCCACGGAGCGCTGTCGCTCGAGGGCGCTACGGTGCCGAATGCTCCAAGTCCCGGGCCCGAGCAGCGGCCCGCTGACCACCACCACGACCCGCGTGAACCTGGTCCGGCCCGACCAGCCCCGGCCGCTCGACCACTCCTGGCCGCCCTTCTTCATCGTGGGCTTCGTGGTGATCGTGCTCGTCTTCGTGGTCCTGACCGCGATCGTCGTCCACCAGAACCGCCTCGCCAGAGATGGGGCCAGAGATGGGGATGACGGCGATCACCGGGATCACCGCAACGGGAGCGACGGATGAAGCGGAGGCTACGGTCTCGCCGATGAGCGACGACCAGCCGACGGACGGGTTCATGGACGCGGTGCGCACGGTGGCCGGTGACGTCGTGCAGTGGGGCTGGGAGCGCGTCGTGCAGCTCGGCGCGATCGGGCCACGCCACCGCAAGGCTCGGCGCTTCGGGCACTTCGGGAACCGCAGCGCGATCTGCTTCCCGGTGGCCGCGCTCTTCGGCGAGGAGTACATCCGCATCGGGTCCGGTGTGGTCGTCGGGCCGTATTCGAGCCTGTCGGCGGGGATCGCGCCCGGGCACGTTCCCGATCACGACCCCGTCATCTCGATCGGTGACCGCACGGTGATCGGGAAGGGCAGCGGCATCGTCGGTCATGCGTCGATCACCATCGGCGACGACGTGTGGACCGGCCACCACGTCTACATCACCGATGCGAATCACGGCTACGAGGACGTCACGGAGCCCATCGGCCGACAGTTCGGCCCGAGCCGCCCGGTCGTGATCGAGTCGGACTCGTGGCTCGGCCACGGCGCGATCGTCCTCCCCGGCGCGCACATCGGGCGGCACGTGGTGATCGGAGCCGGCGCGGTCGTCACCGGCCCGATCCCCGACTGCTCAGTGGCCGTCGGCAATCCCGCGCGCGTGGTGCGCCGCTTCGAGGCGGGGGAGTGGGTCCGGGTGCGTGCCGAAGCCGAGGCCGCGCTCCTCGTCTGAGCGCGGCGCGGCTCACGCGTCGGGTCAGGCCTTGTTGCGCCGGTGCTTCTTGTGCGGGCCGCTGTCCGCCGCGACGAGGAACAAGCCGCCGATGAGCCCGAGGTTCTTGGCGACCTGGAGCTGGTTCGTCGACCGGTTGGGGCCGGGCTCGTCGTCCCAGAACGCGTGACCCGCGAGCGTGGTCGGGATCAGCGCGCCGGCCAGGCCGAGCGCGGCCAGGCGCGGCTTGATGCCGAGCGCCATCGCCGTGCCCGCGACGACCATGAACGCGCCGTTGGCCCGTACCGCGTGCAGCGACACCGGTTCCGGGACCACCTTGGCGGCCTTGACCGCCTGGGGGCCGGGGTTCCGGAGGTTCCGCTGCCCCGAGAGGATGAAGATCGGCGCGAGGAACATGCGGCTCACGATCACGATGAGCTTGTGCACGTCAGGTGGTCTCCCAGATCAGGACCTCGGCACCTTCGGCACCTGCGGTCAAGGACAGTCCGGTTGCGTCGGTGAGGCGGGCCGCGTCACCGGTGTGGAGCTTGTCGCTGCCGAGCGTCCCGTCGCCGACCGCCATGAACACGTGCACGAACGGCGCCTCGGGAACGGCGACGCGCTCGCCGGGCTGCAGCCGGCCGACCCACAATACGGCGCCCTTCTGGTGGAGCAGCACACTGCCGACGTGTCCGTCACCAGACGCAACCGCCACGAGCCCGCCCCGCGAGAGCGCCTCGTTGAGGTCGCGCTGCTCGTAGCTCGGCTCGATGCCCTTCACGTCGGGCTGCACCCACATCTGCACGAAGTGGGTGTCCACCGTCTTGCTCGCGTTCATCTCCGAGTGCGTGATGCCCGAACCCGCGCTCATGCGCTGGGCAAGTCCCGGGAAGATCACGTCGGAGGTGCCGATGCTGTCCTGGTGGGCGACCTCGCCCGACAGCACCCACGTGACGATCTCCATGTCGCGGTGGGGGTGGGCACCGAAGCCGCCGCCCGCGCGCACGGTGTCGTCGTTGAGCACGATCAAGTCACCGTGGCCCACGTTGCGGGGGTCGTAGTGGCCTCCGAAGCTGAAGCTGTGCCACGAGTCGAGCCAGCCGAGGTCGGTGTGGTCGCGGGTGCCGGCCCGGCGGATCTCCACGCTGCCGCGGTCCGCGGCGTCGGGATGGGTGGCGGTCATGATGCCTCCAGTAGTTGCAGCAACAATTATTGTAGCAGCAACTGGATTGCTACACTCTTCCCATGCCGAAGAAGTCTGCACCGGGCACCCGGAAACGCGGAACTCCCCGCATCGACGCCGACCGGCTGGCGGCGTGGCGGGCGTTCCTCGAGCTGCACCACCGGGTGACGGTCGCGCTCTCCGAGGAGCTCGAGTCGGAGGCCGATCTGCCGCTGCCCTGGTACGACGTGCTGGTGCAGCTCGAGGAGGCGCCCGACGGCCGGCGCCGGATGCAGGACCTCGCCGACGGGGTGCTCTTCAGCCCGAGCGGGTTGACCCGGCTCGTCGACCGCATGGAGCGCGCCGGGCTCGTGACGAGGACGCCGTACCCGGGCGACCGGCGCGGCGCGTACGCGGTGCTCACCGACGCGGGACGCGCGCGCCTGAAGGCGACCGCCGGCGTGCACCTGCGCGGCGTGCGGGAGCATTTCGCCGATCGTCTCGACGACGCGGACGCGGCGACGCTCGGGCGGATCCTGACGTCCATGCTCGAGCCCGGCTCCGGGCCGCCGTCATAGGCTGCGCCCCGCGCCGGCCGACCGCCGGGTCGCAGTCCATCCGGGGGTCTGATGTTCCACACGCCACGCGCACGTAGGTCGGCATGAGCCCCTCGAAGCCCGGCCTCCTCGACGGGGTGCGCATCCTCGACTTCGGGATCTGGCGCCCGGCGCCCCACGCCACCCAGCTCCTCGCCGACATGGGCGCGCTGGTGTGCAAGGTCGAGCCGCCGACCGGCGACCCGATGCGCGCGTTCCCTGAGATCTTCGTCGGCGTCGGCAGTCACAAGCGCAGCGTCGTGCTCGACCTGAAGACCGATGCCGGGCGCGAGCGGGCGCTGGAGCTCGCGGCGGCGGCCGACGTGGTGACCGAAGGCTTCCGCCCCGGCGTCGTCGATCGGCTCGGCGTGGGCGACGCCGCCGTGCGGGCCCGGAATCCGTCGGTCGTCTACTGCTCGGTCTCGGGCTTCGGCCAGACCGGGCCCAACTCCGCGGTGCCGGGTCACGACATCAACTACCAGGCGCTCGCGGGCGTGATGGCACCCGGCGGTGGTCCGCCCGTGCCGAGCAGTCCGACCATCCCGTACGCAGATCTCGCCTCGGGATTCGCCGCCGCGATGGCCATCTGCGCGGCGCTGTTCCGCCGCGAGCGGACCGGCGAGGGCGAGTACATCGACGTGTCGATGGCCGACGCGCTGGCGACCTTCACCGGGTCGGTGAGCGGCGGCCACTTCGACGCGGTCGACGGCGAGCTCGACGGCGGTCTCGCTACCTATGGCACCTTCGTCACGGCCGACGGCAAGTTCGTCGCCCTCGGGCTCATGACCGAGGACGCGATGTGGCGCGCGCTCTGCGAGGCGTTCGGGCTCGACGACATGAGCGAGCTCGGCATCCGCGAACGGGTCGAACGGGCCGGCGAGATCGGCGCGGCGCTGACCGCCGGGTTCGCCGCCGAGCCACGCGACGAGCTCCTGGCCCGGCTCGGCACGGGGGTCCCGGTATCGCCCGTGCTGTCGCGCGAGGAGATGCTCGAGAACGAGCACTTCCGCTTCCGGGGCACGGTCCTGGAGGCGGACGACGGCCGCGTCGCCACCGGCTTCCCCGTCGTCCTCCGCGACCATCCGGCCCGCCTGCCCGGTCCCGCGCCGAAGCCCGATCAGGACGCCGACGATCCCTGGGCCGAGCTCGACGGCTGATCGCGCAGCGGGAACTCAGGTCCCGTTGACGTTCGCCTAGCCTCGCCGCATGACCGCGACGGACACCGCTTCCACCGAGACGACCCTGGTGCTGCTGCGGCACGGGCAGTCGACGTGGAACCTCGAGAACCTCTTCACCGGCTGGGTCGACGTGCCTCTCACCGACGCCGGGATCGAGCAGGCGCGCAACGCCGGCGAGCTGATGGCGTCCGACGACATCCTGCCGACGGTCGTCCACACGTCGCTGCAACGACGGGCCGTCGACACGGCCAACCTCGCGCTGTCCGAGATGGAGCGCGGCTGGATACCGGTCCGCCGGTCGTGGCGCTTGAACGAGCGGCACTATGGAGCGCTGCAGGGCAAGAACAAGAAGGAGGCGGCCGCCGAGCATGGCGCCGACCAGGTGTTCCTCTGGCGCCGCAGCTACGACATCCCGCCGCCGTTGCTCTCACTCGACGATCCGCAGCATCCGCGCAACGATCCGCGTTACGCCGACCTCGCCCCCGACGTCCTTCCGGCCGGCGAATGCCTGAAGGACGTCGTCGACCGCATGCTGCCCTACTGGTTCGACGACATCGTCCCCGACCTCCGGGCCGGTCACACCGTCCTTGTCGCCGCCCACGGCAACAGCCTGCGCGCGCTCGTGAAGCACCTCGAAGACATCGCCGACGCCGACATCGCCGAGCTCGACATCCCGACCGGGTTCCCGCGCGTCTACACCCTCGACGGGGATCTCCGGCCGCTGTCGTGCCGCTACCTCGGCGACGCCGCATCGGTGGAAGCCGCCGCCGCGGCCGTCGCCCGTCAGGCCGGCTGAGGGCGCCAACTCTGGCCGCCCGGCTCAAGGTCGGCGCCGTCGGGGTCGATGGCTACGGGTGGCCAGGGAGACGATCGCGCGCGCAGCCAGGGGTGCCAGCCCGCGCCGGCGCACGCACCCGGGCCGGAACGCGTCCGCCGTGCTGCTCGCATGCTGCTTGCTGACCGCCGCGTTCGTCAGCGTCTCCGTCAGAAGCCCTCGCGCCGGAGCCGCCGCAGGGCCGGGCTGGTCGATCGGTAGCGCGTACACCGGCGACTTTCCCGATCCCGCGATCCTCCAGGTCGGATCGACGTACTACGGCTACAGCACCAGCAGCGCGGGTGGGCACATCCCGGTGACCCGCTCGACCGACAGCGGCAAGACCTGGATCGCCGTCGGTGACGCGCTCCCCACCGTCGCCGGTTGGGCCGACAGCCGCGACATCTGGGCTCCGGGTGTGGCGTTCATCGGCGGCCAGTACCAGCTGTACTACGCCGCGCCGTTCCGAGGTGCGGGTGGCACGCACTGCATCAGCCGCGCGACCTCGAGCTCACCGTCGGGTCCGTTCGTCGACTCGTCGTCGAGCCCGATGGTCTGCCAGCTCCCGAGCGGCGGCTCGATCGACCC
>JAODBH010000273.1 GCA_025463865.1 Actinomycetes bacterium | reverse complement strand
CCGAGGGAACGGTGCGCCAGGTGCGGCTCCTCGGACAGCTGTGGGCCATCGCGCGGATCGACGGCCGAGTAGTGGCATTCGGGGACCGGTGCCCTCATCGCGGCGCGCCTCTCTCGGAGGGCGCGGTTGTGGGCGGCGCGATCCAGTGCCGCTACCACGGGTGGAGCTTCGCGGAGAACGGCGCGTGCGTGAGGGTGCCTGCGTTGGGTCCTGGCGCGGCGCTGCCTCCCCGAGCTGCCGCACTGGTACCGCACGGCGTCGACGAGCGCTACGGGATCGTGTGGCTCGCACCCGAGACACCGATCGCGGCGATCGTCGAGCTGCCTGAGTGGGGAAGCGCCGAGTTCCCGCTGGTTCAGGGCGGCGCCACGATCTGGCGGGCAGGCGCAGGGCAGATGGTGGACAACTTCCTCGACGTCGCGCACTTCCCCTTCACGCACCTGGGCAGCTTCGGCGTCGCCGACGACCAGGTCGTGCCCGATCACGACGTGCGCCGCGACGGTTGGACCATCGATGTCACGCACGCGCACCTCGCCGTATCCGCTGACCCCGACGATCCGCGACCGGAGAAGCGCGAGCAGGCGTTCCACCTGCGCGCTCCCTTCACGATCGTGTTGCGCCTTCGCTACGTCCGCTCCGGAGACGAGATCGCAGTGCTCTTCGCGATCCAGCCCGTCGACAGCACGACCAGCCGCCTCTACCGGTGGAACCTCCGCAACGCCGCCGCGGCAGGCCGTCGCCCGGACGAGGAACATGACCGCCTCGACGCGCTGGTCGTGGAGGAGGACCGCAGCCTGCTCGAACGCTTCGAGTCCAAGACCCTGCCGCTCGATCTGCGCGCCGAGATGCACACCAGGGCCGACCGGGCCACGGTGGAGCTCCGTCGGATGCTGACCGATCTGTGCATCGCGCAAACGACCCTGGGGGTGGTCCGATGAGCCTCGACCTCGCTGCGATCCACCACGTCGCGATCTGTGTCGACGATCTGGATGCCGCGCTCGCGTTCTACATCGACGTGATCGGTCTCACCCGCGCCGAGCGCCCGGACTCGCTGCCGAACCCGGGCGCGTGGCTCGATCTCGGCGAACAGCAGGTCCACCTTCTCGCCGGTACCGACCGCGGGCCGGGGACGTTCCAGCACTTCTCGGTGGAGGTCGAGTCGCTCGCCGCCGCCGAGGCTTCCCTCGCCAAACATGGCATCGCCCTCGAAGGCCACCAGGTCGTGGAGGGCTACGGCCGCCAGGCCTTCGTACGCGACCCGTCGGGAAACCTGCTCGAGCTGTTCGAGCAGCGCTGGCCCCTCGACGACGAGCTCACCCGATGATCCTCGGCCCCGGCGACGGCCGTTCCCTCACCCTGGGCACGCAGGCCCTTCGGATCCTTTCGGAAGGTACCGGCGTCCACGACGTGGCCATCGTCGACACCGTGCTTCCCCCCGGGTCCGGATCGGGCCGCCATGTCCATCACGGCCATGAGGAGGCGTTCTTCGTGATCGAGGGCACCGTGCGGCTGGAAGTCGACGGCCGCGAGGTCGACGCCGGCCCGGGCGGGTTCGCGCTTGCGCAGCGCGGGCAGGTCCACGCGTTCAGCAACGAGAGCGACACCGACGCGCGCATGCTGGCCGTGTACGCCCCCGCGTCGGCGGTTGGCTACCTCGACGAGCTCGCCGAGATCGTGCGCTCGGACGGAACCGTGGACGCCGGCGAGCTCGCCGCGTTCTACGAGCGATTCGATTCGGCAGCCGGATGACCCCCGAACCGATCGCGCCCGTCGACCTGCTGGTTTCCGGTGCGGATCATCTGGTGTTGAGCCCCGGCGACGAGTTGCCCGGTGGATGGGTAGGCATCCGCGACGGATTCGTCGTCGCAGTCGGCAGTTCGGTGGATGAAGCGCCGCCCGCCGCGCGTGTCCTGCGCGCCGACGGATGCCTCGTGACGCCCGGTCTGATCAACACCCATCACCACATGTACCAAAACCTCGCTCGCGCCTTCGCGCCGGTCGCAGCCGTTCCGTTCGACGTGTGGCTCGCCACGCTCACGCCACTGTGGTCGCAACTCGATGAAGAGGCCGTGCACTCCTCGGCCTGGGTGGGGCTGGCCGAGCTCGCACTCGGCGGATGTACCACCACCACCGATCACCTCTACATCCACCCACCCGGCGGCGGCGATCTGTTGGGCGCCGAGATCGCCGCCGCCGTCGACGTCGGGCTGCGGTTCCACCCCACCTACGGCTCGATGGACATCACCGAGTCCGACGGTGGATTCGCGCCCGACGCCCTGTCACGCGACGCCGACGACATCCTCGCGACGGCGGCCACCCACATCGCCCGCCACCACGATCCGACCCCGGGGGCGATGGTGCGGGTCGCGCTCGCTCCGGCCGCCACCTATCTCGCATCGGAAGCGCTGCTCACGGGATCAGCCGAGCTCGCCGAGCAGACCGATGTACGTCTCCACACCCACCTCGCGTACGCCGACATCGAGGACGACTACTGCTCGGTCAACTACGGGCGCAGCGTGCTCGACCACGTCGAAGCGTGCGGGTGGGGCTCCGACCGTGCCTGGATCGCGCACGGCACGAGGATCGACGAGGCCGGAGCGAAACGGCTGCAGAGCTGGGGCACGAGCGTGGCGCACTGCCCGAGCTCCACGATGCTGGCCGGCGGGGGGATGACGCCGGTGCATCTCCTCCGGGACCACCACGTGCCCATCGGGCTGGGGTGCGACGGCTCCGCATCCACCGACACCGCGTCGTTGTGGCTGGAGGCCCGGCAAGCCCTGCTGGTGCACCGCTGGCTCGGCGGACCCGACCGCTTCACCGCTCGCGATGCCTTGACCCTCGCCACTCTCGGCGGCGCGTCATGTCTCGGGCGTGAGGGCGAGCTCGGCACCCTGCATCCGGGAGCGGCGGCCGACCTCGTCTGCTGGCAACTCGCCGGGCCGGCGTTCTCCGGCGCGCTGAGCGATCCGGTCGAGGCGTGGCTCCGGTGCGGTCCGATCGGCGCGCATCACACCGTGGTCGCGGGCCGTATGGTCGTGGAGTCCGGGCAACTCGTGCACGGAGACCTCGACGATCGGCTCGCGGAACACCGCCGGATCGCGACCCGTTTCCAGTCGAACTGACGCGGGGGTTCGCTCGTAGGAAACGATCTGCTGTCGACGATGCCGCTCGGCCCGCTGACTTCGCAGTCGGGGTCTGCGTCGGCCCGGATGCCCTCATAGGACGGTTCAGATGACGGGCGGGGCGATGCCTTCGGCGCTCGACGCCAGATTCTGGTCCCATTCGCACACCGCGCAAGCGTGTCGGATCACCGAGCGCCCGAAGTCCATGGCGGCCCCGTGAGGGTCTTGTGCGTTGCGAACGTCATCCCAGTCGAGGATGTACTCACCGAGTTCGGCGTCCCAGTGTGCGGTGGTCGGTGACACGCTGCCGTCCCCGAGGCTCGGTCGGGGCGGGTACGCGAACGCGAAGAAGGCAGCGTGAGGATGGCGGGCGTCGCCCGGCCACCACCCGATCTCGATCTGCTCGGCGTTCGCGGAGTTGCGCATGATGAAGTCGTTCGAGGGTGGTTCGACCGACCGTCCGGAGAAGAGGCTCACGGCGAGGTCGAAGGTGCCCCACCAGGCGTTCACTGCAGTGGAACGTCCCTGGTACGGGGCGCGAAGTGCGGCAAGCACCAAGGCCGCCTGGGTCGCGGCAGCGAAGTACGCGTCGACGTGAGCCGGGTTGTACGTGGCGTGCTCGAAGTCCTCGTCGAGCGGTGTGGTCCAGGGTGTCTCCTGGGGCGTCATGTTGATCTGCACCGGACCGACGAGATCGCGCACCGCGACCAAGAGATCACGCGTCACCTCGGCGACCGGCCGGTCCGGGCCCAGCGCGACCCGGTGCGTTCGGCCGTCGCTGTGCTCGGCGACGGCGTGATGGTCGTGGAGGTCGAGCGCCACCACCAGTGCCCCGGAGTGGTCGGGCGCCGGGAGGGGACGCGTTTCCCAGCCGCGGGCGGTGAGGTGCAGCGCAGCGTGCTGCAGCTGGGGCTCGGGTGGGGCGAGCGCCACGGCAAGCTTCCCCAGGATCTGCGTGTGCGCGTGGAGTGTCTCGCAGGTGGCGCTCCACGCCTCATAGGGCAACGGCGACCAACGCTCGTTGTTCATGCGGTGCTCTCGATATGGTCGACGACGACGAATGGAACTTCGCATGCGAGCACCGCGACGCCTGTTTCGGTGATCGGCCAGCCGGCGAGGGGCACCACGCGTTCCACACTGGACCGAGTGCCGCCATGCTGCAAGCGGAGGTCGGACGCGCCGCGCCTGCACTTGCCCGCAGGACCCTCCCGGTTCAATCTCCG
>JAODBH010000243.1 GCA_025463865.1 Actinomycetes bacterium | reverse complement strand
CGCTTGCCGACGATCCGGTTGACCAACGTGCTCTTGCCCACGTTCGGTCGCCCGACGACGGCGACGAGTGGGAGTTGGTCGGATGACACGGCGCGCTCCGGTACAGGGGTTTGCGATCGGGGATCGTTCGAGGGACGGGCGAGGTGACGCCGAAACAGGCTACTCGGCCCGAAGTAGCCCTGATCTGCGGAAAGAGGTCCGGCTCGACGGCACCTGCGCTCGTGCGACCGGGGCCGAAAGGGCCCGGCTAGGCGGGGACGAGCCGCTTGCTGCCGGCCCGGAGCGCAGCCACGAGCGACACCCCGTCGGTGGGCACGATCTCCACCGGCCGGGGCAGGTCGTCGACCGTGCCCCCGTCGAGGAACACACCGTTCGACAGGACGACGTCGGGCAGCAGGTACCGCCGGCCCTCGGGCTGGCTCGCGAGCGCGGCCGAGACGTCGGACGCGGTGAGCAGCCCGGTGACGCCGATGTTGCCGCCGAAGAACGCGTTGGCCACCGGCAGCAGACGGATCTGCGTGCCGGTGCCCTTGGTGAGCTCGTCGAGCAGCGGCGCCAGCACCTGCTGACCGTAGGTGCCGGTGATGATCACGACCGGTGCGGTGCGGCTCGGGCGCAGCGTGACCCGCACCGGTCCGTCGGACCCGGCGGGAAGGTCGGGCGCGGGAGGGGCGACGGGCTCGATCGTGCGCGGGGCGCGGTAGCCCTCGGCCGGCGCGCCCTCCACCCAGGAGAAGAATCCGGAGCGCGGCCCGGTACCGGGACCATCTGCGTTGCCGTCGAGTGCGGCGCGGACTTCGGTGGTGAACGTGCGGGCCATGCCGATGCCGTTCTCGTGCTGGGCGAAGCTTTCGTACTCGGCGGCCGGCGGGAAGGGGCGGCCGGCCATGAGGTAGTACTCGTCGGCCGCGTAGACGAGCCGGTGGCCGAGGATCGACCGGAAGCGCAGCTGCCACGCCTCGATGATCTCGACGACGCGCTGCGCCTCCTCGACCGTGTGCGGCCGCATCGAGTCCTCGCGGCTGTGCGAGCTCACGCCCAGCGGCACGACGCCCACTGACGCGAGCTTCGGGAACCGGTCGAGCAGGCCGAGCATCGTGTCGTCGAGCACGTCGCCGTCGTTCACGCCGGGGCACACGACGACCTGGCCGTGCACCTCGATGCCGGCGTCGAGCAGCGCGGCCAACCACCGCAGGCTCGTCGCGCCACGGCGGTTCCGCAGCAGCTGCGTGCGGACCTCGGGATCGGTGGCGTGGATGCTCACGTAGAGCGGGCCGAGCCCTTCGGTGACGACGCGCTCGAGGTCGGCCTCGGTGAATCGGGTGAGCGTGGTGAAGTTGCCGTAGAGGAACGACAGCCGGTAGTCGTCGTCCTTCATGTAGAGGCTCTTCCGCATGCCCTTCGGCAGTTGGTAGATGAAGCAGAACGGACAGTGGTTGTCGCAGGTCCGCACGCGGTCGAACACCGCGCTCTCGAGCTCGGCGCCCAGTGGCTCACCCGCGGCCTTCTCCACCACCAGGAGCTGCTCGAGCCCACCGCGCCGGAGCTCGAGCTCCACGACGGGCTCGTCGGCCTGGATCTGGTAGCGGATGACGTCGCGGAGATCCTCGCCGTTGACGCTGAGGATCTCGTCGCCCGCCTCCAGGCCCGCGTGCGCAGCCGGGGATCCGGGCGCGACAGCAAGGACACGGGCAGGAGGCATGCCCACCAGTGTACGGACCCTCCCGCTTCGTGCGTCCCCGGAGCACGCTATGCGTGCTCGTGGGACGCACGAAGGTCTGGGGGTGGGGCAGGTACCCTCGGGGGCGTGCCGGTTGAACGAGTGCTCCTCGCCGAACCCCGGGGCTTCTGCGCCGGGGTCGAGATGGCCATCAAGGCCTTGAGTTGGATGGTGCGCGCCTTCGATCCGCCCGTCTACTGCTACCACGAGATCGTCCACAACCGGATCGTCGTCGACCGCTTCCGCGACCTCGGGGTGGTGTTCGTCGACTCGATCGACGAGGTGCCCGCGGGGGCGCCGCTCATGCTCTCGGCCCACGGGAGCGCCCCCGAGGTCGTGCAGGCGGCCCGGGAGCAGGACCGCTTCGTGGTCAACGCGGTCTGCCCCCTGGTCACCAAGGTCCACCACGAGGCCAAGACCCGGGCGGCCAAGGGCTACACCGTCCTCTACGTCGGCCACCACGGGCACGACGAGGCCGAGGGCACCCTCGCCGTCGCGCCCGAGTCGATCCGGCTGCTCGAGCACGAGGGCGATCTCGACGACGCCGGGACCACGGTCGGTGACCCGACCAAGGTCGCGCTCCTCGCCCAGACCACCCTCTCGCTGAACGACTGGAAAGACGTCATGCTCCAAGCCCGGGAGCGCTTCCCCGACCTGTGGACCGCGAGCCGCAACGACCTGTGCTTCGCGACGACCAACCGCCAGTCGGCACTCACCGCCATCGCCACGGAGGCCGACGCCGTCGTCGTCATCGGGAGCGCCAACTCGTCGAACACGATCGCACTGGCCAAGGTCGCGCGCGAGGCGGGCTGCCAGCTGGTTCTGCGCATCGACGGTCCCGACGAGCTCGATCTCGACGGCCTCGGCGGCGCGCGCATCGTCGGCGTCACGGCGGGAGCGAGCGCGCCCGAAGAGCTCGTGCAGTCGGTCATCGCGAAGCTCGCGCCGACCGACGGGGTGGAGTCGGTGCGGGTCACCGACGAGGACGAGTACTTCCCGCCACCGCGGGAGCTGCGCGAGATCGTCCCCGCGCTCGATGCGCTGGTCGCCTTCGCGCTCGGTGGCGACCCCCAGCTCGCCCGCGACATGGGCGGCCCCTTCGCGGAGGACCGCGCCGTCGCCGCCTCCCGCGTCCTCGTCGACCTCGGTCACCCCGCGTCGGCGTACACCCGCTAGACGTACGTCGAAGCGCTCCACGCGCCCGGAGATACGCCTGCTGCCGGGTCAGGCCTCGGCGAGGGCTTGGGCTTCGTCGAAGGCGCGTTGCATCTCGACGTGGAGCCGCTCGGTGACCGCGCGCACGACGTCGCGCTTGACCGACGGATTGGGCGTCACGATCGGATCGCCGACGACCACCGCGACCCGGCCGGGCCGGTACTTGCGCTTGCCCCGCATGATCCGCTCGGTGCCGCCGATCCCGACGGGCACGAGCGGCACGCCGGCCTTGAGCGCGATGTAGGCCGCGCCCTCGAAGACCTCGTCGATCTCCGGCCCGTTGCGACGCGTGCCTTCGGGAAAGATGCACAGCGGTTCACCGCCGGCCAGCGCGGCCAGCGACATCTGGATCGACTTCCGGTCGGTGGTCCCCCGCTCGACGGGAATGCCGCCGAACGTGTCGAAGATCGCGCCGAGCGGCCGGTACTTCCAGAGCTCGGTCTTGCCGAAGAAGCGGATGCGGCGCGTCGTGACGAACGCCACGAACGGGATGTCGAGCATCGACCGGTGCGACGGGCACAGGATGTAGGGGCCCTCCGGCAGCTTGTCCGCCCCCTCCACGATCACCCGGTGCGGGATGGCGACCACCCCGCACACGAGCGCGTGGGCGAACCGGTAGAAGGCGCGCTGCCCGGGCTTGTCGGCGGTGCGCACCGCCGCGTCAGCATGGGAGTTGCCGGTCCGCGCGGGTTCGGTCATGCCGACTCCGATTCCGATTGCGATTCGCCGAGCAGGTCGGCCCGCCTCGCCTCGGGTAGGCGGCCCACGATCGCGGCGACGACCTCGGCCACCGACATCCCGGTGGTGTCGAGCACGAAGGCGTCGGCCGTGGGCTCCAGCGTCGACGGCACGTCGCGGCCGTCGCGTTGCGCGATCGACGCCGCGGTCTCGTCGCCGGACCGGCGCCGGGCCCGTTCGTCGGGGCTCGCGGTCAGGAACACCTTGAGGGGCGCGTCGGGGAACACGACCGCGCCCATGTCGCGGCCTTCCGCAACCCCACCGCCGTGCATCTCGGCCCACTTGCGCTGTTGCGCGATCAGCACCCGGCGGACGCCGGGATGCGCGGAGACCGTCGACACCGCCGCGTTCACCGCGGGTGACCGGATCTCGTCGGTGACGTCGCGGCCGTCGAGCTCGACGACGTCGGTGAGCACGATGTCGGCCCCCTCCGCGACCTGGGTGACGGCTTCGGCATCGGTCGGGTCGATGCCGGCGTCGAGCACCTTGATCGTGACGGCCCGGTACATCGCCCCGGTGTCGAGGACGTCGACGCCCAGCGCGTCCGCCACCGCGCGGGCCACGGTCGACTTCCCCGAGCCGGCCGGGCCGTCGATCGCGACCACGCGGCTGCCGGGCGCCCCGGTCACGAGCGGCCGGTCAACGCGTCGAGGTCGGCGGCGAAGCCGGGGTACGAGCTGGCGACCGCGGTCCAGCCCCGCACGCTCGACTCCGCGTCGAGCGCGTGCAGCGCGACCGCGGCGGCCAT
>JAODBH010000219.1 GCA_025463865.1 Actinomycetes bacterium | reverse complement strand
GCGGCCACGTAGTCGAGGTTCACGTCGGGGAACACGAGGCTCGCCGACTTGCCGCCGAGCTCGAGTACGGCCGGCTTCAGCTGCTCGGCACACCCGGCGAGGATCTTGCGGGCGGTCGTCGGACCGCCGGTGAAGCTCACCTTCTGCACCTTCGGATTGCGCACCAGCGCCTCACCGGCGTCGACGCCGCCGGGCACCATGTTGACGACGCCGGCCGGGATCCCGGCCTCGCGCACGATCTTCATGAACAGCTCGGCCGCGTATGGCGTGAGCTCCGAGGGCTTCACGACCACGGTGTTGCCGGCCGCGATCGCGGGTACGACCTTCATGGCGAGGGAGATCAGCGGGCCGTTCCACGTGATGATGATCCCGACCACGCCGTACGGCTCGGCCAGCGTGTACGCGAGGTCG
Organism: Actinomycetes bacterium; assembly: GCA_025463865.1. GTDB lineage: Bacteria > Actinomycetota > Acidimicrobiia > IMCC26256 > Chersky-534 > Chersky-534. The sequence goes on along the minus strand of JAODBH010000219.1, from coordinate 3,243 downwards.
CGCTGCTGGCGGTTGGACGAGATGAGCTGGCCCTCGATCTTGTCGGCCCAGCCCGCGTAGTAGCTCGTCCACTCCTCCGCGATGCGCGGCCCGTGCTTGGCGAACTCGTACGTCACGCCGTTGTCGAGCACCGCGAGCCGGCAGAACTCGTCGGCGTTGTCGGTGATCAGCTTGGCCAGGCGGTACAGCGCGTCACGCCGGTCGGCCGGGTTCCACGCCCGCCACACCTTGAACGCGGCGTCGGCCGCGTCGACCGCGGCGTTCACCTCATCCACGCCCGCGAGCGGCACGTTGCCGTGCACCTCACCGGTGGCCGAGTACACGTGCTCGTAGACGCCACCGCTGCCCTCACTCAGCTGGTCGTCGCCGATGTGGAGGTGCGCGCTCGGTACGAGAAGTTGGTTGCTCACTGGTTCCCCCTTGAAGACGGTGTTGCCACTGACCTTGCGCTCACTGCGACCCTGCGTTCACTGCGACCCTGAGCTCACTTCGACGCGTTCTCGGCCTGGACCCGAGCCCACTCCTCCTCGGCGATCGCCTGCAACTGGGCGCCCCACGCCGGGCTCGTGTACGCGGTGTACTGCGCGATGACCTCGTCCATCTCCGACTTCGAGATGTCGCCCGAACCCAGCGCCGAGCCCACGTGCGAGTGCATCGGCATCACCGCGCGGGAGATGCCGACGCACGGGATCGTGGCCAGGCGCCGCTCCTTGAGCCCGAGGTTCGGCCGCTGCCACATGTGGCCGAACACGTAGTTGATGATCCCGGCCTGGAAGTACGGGGAGTCCCGCGCCGGCGCCGGCTGCAGGTTGATGTCGAGGAAGCACTGCTCACCCTTGCGGAGCCGTTCCTCGGGATCGGTGGGGCCGAGGTCGTTGGGCGAGAGCACCGGCCACGGCTTCAGCTCCTCGCCCCGCTCCTGCGCGAGCCGCATCGCGCCCATGCGGTAGCCGCCCTCGGCCTGCGATGCCTTCGGCCAGCCGAGGTACACCGCGAAGTGCAGCACGTACTCGCCCATCTCCTCGACGGTGACGTCTCCGCTGGCGAGCGCTGCGTACATGTGCGCGTTCACCTTCTCGGGAACGGTCTCGCCGCACACGCACGACAGCGTGACGAACCGGCGCTCGCGGCGGGTGAGACCGGGCCGGGTCCAGACCTCGCCGAACACGTGCTCGAGGTGTGCCTCCTCCGCGGACGACAGATCCGTGGGCGGTTCCGCCATCATCACGCTGGCGTACGTCTTCGCTGCTTCCGCGTCCATCCGCGTCCCCCTGGGTCGGCAAGCGTGCACAGTAGGTCAGTTGACCTAACCCGTCGAGACGTGGTTCTCTGGCCCCCATGGCGAACGCAGCTGAGCCCGCAACCCCGGCCGGGAGATCCACCAAAGAGGCGCTGATCCTCACCGGGGAGCGCCTCTTCGCCCTCCACGGGATCGACGGCGTGTCGCTGCGCCGCATCGGCACCGAGGCCGGCATGGGCATGAACACCGTGGTCCAGTACCACTTCGGCTCGAAGGACCGGCTCGTGGAGGCGATCGTCCAGAGCCGGGTGGAGCTGCTCAACAGCCGTCGGGCCCTGCTCGACGAGCGAGCACCGGCCGACGACCTCCGCGCCGTCGTCGAGGCCCACCTGCTCCCCGTCATCGAGCTCGGTGAAGAGCCCGACTGCTACTACCTCATGTTCCTGGAGCAGCTGCAGCGCTACGGCGTCGGCGAGCACCCGTTCGACCGGTTGCCGGCGGCCACGAAATCGACCCAGCGTCGCTACGTCCGCCGCGTGGGCCGCCTGCTCACGCACGTTCCCACGCAACTGCGCGAGCTGCGCATCAACCGCGCCTCGGCCATGTGCCTGCACGTCTGCGCCGACCGCCAACGGGCCCGCAGCTTCGGTGCCGTCATCGAGCCCTACGCGCTGCACGTGAGCCAGCTGCTCGACGGTGTCGAGGCCTTCCTGGCCACGCCCCCTTCGGCCGAGACGCTGCGGGCGATGCGCACGTCGTCGAAGCGGCCCACCGCATTGGTCGCACTGCCGTGACCGCCTTCGTCGAGATCCCGGGATCGGTCGCGATCGTCAGCGGCGCAGGCAGCGGGATCGGCCGAGCGAGCGCGCATTCGTTGGCCAAGCGGGGCGCGAGCGTCGTCGTCACCGACGTCAACGGTGAGCGGGCCGAGTCCGTCGCGGGTGAGATCACCGCGGTCGGCGGTGCCGCGATCTGGGCCCAGTGCGACGTCACCGACGGCGACGCCATCGAACGCGTCCGCGACCTCGCGCTCCACGAGCTCGGTCACCTCGAGATCGTCATGAACAACGTCGGTGTGCTCGCCATGGGGCCGCCGGAGACGCTGCCGTTCGAGCTCTGGCAACGGATCATCGAGATCAACCTGCTCAGCGTCGTGCGCAGCAACCTCGTGTACCTGCCCCATCTGCTCGCGCAGGGCAGGGGCCACGTGGTCAACACCGCGTCGGCGTCCGGGCTGCTGGCCCACGGCTTCGACCGTCTGCCCTACGTCACCACGAAGCACGCGGTCGTCGGCATGACCGAATCGCTTGCGCTCTACCTCCGGCCGCGCGGCATCGGCGTCACCTGCCTCTGCCCGTCGGGGGTCGTCACCAACATCGTCGAACAGATCACGTTCTTCGGCGAGCCGGCCACGCCACGATCGCCCGACCATCCCGTCGTGGAGGCCGAGGTCGTCGGCGAGCTGGTGGCCGACGCCATCGAGACCGGCCGCTTCCTCGTGCTCACCGCGACCGAGGTCCAGGACGAAGTCGTCGCGCGCGCCCGGGACATCGACGCCTACATCGACTCCTACACGCAAGGGGACCCCGCATGATCTCGGAACGCATCGCCAGTCTGTTCGACCTCACCGGCAAGGTCGCCGTGATCACCGGCGGCGGCGGCAACATCGGCGTCGTCTACGGACGCGCCCTCGGCGAGGCCGGAGCCCGGGTCGTGCTCGCCGACCTCGACGCCGCGGCGGCCGACGCGGGGGCCAAGCTGCTCCGGGACGAGGGCTTCGACGTGATCGGTACCCAGGTCGACATCACGAAGCCGGAATCCGCTGCCGCGATGGCCGCCGCCGCCATCGACGGGTTCGGCGGCGTCGACATCCTCGTGAACAACGCCGCGCTGATGAAGGAGATCCCGCGCACCCGGCTCGTCGACCTCCCGGTCGACTGGTTCGAGCGCATCATCCGGGTCAACGTGATGGGCGCGGTCGTCTGCACGCGCGCGGTCCTCGA
>JAODBH010000202.1 GCA_025463865.1 Actinomycetes bacterium | reverse complement strand
GGGCGCGGATGTGGGTCATGGGAGCTCCTGGGTCGGGCGGGCAAGCGGGATGTGCCGCCCGGGGACGGCCGGTGGGTGTCGATGACGCGAAGCGGTCCCACGCACGCTGCCACCGATCTCGAGCCGGGGCTTCGATCTCCGACGCGTAGACTCGGGAAATGACGACTCCGGTGCCCGAACTGGGCCGACGGGCGAAAGCCGCTTCCCGGATCCTCGCCGGCGCATCGAGCGCGGCGAAGGACGAGGCGCTGCTCACCGCAGCTTCTCTGCTCGAAGACCGTCGGTCCGAACTCATGCATGCCAACGAGATCGACCTCGCCGCGGCGGCGGAGGGCGGGATGGAAGCGGGTCCGCTCGACCGGCTCCGCCTCACGCCCGCCCGCATCGCGGGGATGGCTGAGGGGCTCCGCACCGTGGCCGCGCTGCCAGATCCGATCGGCGAGGTCCTCGACGGTTGGGTGCGCCCCAACGGCCTCGAGATCTCGCGGGTGCGCGTGCCGCTCGGCGTGATCGCGATCATCTACGAGAACCGCCCCAACGTCACCTCCGACGCCGCGGGCCTGTGTCTCAAGTCCGGCAACGCGGCGCTGCTCCGCGGCTCCGGCACCGCGCTCCACTCGAACCTCGCCATCGCCGGCATCCTGCGGGAGGCGATCGGCAAGGCCGGCCTGCCCGAAGACTCCGTGCTCCTCGTCGACGACGTCGCCCACGAGAGCGCGGTCGAGGTCATGCAGCTCACCGACTTCGTCGACGTCCTGATCCCGAGAGGTGGACCGGCGTTGATCGCCAGCATCCGCGAGAACGCCACCGTGCCGGTGATCATCGACGGTGACGGCAACTGCCACGTCTACGTGGATCAGAGCGCCGACCTCGACGTCGCCCTCGACGTGCTGGTCAACGCGAAGACGCAGCGCCCCAGCGTGTGCAACGCCGCCGAGTCGCTGGTCGTGCACGCGGCGATCGCGGATGCGTTCCTGCCCCGGGCCGCGGCCGCGTTGGGCGCCGAAGGCGTGGAGCTCGTCGGCGACGCGTCCGCCCGTAGCCGCGTGCCGACGATGGGCGAAGCGAACGACGACGACTACGGCCGCGAGTACTCGAGCCTGAAGATGAGCGTCGCCGTCGTCGACTCGCTCGACACCGCCATCGCGCACGTCAACCGCTACAGCACCGGTCACACCGAGGTGATCCTCGCCAAGGACCTCGACACCGCGCGGCGTTTCACCCGGGAGGTCGACGCGGCCGCGGTGGTGGTCAACGCGTCGAGCCGGTTCACCGACGGCGCCGAGTTCGGCTTCGGGGCCGAGATCGGCATCAGCACGCAGAAGCTGCACGCACGGGGACCCATGGGCTTGCGGGAGCTCACGACCTACAAATACGTGGTCTGGGGCGACGGGCAGGTGCGGGCCTGATGGGGGAGCGCTTCGATTCCGTCGACGACGTCATCACCAAGCTGCGCACGGTCGACTATCTCGCCGACGCCAACATCGCCGGCGCGGTGTTCCTCGCCGACCGGCTCGAGAAGCCCGTGCTGGTCGAGGGGCCGGCCGGGGTCGGCAAGACCGAGCTGGCCAAGGCCGTCGCCGAGGTCACCGGCTCGCGCCTGATCCGGCTCCAGTGCTACGAGGGTCTCGACGAGGCCAAGGCGCTGTACGAGTGGAACTACAAGAAGCAGCTCCTGCGCATCCAGGCCGATCGCGAGCACGAGTCCGACTGGGAGACGGTCGAAGCCGACATCTTCTCCGAGCAGTTTCTCCTCGTGCGCCCGCTGCTCGAGGCCATCCGGGCCGAGGAGCCCGTCGTGCTGCTGATCGACGAGGTCGACCGGGTCGAGATCGAGACCGAGGCGCTGCTCCTCGAGGTGCTCTCCGACTTTCAGGTGTCGATCCCTGAGCTCGGCACCATCGTCGGCAAGCGCCGGCCGATCGTCCTGCTCACGTCGAACAACACCCGCGAGCTGAGCGAGGCCCTCAAGCGCCGGTGCCTCTTCCTGCACATCGACTACCCCGACATCGAGCGCGAAGAGCAGATCGTCCGCACCCGCGTACCCGAGATCGACGCCGCGCTCGCGACGCAGGTTGCGGGGGTCGTGCGCTCGATCCGGGCGATGGACCTCAAGAAGGCGCCGTCGATCTCGGAGACGATCGACTGGGCCCGCACGCTCCTGTTCCTCGGCCGCTCCGAGCTCGACCCGCAGACCATCGGCGAGACGCTCAACGTGCTGCTGAAGTACCAGTCCGACCTGGTGAAGGCGCGCAAGGAGCTCGTCGATCCGCCGCCTGCGAGTGGCCTCGGGGCGAAGCGGACGTAGTCCCGTGCACTGGGCCAAGCTGCGCGACTCGATGGACCGGTTCGGCCGGCCGCTCGACGACACCGGATCCGTCGGCACCCCCGCGCCCGAGGTCCTCGACGTGCTGCAGGGGTTCGTCCACGAGCTCCGCGCGTCCGGGCTGCCGGTGTCGATGACCGAGAACCTCGACGCCATGCGCGCGGTCGAGCAGGTGGGTCTCGAGGACCGGACGTTGTTCAAGTCGGCCCTCGCGGCGACGCTCATCAAGCACCACGAGCACCAACGCGCGTTCGACACCGTGTTCGACGTGTACTTCGCGCTCGTCGGTCCCGGCGCGGACCCCGATGCGTTCGCCGACGACGGCGGGCCGCCGATCGAGAGCGAGATGGGATCGCGGGCCGAGGGCGGCGGGGCCGCGGGTGAGATGGACCCGGCGGAGCTCGCCAAGGCGCTCCTCGCGGCACTGCAGACGATGGACCGCGACGCGCTCCGACGTCTCGCGTCGATGGCGGTGACGATGTTCGCGGGCATGGAGCCGGGTCGGCCCGTCGGCGGGACCTACTACCTCTACCGGACGCTGCGGCAGCTCGATATCGACGGCATGGCCGCCGAGCTCATGAGCCGGGCCACCGAAGCGGGCGAGGTGGGCGAGGGTGAGCTCGCCGACCGACTCGCGCACGAGGAGATGCAGGCCCGGCTGAAGGAGCTGCGTGACCTCGTCGAGGACGAGATCCGCCGGCGGCTGGTCGAGGACCGCGGCGTCGAGGCGATGGCTCGCACCCTGCGCAAGCCGTTGCCCGAGGACGTCGACTTCATGCACGCCACCAAGGAGGAGATGGCTGCGCTGCAACGGGCCATCTACCCCCTGACCCGCGCGCTCGCGGCCCGGCTCGCCCAGCGCCGAAAGCGTCGCAACCGCGGGCAGCTCGACTTCCGCAAGACCGTCCGCCAGTCGCTCTCGTACGGCGGTGTCCCCGCCGACCCCGTGTTCCGCCAGCAACGCGTGTCGCGGCCCGAGATCATGGTCGTCGCCGACATCTCCGGCTCGGTCGCGAGCTTCGCCCGCTTCACGCTGCAGTTCGTCTACGCGATGGCGAGCCAGTTCTCGAAGGTCCGCAGCTGGGTCTTCATCGACGGCATCGACGAGGTCACGAGCTTCTTCCAGGAGTCCGACGAGATCACCGAGGCGATCCACCGGGTCAACACCGAGGCGCAGGTCGTGTGGGTCGACGGCCACTCCGACTACGGGCACGCGTTCGGCGTCTTCCGCGACCGGCACCTGCTCGAGATCACGAAGAAGACGTCGGTGATCCTGCTCGGCGATGCCCGCAACAACTACCACTCGCCCAACAACGAGGTCGTGAAGCAGATCGCGGAGCGGGCCAAGCACGTCTACTGGCTCAACCCCGAACCGCGCGGCTACTGGGACACCGGCGACTCGATCGTCTCCCAGTACGGCATGTACTGCGACGGCGTGTTCGAGTGCCGCAACTTGCGCCAGCTCGAGCAGTTCGTCGGGGCCATCATCGAGGGCTGACCCCTCTCCTAGGAGCCCTGGGCGTTCCGCCTCGCCGGAGGGCGGTGTTCCAGGAGGTCCCACGCGTGACCGGCGACGCGGGCCAGGGCGAGGAGCTGCGCGCGCTCCCGGAGGCGGAAGGGGTGGCCGGCCCGGCCGACCAGCAGCGTGAGCCCGCGTTCGGGGATGGTCGCGACCGCGAGGTCGTCGGGGCCCGCCTCGCCACTGGCCACGAGCGGCGACGCGGCGGTGCCCGCCGCCAGGGCCTCGAGCTGGTCGAGGCTCGGGGCGTCACCCGCGAGGGCCACGATCTCGCTGCGGTCGAGCAGCACGGACCAGTCGGCCAGGAACTCGGTGCACGTCTGGTCGGTGAGTCGCCAGCAGAGCTGCGTCGGGTCGTCGGCGGCGCAGAGCCGGATGGCGGAACCGAGCGCGTCGAGCCGGGGGTCGGGAAAGGCGTCGACCTGGCGCAGCTCCTCGACCGAAGCGCCGTCGACCTCCTCGATCTCGCGTACGAGCAGGGGGAGGAGGTCGGCGTCGGGGAGCTCGACCGCGAACTCGTCGACGGCCACCGCGCCGCTGCGCTCCAGCACGTCGACCCCGACGATGTCGCCCCCGATGGCGCCGATGCGGGACGCGACGAGCCCGAGCGCGCCGGGTCGGTCGGGGAGCCAGACGCGCACCAGGACATGGACACAACCGACGACGGTGGTGGTCATGCGATCAGGGTACGGACGCCGCGCTACTGGAGTGTTACGCGGCAATGAACGGCCGGAACGCTCCCTCACCCGTACGATTCGGCCCATGGCAGCGCCACGCCCCGAGCGCCTCGGGATCCTCGGGGGAACCTTCGACCCTGTCCATATCGCCCATATCGTCTCGGCGTCGGAGTGCAAGGCCGTGCTCGGGCTCGACCGGGTCGACCTCGTCGTGGCCGGCGATCCGTGGCAGAAGCGCGGCGACGTCCTCCTGCCCGCCGAGACCCGGCTCGAGCTGGTGGAGCTCGCGGTCGACGGCGTCGAGGGCGTAGCCGCCAGCGGCATCGAGGTGGAACGGTCGGGTCCCACCTACACGGTCGACACGCTCGAGGCGCTCGCAGCCGTCGGCCGGGAGCTCTTCCTCATCCTCGGCGCCGACCTCCCCGCCGCCCTCGGGTCCTGGCACCGGGTCGAGCGGATCCGCGAGCTGGCCACCCTGGTGGTCGTCACGCGCGCCGGCGACCGGCACGCGGTGCCGCCCGGCGAGGGGTGGCGCGTGGAGCACGTCGACATCCCGCGACTCGACGTCTCGTCCACCGACATCCGGGCCCGCCTCGCCGCGGGACGCCCGATCGACGGCATCGTGCCGGCCGCGGTCGTCCGTCGGATCGCCGCCCTCGACCTCTACACTCCGCGCTGATGGCGCGAGCACGCCGTGGGTCGGATGCGTCCCTGCCGGACACCGGCACCCGGGCGGAGCGACGCCGTCGTCGCGGCCGCCACGCCGCCGCACCCCGTCCCG
>JAODBH010000196.1 GCA_025463865.1 Actinomycetes bacterium | reverse complement strand
CCCCCCCACGACCCGCTGGAACGGTTCAGTCCAGGGCGATGGCGGCGAGCTCTTCGAGGTGGTCGCTGGTGCCGCCGCCGCTCTCCTGGAGCGTGAGGACGCGCTTGTAATACAGGTGGATGTCGTGCTCCCACGTGAAGCCGATTCCCCCGTGCACCTGCACCGCGCTCGCGCCCACGCGGTAGAAGCCGTCGGACGCGAACGCCTTGGCCATCGTCGCGGCGCGGTGGCGCTCGGCGGCGTCGGCGCCGTCGTCGGCCCAGGCCGCGTAGTAGGCGACGGCCCGGCCGAGCTCGACGTCGCGCAACATGTCGGCGCACAGGTGCTGCACGGCCTGGAACGCGCCGATGGGCTGGTCGAACTGGCGCCGCTCCTTGGCGTAGTCGACCGAGATCTCGAGCGCCCTCGCCGCGGCGCCCAGCCCGTCGAGCACCAGCGCGGTGATCCAGCGGTCGACGGTGGCGGCGATCGCGGCGGTGGCATCGCCCTCACCGATGCGCCACGCGGGCGCGTCGGTGCACGTGATCGTGGCGACCGGGCGGGTGAGGTCGACGGTGGTGACGGGTTCGACGTCGACGCCCGGCGCGCTGCCGTTCGGGCCACCGGTCTTGACCGCGAACACGCCGAGCCCGTCGACGGACGGGTCGGCGGCGACGACGAGCACGACGTCGGCGCGTGCGCCGTCGGGGACCTGGATCTTCGTGCCGGTGACCGACCAGCCGTCGTCGGTGGCCGAAGCGGTGACCGCGGGTCGGGCCCAGTTACCGCGGCGCCCGGCTTCCCAGAGGGCGACGGTGCCGACGGTCTCGCCGCTCGCGATGCCCGGCAGCAGGAACGCCTGGTCGCGCGGCGCACCCGCCTTGGCGATCAGGCTGGCGGCGACCACGGCGCTCGACAGGAAGGGGCCGGGGAAGACGGCCCGCCCGAGCTCCTCGATGACGACGGCCATGTCGACCATCGTCATGCCGGCACCGCCGTGCTCCTCCGGGATCAGGAGGCCGGTGACACCCAGCTCGACCAGGCCCGCGCGCATGGCCCGGGCGGCGGCCGCATCGGGGGCGCCCCCGATCTGGTCGCGGACGTACGGCGTGATGGGGGCGCGCTCGGCCAGGAACCGCCGCATGCTGTCGCGGAGCTGCTCCTGCTCGGTCGAGAACTCGAAGTCCACGGGGCCTCCGTCGGGTGACACGGACGTCAGGGAGCGGCCGAACGTACCAGGGCCGGGCCGGCGTTGCGCCGGCTCACCACCGGCTCACGACCGGCACTCGGCCGGACCCGGGCAGGGGCCTGGGCGCGGGTTTCCCGCGGTCCGGCGGTAGTGTCCCCGGCCGCGGCGCCCACCCTCGGGCCGGCCGTGACCCATCTGTCCCTGTCGCCGTCCAGAGGGCTGCGGTCAACATGATCGACAGCGCCACCGCTCTGCACCGTCGGTTGCGGTCCCGTGGTCGACGCGCGGCACGGCCCCTGCAGGAAGCGGCCGGCCCGGGCCCTGCAGGCCTCGGTCCGGTGGGGCGTCGCCCGTGGTGACGACGGCCACGCCACCGCCCCCGGCGTCGCCGGCACCGGAGCCGGCGCCGGAGTCGGAGCCGCACCGCTCGACGCGGAAGGCGCGCCGCGCCCCGCACCTCGGGTACCAGCCCGCGCTCGACGGCCTCCGTGCCCTCGCGGTCATCGGCGTGCTGCTCTACCACGGCGGCGTCGACTGGATGCAGGGCGGCTTCATGGGCGTCGACCTGTTCTTCACGCTGAGCGGGTTCCTCATCACCTCCCTGCTGCTGGTCGAGTACCGGGCCAACTCCAGCATCGACCTGAAGCGGTTCTGGACCCGTCGCGCCCGCCGGCTCCTGCCCGCGTTGCTCGTGCTGCTCGTCGGCGTGTGCTTCTTCGCGGTGTTCTGGGCCGACCCGGCGACGCTGCCGAAGCTGCGCAGCGACGGCCTCGCCGCGCTCTTCTATTACGGCAACTGGCACTTCATCTACCAGGGCACCTCGTACTTCGATCAGTTCCAGGCGCCCTCACCGCTCCTGCACGTGTGGTCGCTGGCGATCGAGGAGCAGTGGTACGTCGTCTGGCCGCTCGTGCTGATCCCGCTGCTGCGCTGGTCGAAAGGCAAGGCCACCAAGCTGCTGCCGATCGTCCTCGGCCTCGCCGGGCTGTCCGCGTGGTGGATGGCGTATCTCGTCGGCCCCGATCCCAATCGCGTGTACCTCGGCACCGACACCCGGGCGCAGTCGTTGCTGATGGGCGCGGCGGTGGCGATCGTCATTACCGACTGGGGCACGCTGCGGTCCGCGCTGAGCCGCCGCCTCCTCGACCTCGCCGCGCTCGGCTCGCTTGTCGGCCTGTTCTGGCTCTGGTACTCGACCCAGCAGACCCGGCTCGGCATCTACCGCGGCGGGTTCCTGCTCCACTCGCTGCTCGTCGCGATCGTCATCACCTCGGTGGTGCAGCCGGGACGGGCGATCGCGAAGAGCGCATTGTCGGTGCGCGTCCTGCGCGGCATCGGCAAGATCTCCTACGGCTTGTACCTCTACCACTTCCCGATCTTCCAGGTGACGAACAACGCGCGCACCGGACTCTCCGGCGCGCCGTTGCTCGTCGCCAGATTGGCGGTCACGACGGTCGTCGCGGTCGTGTCGTACTACGCGATCGAGATGCCGATCCGGAAGGGTGCGTTCCGGCCCTGGACGATGGTGGTGGCCACCCCGGCCGTCGCCGGCGCGTTGGTCGTCGCGCTCTTCCTCACGACGGCCGGCACCGCGGTGGCCAACGGCGGGCAGCTGCAGTCCGGATCCACGGTGAAGATCCCTCCCGTCACCGCGCCGCCGGCCGACCTCGAAGCCGGGACGTTCGTCCCGCGCACGATGGTCGTCGGCGACTCGGTGGCGAGGACGCTCAGCGAGAGCCTGTTCCCCCTGGCCGGCTCCCTGAGGCTCCAAGGGGAGGACCAGTCCATGATCGGCTGCGGCCTCACCGAGAAGGCGAACGTCATCATCGGAGGCATCCAGCTCCCGCTGTTCGGTGGTTGCGCCGGGCAGTACCAGCGGTGGACCGACGACATCAACCGCCTGAAGCCCGACGTCACGGTGGCGCTGTTCGGGATCTGGGACGAGATCGACCAGCAGATCAACGGCCACTGGTACCGGTTCGGCACCGCCGAGGACGACGCCTACTTGTCGGGTCAGCTCGACCGCGCCATCCAGATCTTCTCGTCGCAGGGCGGCAAGGTGCTCCTGCTCACTGCGCCGTACACGGGCCGGGGCGAAGGCGTGCTCACCGGTCGGAAGTGGGAGAGCAACGACCCGAAGGTCGTCCAGCACATGAACGCCCTGCTCCGCGCGGCGGTGGCGCGCCACCAGGACGTCGCTTCGATCGGCGACCTCAACCGGTTCCTCGCGCCCGACGGCGTGTATCGGTCCACGATCGGCGGCAAGCTCTGGAACAGCGACGGGGTGCACTTCAACCCGTACGGTGGCGCGCTGGCGTCGAAGTGGCTGGCCGGGCAGGTGCACAAGGTCGCGGTACCGCCACCGCCCGTGGTTCCGTCCACTCCGCCGAAGATCTATCTCGTGGGCGACTCGGTCGCGTACGACATGGGCCTCGCGTTCCCGCTCCTCCAGCAGAAGGGCCTGCTGATCGGCAACGACGGCGGCCGCGTCGGCTGCGGCGTCGAGCGCCAGGGCAACATCAACCAGGGCGGTGTGATCTACAACGTGTTGCAGCGTTGCGGTGACTGGGAGCCTCGCTGGCGCCAGACCGAGGCGGCCGAGCATCCCGACTACGTCGTCATCCTCTCCGGAGCGTGGGAGATGAGCGACCGTCAGCTCGACGGCGTCTGGCACCGGTACCCCGATCCCGCCATCGACGCCGAGCTCCGCAAGAGCTGGGGGGAAGCGATCGACGCGGCCGGGTCCTCGGGTGCGCGGGTCGCGGTGATGACGTTCCCCTACGTGAAGGTGCCCGAGCTCCCCGACGGCAGCGAGCCCGCGGAGAACGATCCAGCCCGGGTCGACCACCTCAACGCGATCATCCGTGCGGTGGCGAAGGAGAAGGGCGCCAGCCTCCTCGACCTCAACCGGTTCCTCTCGCCGGATCACGACCGGTTCGAAACGTCGCTCGACGGGTCGGTGGTGCGCGATGCTGACGGCGTGCACTTCTCCGACCAGGGCTCCGTGGTCACCAGCACGTGGATGATCAACCAGATCAACCGACTGCGGCTGCTCCCGAGGCCCACCCCGTCGACGACGGGTGCACCGACCTCGACCGCCGTCGCCGCCGGTACGGACAAGCGGACGACGACCGCGGCGCCGACGCGTTGACCACCGAGGTCGCGGCGGTCGACGACGCCGGCCCTGCGACCTCGCGGCGCGAACGACGTCGGGGCGCGCTCCCCGAGCGGTCGTTCACCGTCGGCTTGGCGGTCGTCGCGGGGCTCGGCTTGCTCGTCCGGTGGGCCTACATCTGGCGGATCGGCCGGAAGATCCCGATCGGCGGAGACGCGGGCGCCTACTTCTATCTCGGCCGCAACCTGGCCAACGGCCTCGGCTACATCCGTCCGTACGACTACGAGCTGAGCCATCACGTGCGCGTGGTCCCGACCGCGGAGTTCCCGCCGCTCTTCCCCGGCTGGCTCGCGTTGCTGCACCTGGTCGGGATCGACTCGTTCTCGGTGGAGAAGTACGCCACCGCGGTGCTGGGCGCGGTCCTCGTGGTGCTCATCGGCTTCCTCGGCCGGAAGGTCGCGGGCCGGGCGGTTGGCCTCGTCGCCGCCCTGCTCGCGGCCGCGTATCCGCTCTTCATCGCGTCCGACGGCGGGCTGACCGCGGAGACGCTCTACGGCGTCCTCATCGTCGGGTTCCTGCTCGCCTTCCTGGCCGCGCTCGACCGGCCGGCCGTCTGGCGCTGGGTCGTGGTCGGGCTGATCGTGGGATTCGCCGCGCTCACGCGGAGCGAGGCGTTGGCGCTCGTCGTCTTCGTCGTCGTCCCGATCGTCCTCGCTCGCCGGAAGGCGCTCGCCGGTGGCTGGGGCGGCGCGCTGCGGATGATCGGGGTCACGGTGCTCGCGACGCTCGTCGTCGTGACCCCCTGGTTGATCCGCGACCGCGTCGTGATGAAGGGCTTCGTGCCGATCTCCAACAACTCGGGAACCATGCTCGCCGGCGCCAACTGCCACGAGGCCTATTACACGTTCCACCTCGGTCACTGGTTGTTCCGGTGCGTGATGGCCGACACCGTCCTCGGCTTCAACGAGATGCAGCAGGCGAAGCACTTCCGGAAGGACGGGCTCGACTACGCGCGCGCCCACAAGGGCCGGGTTCCCTACGTGGCGGCGGTCCGGGTCATGCGGACCTACGGCGTATGGGACTTCCGCGACGAGATCAACCTCGAGTCGTTCGAGAGTCGCAACCATTCGTGGCTCACCGGCGGCCACTGGTTCTACTTCGCGATGATCCCGTTCTCGGTCGCGGGCATGGTGCTCGGGTTCCGCCGCCGCCGCCGTTACCTGTGGCCCCTCGCCTCGACGCTGATCATGGTCGCGGTGGTGAGCGCGCTCAGCTACGGCAATCAACGGTTCCGGCTCGCGGCCGAGCCCGCGATCATCGTGTTCGCCGCGGTCGCGGTCGTCCGGTTGCTCGCGTTCCGCTGGCCCCGGCTCTGGGACCGCGCCGCTGACGACCCGCCCCCGTCGTCCGAGCGCGAGGCGGGTCCGGTGCGGGAGCAGGAACCGGAATCGGTCGCGTGAGCGCCACGGCGGTATCGGCCGAGCCGGTCGAGCCGCGCACGACCCGATCCGGGCGCCGGTCGGAGGCGGAGCGTTCGCGGCATTGGTGGATCGCGCTGGGCGTCATCGTCGCGTTGGGGCTCGGCCTGCGGCTGCTCCACCTCAGCCAGACCAAGTGGGGCACCGTCCCGGCCGGCGACGCGTACTACTACCACGTGCAGGCCAACTTCATCGCCGACGGCCGCGGCTTCATCGACCCGTTCTCGATCAAGTACCACCAGGGCGTCCGGCAGGTCGCGACCCATCCGCCGTTGTTCAGCCTCGTGCTCGCCGCGATCTCGTGGCTCGGTGCCCGCAGCGCCGACGCGCACCGCGTCGCGTGCTGCTTCATGGGTGCGGGGACCGTGCTCCTCGTCGGAATCCTCGGCCGCAAGCTCGGGGGCCGGCGGGCGGGACTCATCGCCGCCGCGTGCGCCGCGTTCTACCCGAACCTCTGGGGCCCCGACAACCAGGGACTGTCGGAGAGCCTGTTCGGCCTGCTGATCGCGGGCACCCTCCTCAGCGCGTACTCGTTCTGGCGCCGACCGAACGTGTGGCGCGCGGCGGGCTTCGGCGCGCTCTGCATGCTCTGCGCGCTCACGCGCGGTGAGGCGATCCTGCTGTTCCCGCTGCTCCTCGTGCCGCTCGTCTTCATGATCCGGCGGGTCGGTACCCGCCGCGCGCTCGGACTCGGCGCGGTGGCGCTGATCGTGGGCGCGGTCGTGCTCGCCCCGTGGACGATCTACAACCTCGGGCGCTTCGAGAATCCGGTGCTGATCTCCACCAACGACGGTCAGACCTTCATGTACGCGAACTGCGACATCACCTACGAACCGTCGAACGTGCTGTTCGCCTACTGGTCGCTGAGCGGGTGTTACGGCAGCTACCAGGCCAACCCCGACGAGTCGGTCGCCGACGTCGACATGCGCGCCATCGCGTGGAAGTACGTCTCGCACCACAAGCGCGAGCTGCCGACGGTCCTGCCGGGCCGTTTCGCGCGCGAGTGGCAGCTGTGGGCGCCCATCCAGGGCTTCAAGCTGGAGCGGGTCGAGGGCCGCGCGAAGAGTCTGAGCTGGATGGCACTCATCTCGTTCTACGTGCTCGGCATCTTCGCGATCGTGGGGGCCGTGCTGTTGCGGAAGCGGCGCACGTACCCGGTGTGGCCGTTGGTCTCGATGTTCGTGCTCGTGTCGATCACCGCGGTCGTCTTCTACGCCACCTTCAGGTTCCGGATCCCGGCCGAGGTCGCGCTCGTGGTGCTCGCCGCGCTCGGGATCGACGGCCTCCTGCGCCGCCGATGGCCCGTCGACGACGACCCGCCGCCGGTCCTCGAGCCGCGAACCCCGGCGAAGTTGGGGTGACACGAGTGTCAGCGACGCCGTGCGAGTTGCTAGGTTGACCGCCATGCATTTGCAGTACGGAGAGGCAGAAGAAGCGTTCCGGGCCGAGCTCGTCGCCTGGCTGGAGGAGCACGCGCCGTCGCGCGACCTGCTCCGCGAGCCGCGGCTGTCGAGCGCGAACCTCACCGACTGGGGTCGGGCGTGGCAGCGGACGCTGTTCGACGCAGGTTGGCTCGTCCCGGGCTGGCCGCCGGAGCTGGGCGGGCGCAACGCCACCGCGCAGGAGCAGATGATCTACTTCGAGGAGCTCTCGAAGCGCCAGATCCCGCGCAGCCTCAACCCGCAGGGGCTCGGCATCATCGCTCCGAGCATCAAGGACTACGGCACCCCCGAGCAGCGGGAGAAGTTCCTCCTCCCCACGCTGCGCGCCGAGATCGCCTGGTCGCTGGGGATGAGCGAGCCCGGCGCGGGAAGCGACCTCGCCAGCCTCAAGACCCGGGCCGTCCTCGACGGCGACGAGTTCGTCATCAACGGGCAGAAGGTGTGGACGAGCGGCGCGCACCACTCCGATTGGTGCCTGTGCTTCGTACGCACCGACACCGAGGTGCCGAAGCACAAGGGCATCACCGCGATCATCGTCGACATGAAGACGCCTGGCGTCGAGGCCCGTCCGTTCGCGGAGCTCACCGAGCCCGACTACATGGACTTCAACGAGGTCTTCTTCACCGACGCCCACGTGCCGAAGGAGAACCTCCTCGGCGAGATCAACGGAGGCTGGCCGATCACCCAGGGCTCCCTCGCCCACGAACGGGCGATGCTCTGGATCGACTACGCCTACAGCCTGGCCCGCGCCGTCGACTCGCTGAAGGTGCTCGGCAAGGAGCCGGGGGCCGACGGACGGCCGCTGCGCGACGACCCCAAGTTCCGCGACGAGGTCGCCGGCTTCGCCGTCGACGCCCAGGCCATCATGCTGATGGGCTACCGCGGCTTCTCCAAGTTCATGGCCGGCAAGTCGAGCCCCGAGCACTCGCTGCTCAAGCTCTACGGCAGCGAGGCGCTCCAGAAGGCGCTCCAGGCCGGCGCCGAGTGGCAGGGCCCGAACGCGATCGACATGGACGTCGCCGGCCCCCAGATGTGGCGCGAAGGCAGCTGGATCATCCAGTGGATGCGCAGCTTCAGCGGCACCATCCCGGGGGGCACCAGCGAGATCCAACGCAACATCATCGCCGAGCGGGTGCTCGGCCTCCCTCGCAAGTAGCCCGCGCAGGTCGAGTGCTTCTGCGCCGATCGAGCACACGACGTGTGCTCGGTCGGCGCATGTAGATCGGCGCGCTTACAACTCGACGAGGACGTCGCCGTTCGGTTGGACGATGGCGTGGTCGCCGGGGCGGAGGATCAGGGTCGTGAAGCGGCTCTGGATGATCGCGGGGCCCTCGATGGGTGGGCCCGGGCGCAGTGACTCGCCGTCGAACACGGGCGCGTGCTCGTGCCACGAGCCGCCCGCGTAGAGGCGGCGACGGCCGATTGGCTCGGCCGGGGTGTCGGACGGCTCGAGCGACACGAGGTTGGGCTGGTCGACGAGGCCGGTGGCGATGAGGCGGACCCCGCGGATGAACGGCTCCTGGGCCCGGGCCTCGATGAGGCGGGCCTCCTCGTTGCGCCGGTGGAACTCGGCCACCGCGACCTCGACCTCGGCGATCGTGATCGGCTGGCCCGCGGTGCGGTCCATCGGGATGGGCACGTCGAAGGTCTGGCCCGGGTACACGAGGTTGAGCATCCACTCGAGCCGTCGCCGTTCCTCGGGTACGCCCGCGGCGTCGAGCTCGGAGGTGGCGCGGCGCTGCAGCTCGTCGGCCAGCTCGGTGAGCTTGGTGAGATCGGCCTGGCGCCAGTCGGCGAGCAGCGTGCGGGCGTCGTCGACGAGGTGATCTGCGGTGAGCAGGCCGAGGGCGGAGAAGCCCGGGGCGGCCTTGGGCACGAGCACTCGCTTCATGCCGAGCGCGGCGGCCTGGGTGGTGGCGTGCACCGCGCCCATGCCCCCGAAGGCCACGAGGTCGAGGGCGCGGGGGTCGGCGCCGGCCAGGGCGAGCACGCGGCGGACCGCGTCGGTCATGTGCGCGTCGACGAGGTCGACGACCGCGATTGCGGTCTCCTCCGCGTCGAGGCCGAGGTCCTCGCCCACTGCGGCGAGCGCGGCGCGGGCGCCGTCGACGTCGAGCGAGAGCCGACCACCCCAGAAGCCGGCGGGGTCGAGGCGGCCGAGCAGCAGGTCGGCGTCGGTGACGGCGGGCTCGGTGCCACCGCGGCGGTAGCAGACGGGCCCCGGCTCGCTGCCGGCCGATTCGGGGCCGACGGTGAGCTGGCCGTTGGAGTTGCGGGCGATCGAGCCACCGCCCGCTCCCACCGACTGGATGTCGACCATCGGCAGGGCGATGCAGTAGCGGTGGCGCCAGTTCCAGTCGCCCTTCAGCTCGGGCCGGCCGTCGCGCACGAGGCAGACGTCGTAGCTGGTGCCGCCCATGTCGACCGACACGACGTCGCCCAGCCCGGCGCTGCGGGCCGCGCGAGCCGCGGCGACCACGCCGCCGGTGGGCCCGGAGCCGATGGTGGCGACGGCCTTGCGACCGATGGCCGACGGTGTGGCCACGCCCCCGGACGACGTCGCGATGAGGAGCTCTTTGGTGTAGCCGTGGTCGCGCAGCGCGTTCTGGAGCCGGTCGAGGTAGCGGACGATCGGCGGGCCGACGTAGGCGTTGACCAGCGTGGTCGACGTGCGCTCGAACTCCGGCGGCTTGGCGAACACCTCGCTCGACAGGGATACGAGCTCGACGTCGGGGTACTCGTCGAGGACGATCTCGCGCGCCCGCAGCTCGTGCGCGTTGTTCACGTAGGAGTGCAGGAACACGACCGCGATCGAGGTCACGCCGAACGCGCGCAACCGTGCGGTGGCCTTGCGGACACCCTCTTCGTCGAGCGGCGTGTCGACCTCGCCTTCCGACGTCAGACGCTCGTCGATCTCCAGCCGCACGCGGCGCTTGGCGATCGGCTCCGGGCCCGGGAACGTCGGGTCCCAGATGTCTTCCTTGTAGCAGCGGCGGAACTCGATCTCGTCCCGGAAGCCCTTGGTGACGAGCAGGCCGGTGTTGGCGCCCGACATCTGGATCATCGTGTTGTCACCGGTGGTGGTCCCGTGCACGATCGACTCGGTGCGCGACAGCAGCTCGTCGACGTCGGCGAGCCCTTCGGCCTCGGCCAACCGGGCCATTCCGGCGATGACGCCACCCGACTGGTCCTGCGGTGTGGTCGGCGACTTCTCGAGCACGAGCGTGCCGTCGGCGCGCAACAGCACGCAGTCGGTGAAGGTGCCCCCGACGTCGATCCCGATCCGATATCCACGTGCGTCTGCCATTGCTTTACTGGTCCCCCCGGTCGGCGCGCATCTTCTCCCGCAGCTCGAGGGTTCCCTCGAGGTCGATCCCGAGCGTCATGTCCTCGAGCGATCCGGTGATCACGACGCCGTAGTCGTCGGCTGCACCCTGGACCGAGATGTACTCGTCCCAGACGTCCTCGAGCACCGCGTCGGGGTCGCGCAGCAGCGCGTCGCCCCAACCGCCGCCACCACCGAAGTCGTAGATGAGCTGCTCACCGACTTCGAGGAGCGCGCCTGCGAGCACCGGATCGACGTGTACGCCCGCGATCGTGCAGTGGTCGGGGGAGCCGTTCTCGCCGCCGGCGATGCCGGGGTGCGTGTGGTACTGGTTCACGACGTACTGGTTCACGTACGTGGGCGTGCGGGCCTCCTTCACGAAGTGGCTCCCGCAGTTGCCCCGCCACTGGCCCGCGCCCGCGCTGTCGGTGCGGTAGTTGCGGTCCCGCAGGATGTGCGGGAAGAGCGATTCGTTGAGCTCCGCGCTCGCCTTGATCAGGTTGCCGTTGGACGCGACCAGCGCGCCCCAGCCGTCGAGGCCCTTGACGCCGTTGACCCAGCCCGCGTTGACCTCGCCGCCGTGGTCGAAGAACGCCTTGCCGCTCCGGGGATCGAGATCGCCCCACATCTGGCGGGGGCTGCCGTACTTGTAGGTCTGCGGCGCGCAGCGATCGGGGATGATCTTGGACATGGCGATCGCGATCGCGTCGCTGACCTCCGTGCCCGGGTGGTGCGTGCCGCTGCTCACCGGCTTGCCCTCGACCGGGTTGACGCAGCTGCCGAGCGGCACCCGGAGGTCGATGCGGTCGAAGAAGCCCTCGTTCTTCGGGATGCTCGGGTCGACGAGCGACGCGAGCTGGGCGATGCAGTTGCCACGCGTGTTGCCGAACGTGGACCAGGCCTGGATGTGGGGCCGGGTGTCGGAGCCCTCGAAGTCGACGATGAGGCCGTCGCCCTCGACGGTGATCGCGACGTGCACGTGGATGTCCTTGTTGCCGGCGGGGTCGGTGTCGACGTAGACGTCGGCTTCGTAGACGCCGTCGGGCCACTGCGCGATCTCGGCCGAGAAACGGCGATGGGCGTCCTCGATGGTCCAGTCGACCGCAGCCTTGACCGTGCCCGCGCCGTACTGGCGGATGATGTCGCCGAGGCGGTTGGCGCCGAGCTGCGCGGCCCCGACCTGGGCCCGCAGGTCGCCGATGAAGCCCTCGAGCCGGTTGTTCGCCCGCATCGTCGCGAGGACGTCGCGGCGCTCCTTGCCCTCGTCGAGGATCTTGAGCACCGGATAGCGGGTGCCCTCCGACCAGATGTCCTTGGCGAAGACGTTGTAGCCGCCGGCCAGCGCGCCGCCGGTGTCGCCGTGGTGGCACTGGATCGACGCGATCAGCAGGAGCTCTTCGCCCTCGGCGTCGAACACGGGGGAGTACACGTTGAAGTCGGGGAGGTGACCGCCGCCGTGGTACGGGTCGTTGGCCACGAGCACGTCGCCGGGGCGCAGGTCCTCGCCGAGGTAGTCGAGCGCGTAACGCACGGGGAGCGTGCTGCTCAACATGAACTGCGGGATCCCGACGGAGAGTGCGGCGAGGCGGCCGCGCGAGTCGAGGATCGTGGCGTTCCGCTCGTTGCTCTGGTTCAGGATCGGCGTCGTCGCCGTGCGCGACACGAACGTCGCCATCTCGAAGCAGACCGTCTCCATGGCGGACCGGATCACCTCGGCGGTGATCGGATCAACTGCGGTTGTGGCCATCGTGGATACCCCCGTTTGTCGCGTGACGTGCATGCTATGACGTCAGCGTCAGGTGTGGATGCGGGGGTGCGCCATGGGACAGCTCGACGGCCGGATCGCCTACGTCGTGGGCGGGGCCAGCGGGATCGGGGCGGCGGTGGTCAGCCGGTTCGAGGCGGCGGGGGCACGGGTCGGGGTGATCGACCAGGTGGCGTCCGACCTCGGTGAGGTGGCGCTCGTGGCCGACGTCGCCGACGCCGTTTCCGTCGACGCCGCGCTCGCGGAGCTGGCCGGGCTCATCGGAGCTCCCGACGCGCTGGCCCACACGGCCGGGATCGGGCACTCCGGCGACGTGGCCGGGCACGACGACGCCGACTGGCGCCGGGTGATCGACGTCAACCTCACCGGTCCCTTCCACACGATCCGATCGGTGCTGCCCGGGATGATCGAGCGGGGCTACGGCCGGATCGTCGCCCTGTCGTCGGGCACCGGCGTGCGGGTCGGCGCGGGGCGGGCGGCCTACGGCGCGTCGAAGGGCGGCCTGATCTCGCTGGTGAAGGGCGCCGCGATGGAGGCGGCGCCACACGGCGTGACCGTGAACGCGATCGCGCCCGGGCTGGTCGACTCGCCGATGACCCGTCGGCTCATGCCCACCGACGCGGCACTGCTGGCGGCGGCCACGTCGTCGGCGATCGCGAACCCCACCGGCCGGGTCATGCAGCCGGACGACATCGCCCGCGTCGTCGAGTTCCTCTCCCTCCCCGACTCGTGGGCCATCACCGGCCAGACCATCCACGTCAACGCCGGCGCGCTCATGCCCTGAGACCGGTCCGGGCGGTCAGGCGCCGGTGCTGAGGAGGCGGCCGATCGGGACGTCGGTCCAGATCTCGGGGCCGGTCTCGGTGACGTGGACGCAGCGCTCGGCCCGGAAGCCGCCGCCGCCGTCGGCGTAGATCATCGGCTCGATCATGTGGACGGTGCCGGCCTGGATCGGCATCGCCCGCTCGGCGTCGGGGCCGAGCGACGTGCCCGCGAGCGGGGCCTCGACCGTGCCGAACCCGATCCCGTGGGCGACGTAGAGGCCGTAGGGCCAGGGCGGGACGGACCCGGTCCAGCCGTCGAGCGCGGCGGCGCGGAGGTCGGCGGCGGTGTTGCCCACCCGCATCGCGTCGGTGACCCGGTCGGCGATCTCGCTCCACTGGAGGGCCAGGTTCTCCTCGTCGGGCGTGGCGTCGCGGCCGACGATGAAGGTGGCGCCGACGTCGGTGACGTAGCCGTGGTGGAGGAACCCGGTGTCGAGGAACAGGCGGTCTCCCCGCTCCAGGCGGCGGTCGGTGGTGAGCTGCGACCACGGCGGCGCGTCGGACCAGGGACCCCGTCGGGGGAAGTCGATCGCGTGCTCCGGCAGGGTGACCCACACCGGATCGATGTGCGGTTCGCCGAGACCGAGCTCGGCGCCGTGCGCGAGCAGCGCGTCGGCGGCCTCCCGGCCCGTGGTGCCGGGTCGGATGCCTTGCAGCGTCGCGGTGACCGCCCGCTCGGTGAGGAGCGAGCCGGCGTGGAGCACTGCGAGCTCGGCCGGTGTCTTGGGACCCGCGATCGCGCCCAGAGCCATCGAGGCGTCGACGAACTCGACGTCGGGCCGGGCCTCGGTGAGCACGGTGAGCAGTCCGGGCGTGACCCGGTCGATCCCGACGCGCCCGCTCGCAGGGAGGCGATCGACGACATCGGGCGAGTCGAGGGCCGGCCCGTCGTCGAGCAGCTCGTCACCGACGACGACGAGCGGCGTGTAGGAGGTGAACGGCCCCCGCGGGTCAGGAGCCATGAACGCACCGCTGTACCCGCGCACCGAGAAGGGCACGCTGAGCACGAGCATCTCGATCCCGGCGCGGGCCTGCGCGGCGTCGATGCGCTCCCGGCGGGCCGCGGTCAGCGGCGCGGGGTCGTAGCGCACACCGCCCGAGCTCGAGCGGTTCCTGTAGGCGTGCTCGTCGGGATCGGTGCCCGCGAGCACGCCGGCCGCGTCGACGAACTGCGCGTTCGGCAGCGCGACCCGCAGGCGGGCCAGCGCGGCGGGCGACACCTCCTCGAGCGCGATGACGCCGTCGGCCGCGGCGCCGAGCCATCCCGCCAGCACCCGCGGGAGCCAATCAGGGTCGAAGGGCATCGCGTGCACATGGTCGGCCGGGAGGTGGAGCGCGCCGTCCGGGTCGGGGGTGCAGAGTTGCGGCGGGCCCTGGAGCGTGAGGACGAGCGTGGGCGACGGGCCGTCGTCACCCCGCAGCGGGATCCGCCGGGCTCCGGAGATGTTGACGACGGTGCGGGAGCGCGAGGCGAGCAGCCCGTCGATCCCGTGCGCGGCCATCGCGGACTGCAGACGCTTCCAATTCTCCACGGGCCCAAACTACGCGTGTCCGCGGCTCGTGCAACGGGTCGCGTTTGCGCGGGCGGTCGGCGGGGGAGCGTAGACCCATGGATCTCGCCGAAGTCACCGACCGCATTGCCGCCGCGGACCACGTGTTCGATCCCGTCGGGAAGCCGGTCGCCGACGCGGTGCGAGCCGTCCTCCCGCAAGGCCCCGTGAGGGACGCGCTCCAGGGGACGTGGCTCGGGCACCCGTTGCACCCGATGCTCACCGACGTCGTGATCGGCGCGTGGACGAGCTCGTTCCTCCTCGACTTCGTCGGCGGTCACCGGAGCCGTCGCGCGTCCGAGCGGTTGCTCGCGGTCGGCATCCTCGCGGCCGTGCCGACCGTTGCCTCCGGCTTGGCCGACTGGTCCACCCTGCAACGACGCGACCAACGGGTGGGGCTCGTGCACGCGGCGTCGAACGCCGCGGCCACCGGCACCTACTTCCTGTCGTACCGCGCCCGGCGGAAGGGGCATCATCTCCGCGGGGTCGCGTGGGGAGTCGTCGGCGCGACCGTCGCCTCGGTCGGCGGCTACCTCGGGGGGCACTTGGCGTACAGCCGGGACGCGGGCGCGAACCACTCGCTCCCGTCGGAAGGACCCGTCGAGTGGACCGAGGTCGACGTAGGTCCGAACCCGGCCCGCGAAGGACCGATCCAGGTCGACGTCGAGGGCGCCAAGGTGGTGGTGGCGCACGACGAGGACGGCCTCCACGCGCTCGGCGACATCTGCAGTCACCAGGGCGGCCCCCTGCACGAGGGTGAGCTCGTCGACAGCTGCATCCGGTGCCCATGGCACGGCAGCGAGTTTCGGCTGCGCGACGGCTCGGTGCGCCACGGCCCCGCGGCCGTCCCCGAGCCGCTGTACGAGGTGCGCGACGGCGACCCCGTCGCCCTGCGCATGGTCCGCCCCAGCGTTCCCGCCGAACCGCCCTACTGACGCGCCCAACTTCGTGGGTTCACGGAGCCGGCTCCGCGGGCCTGATCGCAGGAGACCCGAAGGGCGCGGGGACCGTAGAGTCGGCGCCGATGTCGAGGCGATGGCGGGTGCTGGTGACGGGGGCGACGGGGCGGGTGGGATTCCCGATCGCCCGTGAGCTCGCCCGCGATCACGAGGTCTTCGGTCTGGCGCGATGTCGCAACGAGGGCGACGAGGCCCGCCTCCGTGATCACGGCATCACGCCGCTCGTCGCGGATCTCGGCGAGCTCGATCCGGCGACGCAGCTGCCCGATGGTCTGACCCACGTGTTCCACGCGGGTGCCGCGCTCCACCAGGAGGCGCGGGCCAACTGGCAGCGAACCTTCCGGATCAACGCCGAGCAGAGCGGCCGGCTCGTCGCCGCCTGCGCGACCGACGGCTTCGAGGGCTTCGTCTACTGCAGCACCGGTTCGGCCTACGAGTACCAGGGCGCGCGGCCGCTGCGCGAGGACGACCCTCCCGGCGTGCACCTCGGCACCTACAGCCTGTCGAAGATCGCGGGAGAAGCCGTGGTGAGGTTCGCCGCGGTCGAGCACGGCGTGCCGGTCACGATCATCAAGATCTTCTCGACCTACGGGCCCGAGGGCGGCGCGCCGGCCGACCGATTCGACCGGATCGTCGCGGGCAAGGAGATCCGCCTGCACCCCGACGCGCCCAATCGCTACAACCCGATCTACGAGGACGACTACGTCCGGCACGGCATCCGCGCGCTCGAGGTGGCCGACGTGCCGCCCGTCGTCGTCAACTGGTGCGGGAGCGAGACCGTCAGCGCGGAGGACTATTGCGCCTATCTCGGCGAGCTCGTCGGCATCGAGCCCCGCATCGTCTACGACCCCGAGGCGCCGTGGCCCATCTGGCCCGACCCGACACACATGCACGAGGTGCTCGGACGTACGCAGGTCCCGTGGCGCGACGGGATGCGCCGGATGGCCGAAGCCCGCCACCCCGAAGCCGTCAAAGGCACCGACTCCGCGAAAGGCCCGTCGTGAACAAGGTCAAGCTGGGGTTCTTCTCCTTCACCGAGATCACCGACCCCACCCAGCACCGGGCGTACAACGAGTGGCACCAGCTCGACCACATGCCCGAGCAATACCCGCTCCCGGGTCTCGCGTTCGGCCAGCGCTGGGTGTGCACCCCTGCGCTGCGCGCAGCTCGGCTCGTCGACGAGGCGCCGCTCGACGCCGCGCACTACGTCACGCTCTACCTCATGACGGATCCGGTCGAGCAGACGCTCACCGACTTCATGGAGCTCGGCGCCAAGCTGCATCAGCTCGGCCGGTTCTTCCAGCCGCGCGTCTCGCACCTCTCCGGACCGTTCCAGTTCCTCGAGGCTCACGCCTCACCCCGCGTGCTGGTGTCGCCGGAGTCGATCGCGTACCGGCCGAACCGGGGCGCCTTCGTGATCGTCGAGGAACCGACCGACGAGGACCGGCTCGACGGGTTCGTGCGCGAGCTGCACGAGACCCACATGCCGGCGTTGCTCGACGTACCCGGGGTGGCCGGCGCCTACAGCTTCGCGTCGAGCCCGCGCTTCGGGAACCAGGGCTGGAGCAAGGTGCGCCGGCGCATCACCGTCTGCTATCTCGACGACGATCCGCTCGCGGTCACGGAGAAGATCGCGCCGCTGCTCGCGGCGCGTTGGGACGGCGCTCCGGTCCGACCGCTCCACGCCGGTCCGTACGCCACGGTCGTCCCGTGGCAGTGGGACTGGTTCGACGAGCCCAGCCCGAGCTGATCCGGTCCTGCCGGAAGCCGACACGCGTGTCAGGTAGCGTGCCGCGACTGTCCACCGTTCGGGGGGAACGAATGGCTGCTGACTGGAAGCTGCGCACGGTCGACCCGGACCTGGTCGAGCGCTACATCGACGCAGGCTGGTGGAACGACGACACGCTGGGCCAGCTGCTGGCGCGCGGCCTCCGCACGTATCCCGATCTCGCGTTCACGTTCCGGTCCGACGTCCGTCCGTGGTCGGGCACGTACGCCGACATGGACCTGATGGCCCGTCGCATCGCCGGTGAGCTTCAGGCCCAGGGCGTCGGCCCGGGTTCGGTCGTCAGCTTCCAGCTCCCCAACTGGATGGAGGCCGCGGCCACCTTCTACGCGGTCTGCTACCTCGGCGCGGTGATCGTGCCGATCGTGCACTTCTACGGGGCGAAGGAGCTGGGCTACATCCTGCGGCGCACGGGCGTCGAGGTGTTCGTGACCACGCGGCGCTTCGGTCACCAGGACTTCCTCGCCAACCTCGCGAGCATCGCGGGCGACCTTCCCGACCTCCGGCTCGTCTACGCCGTGGGCGACGACACCGACGGCCACCGCCCGTTCGACGAGCTGCTCGCCGGCACGCCGATCGACGACCCGGTCGCGGTCGACCCGGACTCGCCGGCGCTCGTGGCCTACACGTCGGGGACGACGTCGGACCCGAAGGGCGTGATCCACACCCACCGCACGATCGGCTACGAGATCCGCCAGCTGAGCGACATGCAGTCGGACCGGCCGCTGCCCACGCTCGTCGGCGCGCCGGTCGGTCACGGCATCGGCCTTCTGTCGTCGCTGCTGCTCCCGCCGTACCGCGGCCAGCCGATCCACCTCATCGACGTTTGGGACCCGAAGAAGATCCTGCAGGCCATGCTCGACGACGGGCTGACCGCGGGCTCGGGGGCGACCTACTTCCTCACGTCATTGCTCGACCACCCCGACTTCACGCCCGCGCACCTCGAGCTCATGCAGTTCATGGGTCTGGGCGGATCGGCGGTGCCTGCCGCCGTCACCGAACGAGCCCGTGACCTCGGCATCTCGATCGTGCGTTCCTTCGGCAGCACCGAGCACCCGTCGATCACCGGGAACACCCACGACAAGCCCGAGGCCAAGAAGCTCTACACCGACGGCGCGCCGCTGCCGGGCGTCGAGATCCGTCTCGTCGACGAGGACGGCCACGACGTGCCGACGGGCGACGCGGGCGAGATCCTCTCCCGCGGCCCGGAGTGCTTCGCCGGCTACACCGTGCCCGAGCTCACGGAAGAGGCCTTCACCGACGGTTGGTTCCACACCGGCGACATCGGTGTCCTCGACGAGGACGGGTACCTCGCGATCACCGACCGCAAGAAGGACATCATCATCCGCGGCGGCGAGAACATCAGCGCGCAGGAGATCGAGGAGATCCTCCTCCACCTGCCCGGGGTGGCCGAATGCGCAGTCGTGGCTGCTCCGGATGCCCGGCTCGGCGAGCACGCCTGCGCATTCCTCCGCATGCAGGATGGCGTGCGCGCTCCCGATCTCGCCGAGGTCAAGACGGGGCTCGACGCTGCGGGCCTGGCCCGCCAGAAGTGGCCCGAGGAGCTGCACGTCGTCGAGGAGTTCCCCCGCACGCCGTCGGGCAAGATCCAGAAGTTCGTCCTCCGCAAGGAGCTCCGCGCCGCCTTCGACGCCTGACCCCCACCAGCTTCGTGCGTCCCACGAGCACGATATGTGTGCTCAGGGGACGCACGAACTGTGGGGGCGCGAACCTTGACGCACGTGTCAGGTACGCCGAGACTGCCACGGGTCGGGATCGATGCAACGGGGGGAATCGGAGATGGCCGGTAGCGAGACGATGAAGGCCGCGGTGTACATCGGCCCGGGTGAGCTGCGGATCGAGGACCGGCCGATCCCTGTCCCCGGGCCCGGCGAGGTGCTCCTCGAGGTCAGCCACTGCGGGGTGTGCGGCTCCGACATCCACTTCGTGCTCGAGGGCTGGGGCCGACCCGGCGCGATCGAGGGTCACGAGTGGTCCGGAGTCGTCTCCGAGGTCGGTGAGGGTGTGACCGACTTCGCGATCGGCGACGAGGTCCTCGGCGGCCCGTCGGCGAAGTGCGGCGAGTGCCGGTACTGCAAGGAGGGCCGCCCGTCGCTGTGCGAGGGACGCGGCAAGGTCGGCGTCGAGGACAACGGTTGGCAGGGCGCCTTCGCCACCTACATCAAGAGCGACGCGCAGCAGCTCCTGCGGGTTCCTGAGGGCCTGTCGCTCCGTCACGCCGCCCTCGCCGAGCCGATGGCCGTCGCGCTCCACGGCATCACGCGGGCGGGCGGCTTCGGCGCGGGCGACCGCTGGCTCATCACCGGCGGCGGCCCCATCGGCTACCTGTCGGTCGCCGCGCTCAAGGCCAACGGCGTCGACGACATCGTGGTCAGCGAGCCGGCGGCGAGTCGTCGGGCGCTCTGCGAGGCCCTCGGCGCCCAGACCGTGACCCCTGACGAGCTCGTCGAGCCGGCGTTTCCGCACGAGGTCATCGAGAACGGGTTCGACATCGCGCTCGAGTGCAGTGGCCACGCGGTCGCGCAGACCGCGGCGCTCACCCAGCTCCGGCGGGGCGGGACGCTCGTCCTGGTGGGCGCGGGAGTCAAGACGCCGAAGTTCAATCCCAACCGGATCCTGCTCAACGAGCTGACGATCACCGGGGCCTTCGTCTACGACGAGGGTGGCTTCGATGCCGCGATCGAGCTGCTCGCCTCGGGCCGGGTGCCGCTCGACCTGCTCGTCGAGGCCCGCGACTTCCCGCTCGACGACCTATTCGACACCATGACCGGGCTGGCCGCGGGAGAGATCGCGGCCAAAGCCATGATCACCCCACAGGAGGTGACGCGATGAGCACGCAGCCCGCGCAGCGCTTCAACCACGTGGCCATGAGCCTGCCCGCGAAGCAGCTCGAGGCGAAGGGCCGCAAGCAGATCGTCGAGTTCTACTCCGACGTGTTCGGCTGGCAAGAGCACGAGATGATGACCCGCGACGGCGAGCTGCTGGTGCTCGGCGTGCACTCGGTCGACCAGTTCGTGTTCCTCGTCGCCGACGACGAGCCGATGAAGGCACCCCGGCTCGACCACTTCGGCGTCTCCGTCGGCTCGATGGACGAGCTGGTGGCGGTCCGCGACAAGGCGCTCGAGCACCAGCACCGCGACCTCAACGTCTCGGTCACCGGTCTCCTGTTCAGCGAGCACGAGGGCGTGAACCTGCGGATCCACAGCGTCTACGTCGGGTACAAGCTCCCGATGCTCGTCGAGGTCCAGTACTGGGAATGGACCCGCGCGTGACCGGAGACGTCACGTTCGGAGCCTTCGCGCCCCAGGGCTGGAAGCTCGAGTACACCGGTTGGAGCGCGTCCGACGCGTGGCACCGCACCAAGGAGATCGCGCAGATCGCCGAGCGCGTCGGCTACGACCACCTGTGGGTCTACGACCACGTGGAGACGGTTCCGCGCCGGGAGCCGACCCACGTCTTCGAGGCGTTCACGCTCCTTGCCGCGCTCGCGCAGCACACCAGCACCATCGAGCTCGGGCAGCTCGTCACCTGTGCCAGCTATCGCAACGTCGGCCTGCTGGCCAAGGAAGCCGCGGGCGTCGACGTCATGTCCGACGGCCGCCTCATCCTCGGCATCGGCGCGGGCTGGTTCGACCGCGAATACCAGGCCTACGGCTACGAGTACCTCTCCGACCGCGAGCGTCTGCGCGTGCTCGAAGAGTCGCTCGAGGTGATCAAGCGGCTGTGGACCGAGGAGACCGTCACCTACGACGGGAAGCACCTCCACTTCGACGGCGCCTACTGCGACCCGAAGCCCATCCGGAACCTGCCGCCGATCTGGGTCGGCGGGGGCGGGGAGAAGGTCACGCTGCGGATCGCCGCGCAGCACGCGGATGCCACCAACTGGCAGGTCGGTCTCGACGCGTTCGTGCACAAGTCGAAGGTGTTGGAAGGGCACTGCCAGGCGATCGGCCGTGACTTCGCGACCATCGCCCGCACCCACGGTCCCGACTGCCGGCTGTTCGACTCGCAGGCCGACCTCGACGGGTGGCTCGCAACCCCCGACGGCGGCAACCTGTGGGGCCAGGAGCCCGACGACATCTACGTGCGGGACAACTTCGTCGGCACCGTGGAGCAGGTAGCCGAGAAGACCCAGGCGTTCCTCGACGCCGGCTGCACCTCCTTCGTCCTCTGGTTCCGGGACAGCCCGGGCACCGAGAGCCTCGAGCGCTACATGGCCGAAGTGGTCCCGAAGCTGTCGTTCTGACGTCCGGACGGGCTCGGACCGGCCCCCGAACCCCGGCCGGCGTGCGCCCGGGGGCTGCCTTTGGACTCCGCCGGGCAGGCGCTAATGTCACCGCCCGTGGTGCGGGGGCTCACCACGATCTCGTTGCAGGTCGGACTTGTCCGGGGGTCGGTCGAGGCATGATCTTCGCCAGAAGCGCGCAGAGCGGTACCCGCGCCGCTTCGGCGCTCGACGTCGGCTGCGCTCCTGTCCGCGTCGCCTGCCCTCCCGTTCCGAGCTGTAGTCCCTCCACGTGACGACGACTGCGCCGCTGTCGGAGCCGGAGGCGATCGTCCCGCCGTCTTCGGCGAAGCAGAGGCCTCATCTCGGGTATCAGCCTGCGCTGGACGGCCTCCGGGCGTTGGCAGTCATCGGGGTGCTCCTGTACCACGGTGGGGTCGATTGGGCCCAGGGCGGGTTCCTGGGTGTCGACTTGTTCTTCACGCTGAGCGGGTTCTTGATCACGTCGTTGTTGCTGGTGGAGTTCCGCGCCAATCAGGGGATCGACCTCAAGCGGTTCTGGACCCGCCGGGCGCGGCGGCTGTTGCC
>JAODBH010000115.1 GCA_025463865.1 Actinomycetes bacterium | reverse complement strand
GGGGAGCACACGATGGACGACGCGAGGACCTGGGAGCTCATCCACGGCGAGCGGGCTGGACTGGCGGCGACGTTGGCGACGCTGACCGCGGATCAGTGGGCGCAGCCGTCACTGTGCGGGGGCTGGTCGGTGCAGTCGGCCGCGGGTCACGTCGTGGCGGGCGCCGAGCAGACCGCGCCGGCGTTCTTCGGGGGTTTGGCCGCGAACGGCTTCCGCTTCAACCGGATGATGGATCGCAACGCCCGACGCATCGGTGCGCGGCCGACCGCCGAGATCATCGAACGCTTGCAGGCGCGCACGACCACGACCAACAAGCCGCCGGCCCCGGTGCGGACCGTGCTCGGGGAGATCGTCGTGCACAGCGCCGACATCCGTGAGCCGCTGGGCCTGGAGCACGGCGTCGATCCGGAGGCCGTTGCCGCGTGCCTGGAGCTGTACAAGGGCGCCAACTTCCCCGTCGGCACCAAGGCGCGCATCGCGGGTTTGCGCCTCGATGCTTCCGACGTCGGTTGGAGCCACGGTGAGGGCCCCGGCGTCTCGGGGCCGGGCCTCGCCCTTCTCCTCGCGATGACCGGACGCGCCGCGGCGCTCGATCGACTCAGTGGCGACGGGGTCGCGACCCTGCGCGATCGGATGACGTCGGCGCGCTGACGCCGCGCCGCGCTATTCGCGGGTGAGGACGGTCGCGGGCCGGTCCCGCAACGCGACCGAAGCGGCCACCGCACCGAAGACGAACGCGAGCAGCAGCGCCCCGACCACGACGAGGATGACCCGCAGCGCGGGCACCGACGTGAAGGGAGCGACCCCGAGGCCGTCGGCGACCAAGCGCCAGACGAGACGGCCCGCGACGATGCCCGCAGGGACACCGACGAGGAGCCCGAGCCCGGTGAGGACCATCGACTGGTAGGCAATGGTCAGGCGGACGTCGCGGCGTTCGAAGCCGATGGTGCGCAGGACCGCGAGGTCGCGGCGGCGGCGACGCATCCCCAACACGATCGCGTGGCCGACGGCGACGAGGGTGAGCACCGCGAGCAGGCCCGCGAGGAGCCCGGGCAGGTGCCCGATCTGGTTGATCCGGTCGACCTCCACCGGGAGGAGCGGCCCGGTGCCGGACACGTGCGGAGCGAACTGCATGCCGCCACCCCGGTTCCGGGCGACGTGAGCTCCGGGCGCGACGGTCGCGACCAGGTTCACGTTGGGGTTGTACGTCTTCGGAAGGAGTCGGCTGAAGCCCTGCCCGGTCAACGCTGCGCCACCGGCCAGCGGCTCGGGGTCGTCGCTCTGGAGACTGGGCAGCACGACCTGGCCGACGACGGTGAAGCGTCCCGTGCCACCGTCGCCGCGCACGGTCACGGTGTCACCGATCCGTTTGTGGGTCTGCTCGAGCACCGACGCGCCGAGGGCGATCTCGTGCAGACCCTCGGGGGCACGTCCGGTTGCGATCGTGGGTTCGATGTGGCCCTGGAGAGCCGTGAAGCCCCAGGCGGTGACCGGGTGCCCGTCGATCTGGAAGCTCTCGAAGCAGATGCCGCTGATGCCGTCGAACGTCTTGTCGCCGATGATCGGCAGCTTCACGTCACCGCACACCTTGGTCTGCCCGCCGAGGCCGACGGTGTCGGAGTGGAGGACCGCGTCCCACGACCATCCGTAGCGGTGGGGCGTGGCGACGAGGCTGCCGAGGCTGGCCGAGAAGACGAGCACCGCGACGATTCCGAGCGTGCCCATTCCCGCGCCGAAGAACGCGGACCGGACGGGTACCGAGGTGGAGCCGGTCCCGGGCTCGAGGGCCATGCGCAACCCGGTGGTCATCCGCGGCGTCGCGCCGGCCGACGCCGCGAGACGGGCCGCAACCGACGGCCGGCCCATCAACTGCGCGCCGCGGGTGCTCACCCGCGGCCGCGCGACCCGCCACGCGGTGACGGCTCCGACTGCGGCCACGAACCCGACGACGGCGACGAGGCCGAGGCCGAGCACCAGCCAGTCGGCGTGGAACCCGCGATCGACCTCGGCTTGACGCGCGAGCCCGAACGGAAGGATCGGGGAGGCGAGCACGGCGCCCACGACCGCGAGGAGCCCACCGGCGACGGCCACCGGGACGGCGAGCGCCCCGAGCGCCCACGCGCGTTGACCCGCGGTGAGGCCGAGCGCGGCGAGCATCCGCTGGTCCCCGGCCTCGCTGACGATCTGGCGGATGACCACGATGCCGACCGCGGTGATGCCGGCGACGGCGGCCACTCCCGAGAAGATCCACAACGCGGCCGTCAGCACCCCGATCGCGTCGCGCGCCCCCTCGGTGTCGGTGCCCACGCCGACGACCCCGAGGTTCGAGTCCGGAAAGATCGTCCGAGCGGCCTTCACGATCTGGGGAACGCCGGCCTGGCCGCTTCTCGAACGCACGCGCAGGAGCTCACCGACGAAGGATCCGATCCGGTCGCGGTTCTGCTCGTAGAACGCGGGAGTGGGCACGAGCACCCCGCCGAACGCGCCGGTCACTCCGAGATCGAGCGGCCGGCGTACGACCCCGACGATGTGGAACCGCACCGTGGGTCCGCTGGGCTGGTTCACGGTCTGGGATTCTTCCAACCGTTGGATCTGCTGAGGCGTGTAGGACCCGAGCGTGAGCCGCTGGCCGAGGCTCAGGTGGAACCGCTTCGCGATCGACTCACCGACCGCGAGCTCGCTCGGTTCCGTCCGCCGGGGGAGACGACCCCGCACCAACAGCGGTCGGTCGACGTCGTTGCCGAAGCTGTCGTCGAGCGCGGCGGCGATCGGCAGGATCGTGCCGTCGGAGCTGGTCGGGTCGGTGATCGTGAACTGGTACAGCCGCCCGACGGACTCGACCGCCGGCACCGCCCGTAGTGCGGCGAGCTGTGCGGGAGTCGCGGCATTGACGTCGAGCTCGAGGTCGGCTGCGCGGCTGTAGCTCCGGAAGCGCTCGAGCGCGCTCGCGCTGCGGCGGGCGCCCGCGGTCGCCGTGAGCACAACCGCCCCTGCGAGGCCGATCAGGAGCGTCACCACCACGAGGCTGCGCCATCGACGCCGGATGGAGCGGCGCGCGACGAAGGCGATGGCGCTCACCGTGCAGCGCCCACTGCTCGTGCGCGGTCATGGGTCTCCATCCCGGCTCATCATCGTCTTGGCCGACGCTCCGGACCACCGTGCGGCCCTGCGCCGTGGGGGGTGCTGGCTTCACCCTGCGCTGCAGCTCTCGCGACCCGCGTTTCCACCCGTCGGGCGAACGGGTACGCAGGGCGGATGTCGCGGAACCGCATCATCATCCAGGCCG
>JAODBH010000102.1 GCA_025463865.1 Actinomycetes bacterium | reverse complement strand
GCGTGCCGTTGAGGGTCTTCCCGTTGGCGAGGTTGACCTGGAAGCTCGTAGACCCCTCCACCACGTGGTTGTTGGTCACGATGTCGCCCTTGTTGTCGTAGACGACGCCGGAGCCGAGCCCGGTCGGCGTCTCGACCTCCACGATCGACGGGCGCACGCGATTCACCACGCTCACGAACGCGCTCTGGAGCGGGTTCGTCGTGGTTGTCGTCGACTTGGCGGCGGCCGCCGACGCAACCTGGCTGTCGGATCCGCTCCGCGACCGGACGGCGAATGTCGACGCCGCCAGGATCAGCACCACCACGGCCGCGGCGACCCACGGGACACGTCGACCGGTGCCCGACCGCATCGTCTGGGCGCCGAGGTTCTGCTCCACGTCCCGTTCCGGAGTCATCACGCCTTCCTTGCTCGACGGGCGGTTCCTCCTTGGACAATGCGACGACGGGTCGGTCGAAACACCACGCGTCCGCGTAACCCGTCCCGCGAGGCGGTTCTTACGTGGTTCTTGAGCTGATCACACGGCCATCTGATGGTGCCGCCCTTGTATGGGAGGACCGCAAGACCATCAAACCCAAAATGGATGTGGCGACATGAGACTCAACATCGGATTTCTCGGAAAGCGCAAGCTCACAACGTCCATCGCCGCCGGCGCGGTTGCCCTCGCGCTCGGGGTCGGTGGCTTCGCAATCGCCGACTCGGGCTCCAGCGCGAGCGCGGCGTCGGGATCCCCGGCAACCACCGCCGCGATGGGGAAGGTGATCCCGTTCACCCAGGGTCAACCGAGCCCGGCCACGAAGGTCGGTCAGGTGCCCTCGAGCTTCACCGCCGGCGCGGGCACGATCGTCACCGGAGCCTCGGCAGACAAGGCCAAGGCCGCGGTACTGGCCGTCTACCCGGGTGTCGACGTCAACCGGGTGGTGCTGCTGAGCGACGGCTCGTACAACGTCCACATCATCGGCGTGAACTGGCCGCACCACGTCTTCGTCGACAAGAACTTCAAGGTCGTCGGAGCTGAGTAGGGGTCCTCGCCGTGCCGTGGCCCGGTCGAGCCGGTGAGGATCGCTCACCGGCTCGCGGCGACGGGCGGAGGCTGCCTGGCGGCGCGTGAAGCTGATGCCGAGCGTCTCGTCGCCCTACGGCGAGCGTCAGGTGTCGTCGCCGGGGTTCGCACCGAATCGGAAGCTCGACGCGGTGATCGAACCGAAGAAGTCGTCCTGGTGATAGATCCGCACTCCGGGCTCGTCCTCCGCTGCGCCCACGGCGACCATGAGAGGAATCAGGTGATCTTCCTCGGGATGACTCGCCCGCGCACTCGGCGCCTGCTCCCAGTCGACGAGGCGACGAGTGCGTTCGGCGGAGGGGACGTCACAGAGCGTCTCGGTCAACCACGCGTCGAACGCGTGGGAGGGGTGGGCACCGCCGGGACCGAAGCTCCGGAGATTGTGGTAGTTGAACCCGCTGCCCGCGATGAGCACGCCCTGTTCCCGGAGCGGCGCGAGCGCACGGCCAACAGCCAGATGGGCTTCGGGGTCGTAGTCCTTGCGGATCGACAGCTGCAGGATCGGCACGTCGGCCGCGGGGTACATCACGTACAACGGCGCGAACACGCCGTGGTCGAACCCGCGCTCACGGTCGAAGCGCGCCTCGAAGCCGGCCTTCGTCAGCAACTCGCCGACGTCAGCAGCGACCTCCGGCGAGCCCGGGGCCGGGTACTGGATCCGGTACGTGAACTCCGGGAAGCCGCCGTAGTCGTAGTACATCGGCGGGCGCGGGTTCGTCATGACCGTGAACTCCGGCTCCTCCCAGTGCCCTGAGATAGCCAGCACGGCTCGAGGCTTCGCGCCGAGCTCGCGCGGGATCGCCTGGAGCGACTCCTCCATGGCGGTCATGTCGCCCGGCATCTGATCCTTGATCCAGGGCCACGGTCCACCGCCGTGCGAGATGAAGTACGTGGGCAGTCGTTGCGTCGATGCCATGGCCGCCTCGTTCGTCGCCCACTCCGATTCCGACCTTACGCTCATCGGTCGGGCATGTCGTCGGCGCCTACGCGGCCTCGGCCCCGATTCAGAGGATGGTGCTGTGTGCCTCGGGAACCACCCCGAGCGTCCCTGACCACAGACCGATTTCGCCGGCGACGACGGTGCGGTCACGCCCATTCGCCTTGGCCGCGAGCAGGGCCTGATCGGCGAGTGCCACGACCTCGTCCACGGCGTCGCCGTCGGTGGAAGAGCTCAGTCCGAAGCTCACGGTGAACGCCGGAACCCGGCCATTGGAAACCGTGAGTGCAAGTCGCTCGCGTAGTCGTTCGAGGACCTTCCGGGCCGTCTCGATCGGGCAGTCGGGGAACACGATGACGAACTCTTCGCCCCCGTAGCGGGCGGTGATGTCGCCGGGTCGGACCGAGTCGCGCATGACGCGGGCGAAGAGGCGCAGGGCCTGGTCGCCCGCTTCGTGACCGTGGGTGTCGTTGACGGTCTTGAAGTGATCGAGGTCTCCGTAGGCGAGGGTGTACGGCGTTCCGTCGAGACGGAGCTGGTGGACTCCGTTCTCGAAGCTGCGCCGGTTCCAGAGCCCGGTCAGCGGGTCGGTCCGGGCCTGCGTCTCCGATCTCTCGAATGCCCTGAGCATCGCGATCCGTTCCGCCGCGCGGCGGGTGGTGACCTCGAGGTAGCTCAGGTCCTCGGGTTCGGGCGGTTGGCCGTCCGGGCCCATCGCGTGCACCACCCCGGAGCTGCGCCCGGTGATGCTGATCGCGACGCAGGCGGCCGAGAGGTCGCCCGTCGGGCGGCCGACGAGGTGCGGGCACGCGTCGAGGGCCTGGCTGGACGGGAACAGGAGCGTGTGGCCGCGTCGGGCCGCGGGGCAGTCGTCAGGGGAGACCACTCCACATCCCGCGCGCAGGCCGACGTCCGCGGCAGCCGTGTGGAGGGTCTGGTGGAAGTGCGCGCCACTGGAGTCGGCGACGAGCATCTCGACCTCGAGCCGCGGGACCGATTCATGGAGCCCTCTGCTCATGATCTCGTAGGCGTCGGACTCGGTCTTCGCCATGTCGAGTGCTTGTTGCAGAGCTGCCTCGTACCTCTGGCGCTCGGAGACGATCCGAGTGGCACGTTCCCGGCGATGCACCCGTTGGCCGAGCACCGCCGCGGCAGCCAAGCTGCTGGCGGCGGCCAAGAGGTAGGCGACGAGAACCGTCGTGCGTCCGGTGTCGAGGCTCCGAATCGTGTGCGTCTCGTTCCGTTCGTTCAACACCTGAAGATTCGTCGTGGCGGTCGTGGCCACCGTCCTCGCCTCGAGGAGGGCGGCGCGTTCGGCCGCGAGCGTGGTCGCGATCACCCCTGCTGGTTGACCCGCGGTGAGCGTGCTGATGCCGTTCAGCGACTTCACGAATGCCTTCGACGCTGCTTCGACCGCACGCGCGTCGGCCGGCAGTCCGCTGTCCCGCAGCCCTCGCGTCGCCAGCGCGGTCTCGGTCACGATCGTCTTGACGATCTCGGTGCCTGCGGCCACGGCGGCGGGATCGACGATGATCGCGCTCGGGCCGAGCTTGCCAACCTGGGGATCCAGGAACGCCTGCCAGTTCACGAACGCGATCCGCAGGTCGGTGACGTGTTGCAAGGCCACACTGATCGTCCGGGCCTGCCGGGTCTCGTCACGCCCGGAGACGAGCGGGCCCATGGTCAGGGCCCCGATCACCACGATGGCGGCAACCGCCAGGACACCGTCGATCCAGACCCGCCGACGCCCCCGAACGCGTGGCAACTCCTCCGTCGGCTGCGCGGGTTCCGGCGTCATCGCCGGTTCCGACAACGGTCGCGTGCAACCGACGTCGGTCGTCCAGGCGCCGCAAGACACTCGGGGTACCGCTCTCGCCCCATACGACCCGATCGGCACAAACTTGGCACCGCTTGAGATCAGGCGCCTGAGGCAGACCTTCGACCCACTGGTTGACACGGAAAGCGGTCCCGCGCGACCGCTTTTCGCCGTCCGGCCCGCCGAGGGCTCAGCGCTTGCGGTAGGAACGCATTGCCAGGGGGATGAAGATCAGCGCGATGACCGCGGCCCAGAGCAGGGAGCCGACCACGTAGTACGAGAGGCCGTGGTCGAAGGTGCGGGTGATCTTGGGGCCGAGGAGGAGGCCGCGCCACGCGTTCACCATGAAGGTGAGTGGCTGGGCCTTGGCGAAGGCCTGCACCGCACCGGGCATGGTGTGGATCGGAACGAACGCGCTCGAGATGAACGAGAACGGCACCGCGAGGATGCTGAGCCCCTGCGCGGCCTGGGCGTTGCCGCTGACGAGTCCGAGGTAGCCGAAGACGACGGCGAAGGCGAGCGCGTAACACGCCAACAGCACGAGCGCGAGGACGAACTTCCCGATGGTGGTATCCATCCGGAAGCCGATGATGAACCCCACGACGAGGGTGACCAGGCCCACGATCACCATGAGGGTGGCGTCGGCGATCGCCCGACCGGCGAGCACCGCGCTGTCGGGGATCGGCAGGGAACGCATCCGGTCGTAGAGCCCCGTCGCGACGTCCTCGGCCACCGCGACCGAACCTCCACCACCGGTGAAGAGGATGCCCGAGGCCACGAAGCCCGGGACGAGGAAATCGACGTACTTGACGCCGGGAACGCCGATCGCTCCGCCGAGGACGTAGCGGAACATCAAGAGGAACAGGACGCTCTGGATGACCGCGATGCCGAAGATCTGTGGCGATCGCAGGAGCTTCCGGATGGTTCGACCGGCAAACGTGAGCGCGGTCGTCGTCCAGGTGGCGGTCCCGGAGGGCGCAGGGACGGGGAGGGGGGTGGAGGTGGGGATCGTAGTGGCGGTCATGACGCGCTCTTTTCGCGGTTCGCTTCGGACTCTGCATGCTCGGTGGTGTGGCCGGTGAGGGAGAGGAAGACGTCATCGAGCGTGGGCCGGCGCAAGGCGATGTCGTCGACCGGGATCCCGGCGGCACCGAGCGCCTGCACCGCGGCGATGAGCTCCTCCGCGCCGCTCGTCACCGGAAGCGACACCCGGGAGGTCCCGGCGTCGATGGTCGCCTCGGAGCCGAGCGTCTCCGCCGCCCGTTGCACGTCAGCGTCGTCCTTGACCCGTACGTCGACCACATCACGACCCAATTGGGTCTTGAGCTCATCGCCGGTGCCCGACGCCACGAGCTTGCCGTGGTCGATGATCGCGATGATGTCGGCGAGACGGTCGGCCTCGTCGAGGTACTGCGTGGTGAGCAGCACGTCGGTGCCCCTCGAGGCGAGGTCCTCGATCGCGAGCCACAGCTCGTTGCG
>JAODBH010000094.1 GCA_025463865.1 Actinomycetes bacterium | reverse complement strand
GCCGCACCCAAGCAGCCGGCGCCCACTCCCACTCCCGCGAATGCGTAGGCCTGGAGAAATGTCGATGCGTCCCTCACTCGCGAGCTGCCTGCGCCGTGCCGGTCTGGTTGCCGCGGTCCCGCTGCTGCTCGCGGGGTGCACCGCGGGTCAGCCGGTCGACGCCGGGGGCGACAACGGCCAGGGTGGCCTGGCCTTCGTGCTGCTCGCGGTCATGGTCTTCATCTTCGCGTTCGGGATGTTCGCGATGGACCGGGTGCGGCGTCGCCGCGATCCCGACGACGAGGAGTAGTCGGCCGGGCTCCGGCTGACTGAGCCTCTCCTCCTGGCTCAGCCTCTCCTGGCTCAGCCCCTCCTGGCTCAGCCCCTGACGATGGCGGCGAACGCCTCGGCGGCGAGCTCGGTGGTGCGGTCGATCTCGGCGTCGGTGTGGGCGAGGCTCACGAACATGGTCTCGAAGGGGCTCGGCGCGACGTAGACGCCGCCCGCGAGGAGCCGGCCGAACAGCGCCGCGTAGCGGATCCCGTCGGCGGTGCGGGCCGTGTCGTAGTCGACGACCGGGTCCGGGGTGCAGAACAGACCGACCAGCGTGCGCGCCTGCGGCACCTGTACCGGGACCGAGGACGCGGCGGCCGCTTCGCGCAGGCCGCGAGCCAACCGCGTGGCCTTGCCCGTGAGGTCGCGGTACGCGTCGTCGGTCAGCTCGGCGAGGACGGCGAGCCCGGCCGCGGTGGC
Organism: Actinomycetes bacterium; assembly: GCA_025463865.1. Lineage (GTDB taxonomy): Bacteria > Actinomycetota > Acidimicrobiia > IMCC26256 > Chersky-534 > Chersky-534. Next base: position 25,765 of record JAODBH010000094.1, on the reverse strand, counting down.
CAGTGGGTTCCCCGACAACGTGCCGGCCTGGTACACGGGACCGACCGGCGCGAGCTCGTCCATCACGTCGGCGCGGCCGCCGACCGCGGCGAGCGGGAGGCCGCCCCCGATGACCTTGCCGAAGATCGAGAGGTCGGGCGTCATGCCGAACCAGCCCTGCGCGCCCGAGCGGTCGACCCGGAAACCGGTGATGACCTCGTCGAAGACCAGCAACGCGCCGGACGCGTCACAGCGTCGCTGCAGACCCTCGAGAAATCCCGGTGCCGGCAGCACGAGACCCATGTTGGCCGCCACCGGTTCGACGAGCACCGCGGCGAGGTCGGCGCCATAGGCGTCGAACGCGGCGTCCAACGCCGACTCGTCGTTGTAGGGAACGACGACGGTGTCGGAGACCGCGCCCTCGGTGACGCCCGCCGATCCAGGCAGGCCGAGGGTGGCCACGCCACTTCCCGCGGCCACGAGCAGCGCGTCGAGGTGCCCGTGGTAGCAGCCCGCGAACTTCAGGACCTTCGGCCTGCCGGTGGCGCCGCGCGCGAGCCGGACCGCGGTCATCGCCGCCTCGGTGCCGCTCGACACCAGCCGGACCTTCTCGACCGACGGGACCCGCTCCACGATGGCTTCGGCGAGCAGCACCTCGCGTTCGGTGGGTGCGCCGTACGACGTGCCGTCGGCCGCGGCGCGTTGCACGGCTTCGACCACCTTGGGCGCCGCGTGGCCGAGGATCGACGCGCCCCACGACTGGACGTAGTCGAGGTAGTCGTGGCCCTCGGTGTCCCAGAGATGGGAACCCGAAGCCCGAGCGACGAAGAAGGGATCGCCCCCCACTGCGCCGAAGGCCCGGACCGGGGAGTTCACACCACCCGGGATGACCGCCTGGGCCCGGGTGAAGAGGTCACTCACCCGCCGAGCGTCTCCGCGACCTCGCGTGCGAGATAGGTGAGGATGAAGTCGGCGCCGGCGCGCTTGATCGAGAGCAGGTGCTCGAGCGCGACCTCGGCGCCGTCGATCCAGCCGAGTTGGGCGGCGGCCTTCAACATCGCGTACTCACCGCTCACGTGGAACGCCCCGAGCGGCACGTCGAAGTTCTGGCGGACCGAGCTGATGATGTCGAGGTACGACAGCGCCGGCTTCACCATCACCATGTCTGCGCCCTCGGCGACGTCGAGCGCCGTCTCGTCCAGCGCCTCGCGCGCGTTCGCCGCCTGCATCTGGTAGCTGCGGCGGTCGCCGAACTGCGGCGCGCACTCGGCCGCGTCGCGGAACGGGCCGTAGAGGGCCGACGCGTACTTCGCGGCGTAGGCGAGCACCGCGGTGTCGACGTGCCCGGTCTCCTCGAGCGCCATGCGGATCGCGCCGACCTGGCCGTCCATCATCCCGCTCGGGGCGATGACGTCGGCGCCGGCCTCGGCCTGCGAGACCGCGATCGACGCGTAACGGTCGAGCGTCGCGTCGTTGTCGACGGTGCCGTCTGCCGTGAGCACGCCGCAGTGCCCGTGTGACGTGAACTCGTCGAGGCAGTCGTCGGCCATCAGCACGATCGAGTCACCGAGGTCGTCGCGCAGGGCGCGCAGCGACTGCTGCACGATGCCGTCGGGTGCATCGGCTCCCGACCCGAGCTCGTCCTTGCGGGTGGGGATCCCGAACAGGATCACGCCGGGGACGCCGAGGTCGGCGAGCGCCCGGACCTCCTTGCGGAGGCTCTCGATCGAGTGCTGGGCGACCCCTGGCATCGATGCGATCGGCTCCGGTTGGACGAGGCCTTCCTTCACGAACAGGGGCGCGACGAGGTCGTCGACTCGCAGCTGGTGCTCGGCCACGAGCCGCCGGATCGCCGGGGTACGGCGGAGTCGGCGGGGGCGGTGTTCCGGAAAGCTCACGCGGAGATCGTACCGCCGGCGGCTGGGCCGGCTTCCGCGGAGCGAGCGCCGCGGGTCAGCGCCGCGGGCCGGCCGGCGACGCGTCGCCGGGCGCGGCCAGCAACCCGATGAGGGTGTCGACCACGCCGTCGATGGTGTGCTCGGTGGCCTCGGCACCCACCTGGAGGCCCTGCTCCACTGCGGTGGCCGACGTCACCGGGCCGATCGACACCACCAGCGGCGCCGGCGTCGCGACCGGGCCGACCGCGGCGCAGAAGTTGGTGACCGTGGACGACGACGTGAACGTGACCGCGTCGTACTCGCCGGCCCGCACCGCCGCGAGCGCGGCCGGATCGGGCTCGGCCGAAGTGGTGCGGTACACGGGCAGCACGTCGACGGCGAAGCCGCGCTCGGCCAGGCCGCGGGGCAAGACGTCGCGGGCGGTCTCGGCCCGGGCCAGGAGCACCCGCGATCCCGAATCGGCCGGCCCGGGGAACGCTTCGAGCAGCGACTCGGCCACGAACCGCTCCGGGACGAGATCGGCCCGCAGCCCGTGCCGCTCCAACGCCGCCGCGGTGCCGGGGCCGATGACCGCGATCCGCACCCCGGCCAACGCGCGGGCGTCGAGGCCGGCGGGCGCGAGCCCGCGGTCGAAGAACGCGTCGACGCCGTTGGCGGACGTGAACACCAGCCATTCGTACGGGTCGAGCGACGGCATGTCGATCCCGAGTGGCTCGACGCTGATGCTGGGGAGCTCGATCACCGTGGCGCCCAGGTGCTCGAGCCGGGCCCGCAGACCACTCGCCTGCTCACGGGCCCGGGTGACGACGATGCGGCGGCCGAAGAGCGGGCGGGACTCGAACCACGCGAGATCGAGGGCCGCCACCGCGCCCACGACGATCGCACTCGGCGCCCGGAGGCCGGCGTCGGCGACCGTGCCCAGGGTGGCCCGCGCGGTGGTCTGCTCGGGCCGGGTGCCGTAGCGGACGGCGGCGACCGGGGTCTCGGGGGCGAGTCCCCCGTCGATCAGGAGGCGGGCGATCTCGGCGATGTGCCCGACACCCATGAGGATGACCAGCGTGCCGCCGGCACGTGCCAGTGCGCCCCAGTCGACATCGGTGCGGCCCTTGGCCGGGTCCTCGTGGCCCGTGACGACGGTGACGTGGGTGGAGAGCCCGCGGTGGGTGACCGGGATGCCCGCGTAGGCCGCGGCCGCGATCGCGCTGGTGATGCCGGGGACCACCTCGAAGGGGATGCCCGCCGCCGCCAGCGCCTCGGCCTCCTCGCCCCCCCGACCGAACACGAACGGGTCGCCACCCTTGAGCCGGACGACGCTGCGACCGTCGGCGCCCCGGTCCACCAGGGTGGCGTTGATCTGATCCTGGTCCATCTCGACGCGGCCCGGCGCCTTGCCCACGCTGATGAGCTCCGCGGCCGCGGGAGCGAGCTCCAGCAGCGACGCCGACGCGAGGCGGTCGTAGACGACGCAGTCGGCGGTGGCGAGCAGCTCGGCGCCGCGCACCGTGAGGAGGCCCGGGTCGCCCGGGCCCGCGCCCACGAGGTACACGGTCACGGTCGGAGCTCCCGCAGTAGGGCCGCGCCGCCGTGCTCCTCGAGCAGGACCCGTCCGGCACGCGCGCCGAGATCGGCCGGTGTCTCGTCGACCGCGCCGGCAACGAGCTCGCGCAGGACCGTTGCGCCGTCGAGGCTCGCGAGCAGGACGTCGAGCACCAGGGCGCCGTCGGCCACGGTCCGCGCCAGCGCGCCACACGGCAGGCTGCAACCGCCGCCGATGGCACCGAGGAAGGCCCGTTCCGCCGCCACCTCGCGGTGGATGGCCAGCGCGTCGATGCACGCGAGAGCCTCGAGCGCGCGTGGATCGTCGGCCCTGCACTCCACCGCGAGCGCGCCCTGCGCCACCTGCGGCAGCATCACCGCGAAATCGAGCGGGTGCATCTCGTCGGGTTCGAGCTGGAGCCGCTGGAGGGCTGCGATCGCGACGACGACCGCGTCGTACTCCGACGCCCGCGCGAGTCGCGTGTCGAGGTTGCCGCGCAGCTCGCCGAACTCGAGGTCGGGACGGATGTGCGCGAGCTGGGCCCTGCGGCGCACGGCTCCGGTGCCCACCCGCGCTCCTTGGGGCAACGCGGCCAACGAGCTGCCGATGAGCGCGTCGCGCCGGTCGGCACGTTCCGGGACCGCGGCGAGGACGAGGCCGGTAGGAGTCTCCGAGGGGAGGTCCTTGGCCGAATGCACCGCGACGTCGGCCCGACCGTCGAGGACCGCGGCCTGCACCTCCTTGACGAAGATGCCGGTGCCACCGAGCTCGTGGATCGGCACGTCGGTGCGCCGGTCGCCCTCGGTCGCGATGACGACGAGCTCGGCCGGCGTGTCCAGGAGCTCGACCACGCGTTGGGCCTGCCAGCGCGCGAGGCGGCTCCCGCGGGTCGCGACCCGCAGCGGAACGGGTCCGGTCATTCCGTTTCGCTGGAGCGCGCGTGGTCCGGGAGATCGAAGAGCGCAGTGAGCGCGTCGGCGTAGAGCTCGCCCCGCGCCGTGCCCGCGGCCTGCTTCACCTGCACCGTCGGCTCGTGGAGCAGCTTGTTGACGATTCCCGCGGTGAGCGCCTCGACCGCCTGCCGGCTCGCGGGGTCGAGCGCCTCGAGCTTCGACCGGAAGCGGTCGAGCTCGCCGACGCGCACGGCCTCGGCCCGCTCGCGGAGCGCGCTGACGAGGGGTGCGACCTCGCGCGCCGAGTGCTCGACGCGCTGCCGCTCCAGCTCTTCGGCGATGATCATCCGCACCTGCGCGACCTCGTGCTGCCGCTGCTCGCGCGACTCGTCGGCGTGGCGGCGGAGATCGTCGATGTCGAGCAGGTTGACCCCGTGGATCTGCGCGACGCCGGGATCGACGTCACGCGGAACCGCGACGTCGATGATGAGCAGTGGCCGGCCCTCGCGCTGCTCGACCACGGCCTCGATGTCGTCGCGCTCGATGATCACCGAGCTGGCACCGGTGCAGGTGAGCAGGACGTCGGCACGGACCAGCGCGTCGGCGATCTCGTCGAGCGCGATGGCCCGACCGCCCACGCGACGCGCGAGACGCGCGGCGCGGGCGCGCGTGCGGTTCGCGACCACGAGGTCGGCGACGCCGGCGGCGCCGAGGGCCACCGCCATGCCCTCGCCCACCTCGCCGGCTCCGAGGACCAGGACCGAGGAACGCCGGAGCGAGCTGACCCGCTGCTCCGCCATGGCGACCGCAGCCGACGAGATGGAGACCGCGTGGCGCCCGATCTCGGTCTCCGACCGGGCCCGCTTGCCGACCTCGACCGCGTGCCGGAAGACCCGGGACAGGAGCGGCCCGGTGGCGTGCTCGGCCTCGGCCAACCGCCAGGCCTCGCGGACCTGGCCGAGGATCTCGCCCTCGCCGACGATCATCGAGTCGACCCCGGCCGCGACGCCGAAGAGGTGCGCGACGGCCGAGTCGTCGTAGTACGTGTAGAGGTGGTCGTCGAACTCGGTGGGGTCCGTGGCCGAGTGCTCGGCGAGGAAGTCGCGGACGTCCTGGACCGCGGGGTGGAACAGCGTGCAACGGGCGTAGACCTCGGTGCGGTTGCACGTGGAGAGCACGACGACCTCGGCCAGGTGCTCGCGCGACGAGAGGTCGTGCAGGGCTTTGGCCAGCTTGCCGGACGGCACCGACACCCGCTCGAGGAGCTCGACCGGAACCGTGTGGTGGTTCAGACCGACGACGATCAGAGACATGAGCGGAGCTGCTCCTTCGCCTCGGCGAGACGTCCGGCGCGGATCAAGTCGAGCATGCCGGAAGAGAGGGCGCGTTGCCAATCGGCATCTTCGCTTGAACCACCTGCGGCCCGCAGCTCTTCCCGGGCCTCCGAGAGAACGTCGAGGAGCGTCGCCCACTCGGGGCCCATCTCCGACCGCACGTGGTCCTTCAGCCATGTGGCGAGCGCGGGGCTGCGGCCGCCGGTGCCGATGGTGACGACGATGTCGCCCTGGCGGACGACCGAGGTGAGCGTGAACGAGCAGTTGGCGGGGTCGTCGGCGGCGTTGACCCAGACCCGCCGGCTCTCGGCGGCCGCGGCGACGGCGGCCGAGACCTCGGAAACGCCGACGGCGACGGTCGCGAGCCACGCGCCGTCCAGGTCGTCGGGCCGGAACGCGCGCTCGTCGGCGGTGAGCCGTCCCTCGTCGAGCCAGGCCTGCACCTCGGCGCCGAGCCGCGGGGCGACGACGTGCACCGCGGCCCCGGCTTCGAGCAACGCGTCGATCTTGCGCGCCGCGATGCGCCCCGCACCGACGACCACGCAGCGCCGCCCGCGCACGAGCAGGTTGACCGGGTAGCCGCCGAGCCCGAGACGGCCCGCGGGCGCATCCTCCGGTTCGGTCCCGCTTCCGTCGGTCACCGCGCGGCCCGGGGTTGATCGAGCAGGGCGCGGCGCAATTGGTAGAAGGAGAGGATCTGCAGCTCGGTGGCCAGATCGACCTTGCGCATGGAGACCTCAGGGGGAACGGTGATCAGCGTGGGGGCGAAGTTGAGGATGGAACCCACCCCGGCCGCCACGAGCGCGTCGGCGACCTCCTGCGCGGCGTGGCCCGGAGTGGCGATGATGCCGATCGTGACCTTACGGCTCTCGATGATCCGGGCGAGGTCGGTGAACGCCTCCACCGCGAGGCCCGCGACCTCGACCCCGAGCTTCTCCGGGTCGGCGTCGAGCACTGCGACCACACGGAAGCCGCGGGCACCGAAGCCGCGGTAGTTGGCGAGCGCCTGCCCGAGGTTGCCGGCCCCCACGATGACGACCGGCCAGTCCTGGCTGAGGCCCAACTCGCGGGCGATCTGGTGGAGGAGGTACTCGGCGTCGTAACCGACGCCGCGCGTCCCGTAGGAACCGAGGTACGAGAGGTCCTTGCGCACCTTCGCCGCATTCACCCCGGCAAGCTCCGCCAAACGCTCGGACGAGACGGTCGTGATCCCCATCTCACCCGTCTCGAGCAGAGCCCGGTAGTACAGGGGCAGACGGGCGACCGTTGCTTCGGGGATCCGCCGGCGATCGCCGATAGGTCGCTCCGCCAACGGAATGCCTCCGGGTGCGGCCCTCGGGTGGGGCCGGAACTGCTCACCATATCCACCTTGTGCACGCACTCACAAAGTCTGCGGCCGGATTCTCCCCGGTACGCTCGGGCTCCCATGGTCCCCGGTCTCGCCTTCCTCGCCACCGCGGTGGCGACCCTCTTCGCCCAGGCGACGTTGGCGCGCTACACCGCCGGCCGGAAGCCCCACGAGCTGGCGTGGACGGTCGCGCTGGCGATGTTCGCCGTCGCCTCCGCGGCGCTGGCGCTCGGTGCCTCCACGGGTTGGGACAACGGCACCTTCCGGGTCTTCTACCTCTTCGGCGCGGTGCTCAACGTGCCCTGGCTCGCGCTGGGCACGGTGTACCTCCTGTTCGGGCTGACGGTGGGCCGTCGCGTCCAATGGTTCCTCGTGTTCGTCAGCGGCCTCGCCGCGGGCGTGCTGTTCACGGCGCCGATCGACGGCCCGCTCAAGGGCAACACGATCCCTGTCGGGAGCGACGTGTTCGGCGTCTTCCCGCGGGTGCTCGCGGCCACTGGGAGCGGCGTGGCGGCGATCGTCATCTTCGCGGGCGCCATCTACTCTGCGGTGCGCTTCGCCCGCCGCCGGAGCCAACCGGGCGCCGCCCGCATGGCGGCGGCCAACGGACTGATCGCGCTCGGCACCCTGGTCCTCTCGAGTGGCGGCCTGGTCCAGGGCGTCGTGGGACACGACGAGGCCTTCACGCTGTCGGTCGCGGTCGGGATCAGCGTGGTCTACGCCGGGTTCCTGGTGGCGAGCACCCGTCCCGCCGGCTCGCCGGCCCGGGCCACCCCGCCGGACCCGGCACTCTCCGACCTGGCCACCTGAGGGGACGCGCCGGCGCCCCGGGCCGGCGAACATCGGCGTGAAGTCACCCCGAACGCGCTCAAGCGGTGACGGGGTCCGGTCGATGTGTGTACCGAACGCGCGGAGCGGGCGCGACGCGGGGTCCTCAGGGGGCCTCCGTCCGACCGGGGCCGCGAGGGCGAAGCGTCGGTTGGGACCCGGCCAAGACAGCCGAGATTGCCAAGATCCGGGGTTCCGGTTCGTGGGTGCGGGCGGTGGCGCCGTGGTGACCGAGGTTCGGTCCCCGGCACCCTTGGAAATGCCTCCCAGCCCGCCCCAAGCACGTCCGCAGCTGCGGCCGGAACCCCGAACATCTGCGCCCGAGGCCCGGCGGTGGCGCCGAAAGGCACCGCCGCCGGCCCCGCGTGGGCCCGAGTTGTCGTCGGGCCCGGGGTCGGGCCGCCGGCTAGTGCATCACGACGAACTGGACGAAGGCCGCCGCCAGGATCGCGAAGAGCAGGAGCCCGATGGCGATCGTCGTGCCGCGCCTCATCCGGGTTCCGAGCCGGCACCGTCGACCGAGGTTCCGGGCGGCAGGAGCGCGACACCCGAGCCGACGTGCAGTCCGAAGGTCTCCGCGGTCGACGAGCGATCCATCGCCAGGCTGATCAGCCCGGTCGAGTCGACCAGCACCACCAGCTCCGACGGCTTGGCCTCCGCGTAGGTGCTCACCCAGCGTGCGGTGCGGGTACGGCCGCCGAGGTGGACCTCGATCGGGCCACCGGGCTCGGCGCCCTGGGCGGTGAGCTGGACCGGATCCACGTTGAGCTGGCAGTTGCCGAACCGGTCGATCCACCAGACCTCGGCCGTCATCGCGCCCCCGGCCTCGATCTGCGGCAGCGCGATCAGCCCGGGTGTGAGCGTCACCGGGTCGACGAGCTCACCCAGGTCCTCGAGCGCGACGCCGTCCGCGAGGTGGCCGGCGGCGGGCGCCATCACGTCACGGCCGGCGAACGTGGGGCCCACCGGGGCCAGCTGGAAGTCGGGGTTGGTCAAGGAGATCACCCGACGGGCGCCGCCCATCATGGCGACGGCGGGGGCCAGGAGCCCGTTGTCGGGCCCGATGAGGTAGCCGTTCTCGACCTCCACGGCGATCGCCCGCCGGTCGGTGCCGACGCCGGGGTCGACGATCGCGAGCACGATGCCGGCCGGGAGGTAGGGCACCGCACGCACCAGGGCGAGGGCTCCGCCACGAACGTCGTAGGGCGCGACGTCGTGGGTGACGTCGATGATCGAGAGGTCGGGTGCGAACTGCAGCATCACGGCCTTGCAGATGCCGACGAATCCGTCGACGAGCCCGTAGTCGGAGACGAAGGAGACGAATTCAGGCGCGTCGGGCACGACACGCTCCGGGGTTGCGGGCTAGCTCGGACATGCGCGAACCGTACCGCGCGCCCCGATCAACCGGCTTCGGTGTATCGGGACGCGAGATAGCGGTCGACGTCTACGTCGCGCACCCGGAAGGAGCGCCCGACGCGAACTGCCGGAAGGTCGCCGGCTTTGATCAGCCGGTAGACCGTCATCGAAGAGACCCGTAGCAATCCCGCGACTTCCTGAACGGTCAGAAAGCGCGCTTTTGCAAAGGATTGCGGCACGCGGCTCACCCCTAACTCTGCCCGCCGGGAGCGTACGCCAGGGGTCTCCGCGTTGTCGAGCGTGCCCGTGAGGCGGTCGTCGGCGCGTACGCGCGGTCAGCTCGGCGCGCTCGTCTCCGACGCCGCCCGCACCGCGGCAACGCGCGCGACGAGCACGTCGTAGGCCGGCGCAGGACGGCGGACGTCGATCGGGACGACCGTGATCGGCGCCCCGCGTTCGGCGGCGAGCGCGAGGGCGAGGTGATCGAGATCCGCGAGCGCGACGACCTCGAAGCCCGCGCGTGAAGCGCTCCCCGCGAAGCCACCGTCACCGACCACCAGGTCGGGCATCGGAACGTGGAGGAGCAGCTCCTCCCCGGCGTCGCGGCCGTCGGTGGCCAGGAGCGAATCGTCGTCGGTGAGCATCGCGACGCCTTCGATCCACACCAAGCGACGGCCGGCGCGGCCGTCGGCGTGGAACGGCTCGGTCCGGTAGCGACGCGGCACGTCGGCGCCCAGCGCGACCGCGAGATCGTGCAGCGCCCGCACCAGCGGGAACAGCGACGCGGGCCGGCCGGTGGCGTACGTGATCCGGCCACCTCGGCGGGCCACGCTCTCGATGCGCGAGAGCGCGACTCCGAACGCGCCCAGCGTGCGATCGGGATCGATCGCGACCGTCGGGCCGTCGTCGACGACTCCCCAGACGCGGCGGGCGGCGGCGTGCGCGGCGACGACGTCGAGGTCGCCGAACGGAGCGAGCCCGCACAGCAGCCGCGGATCGTCGAGCGCCACCCGCCGCTCGACGTCGGCGAGGCCCGCCGCGCCCAGGCGCGTGTGCGGACCCGCGGCTCGCCCGCGCGTCAGCTGCCGCCGGACGCTGGGTGGGCTGGATGGGTTGCGTCCGGCATCCTGCGTCGGGTGGCGGCGTTGCGACCCGTCCGCCAGGCGGGGCGGTCGGCGCGACGCCGGCGTCCGGCTCACGTCTCCGGTCGTCCCAACGCGCGGGACCGCGCGCTCGCGGCCTGCACGGCTTCGAGGAACGCGGCCCGCACGCCGCGCGCCTCCAGCACCTGGAGCCCGGACGCGGTCGTGCCGCCGGGCGAGGTCACCGCGGCGCGCAGCTCGGCCGGTCCCTCGGATCCTTCCGCGAGCAGCTTCGCCGAGCCGTAGAGCGTCTGCTCGACGAGCGTGACCGACGTGTCACGCGGGAGGCCCGCGAGGACTCCGGCTTCGACCAGGGCCTCGGCCACGAGGAACAGGTACGCCGGCCCCGAACCCGAGAGACCGGTGACCGCGTCCAGCAGCGATTCCGGAACCCGGACGACGACGCCGACCGCGCCGAGGACGCGCTCGGCGAGCTCGAGGTGCGCGTCGGTGGCAACGGCTCCCCCCGCGATCGCGGCGGCGCCCTCCCGCACGAGGGCAGGCGTGTTGGGCATCGCCCGGACGACGGGCCGGCCCGGAAGCCCCGTCTGCAGTGTGTCGAGGGTGATCCCCGCGGCGATCGAGAGCACCATCGCATCGGCCTCGAGAACCGGCGCGACCGCCTCGAGCACCTCGTGGACGTGATCGGGCTTGACCGCGATCACGACCACCATCGCGTCGGCCACGGCCCACGCCGCGCTGGGCACGACCCGGACCTCGGGGAACGACTGCTCGAGCTTCCTGCGGCGATCGGCGTCGGGCTCCGCGACCGCCAGATCACCGGCGTCCCATCCGGCATCGATGAGACCGGCGAGCAGCGCCTCCCCCATGCGGCCCCCGCCGATCAGCGCCAGTGTCGTCACGGAGGCGAGGGTAGACGAGCGGCCGGTCGCGGAGGCTGCTCCATCCGGTGCGGATCCGTCGATGCGATGCGGCGGGGCCCGGGAGTCGTCCCTTTCGGCCCGGCACTTCCCCGAACCGTGACCTTCGGGGGCGAACCCCGGACCCGCCGCGGCCGGCACCCGTCGGTGACGACCCGGTCAAGGTACCGCGGCAGGCAGGACGACACAAGTTGAGACAATCTGAGATGTCAGCGGGTCCCGAAGCCCAGCTTGATCGCGGGCTGGAACCACTGCTCGGTCAGCTCGTAGAGCACGCCGATGATCCGGTCGAGCTCCTCCGTGGTCACGTGCTCGAGCGCGGTGCGGCCGGTGAGGTAGATGTCGCCGTCGGGGCCGAGGGAGAAGCGCGATCCGTACAGCGTGTGGTTGCGCTTCAGCAGCCACTCGTAGAGCGCAAGGTGGTTCGCCGGCGGCGACGGCATGAAGTACAGCTCGTAGCGCAGGGTGCGCTGGTGCAGGTCGAAGTAGATCGTCGCCGCGTCGCGCCCCACACAACCGAAGCGCACGTACCAGCGTCGGAGCTCCGGGTCGTACTCGACCGTCTGGATGTACTCCTCGTGGGCAACCGATCCCTCGAGGTAGCTCCCGATGAGCTCGTGGGCCGATTCGAGGTCGACCGGCGGCGCACCGCTCACCGGCAGGACACCGGCTCGCGGGCGGCCAGATCGCCGTAGAGGCGACGGAGCCGCGCCGCGGTGATGCTCCACGCGTAACGACGCGACGAGAGCTCGGCTGCGTTCCCCATCTGTCGAGCGAACGCGTCGTCCTGCAACAGCGCTCGGAGCGGCGTGGCGTAGTCGAGCGGCTCCCTGCCCTCGACGAGGTACCCGGTCACCCCGTCCTCGACGATCGAGCGGAGCCCACCTACCGACGCGGCCACGACCGGCGTGCCGCAGGCGGCGGCCTCGAGGGCGACGAGCCCGAACGACTCGGTGCGCGAAGGGACGACGCAGATGTCGGCGGCGCGGTAGTACACGGCCAACCGGTCGTGGGGCTGCGGCGGGACGAAGCGGACCTGCCGCTCGAGGCCCAACTCGACGACGAGCTGCCGAAGCCGCCGCACCTCGAGGTCGCCGTCGGGGCCGCTCGGGCCGCCGACCAGCAGCAGCAGCGCGTCGGGATCCTGCAGCTCGGCGAGCGCGTGGATCGCGAGCGACGCACCCTTCAACGGCTGCAAACGTCCGGCGAACAGGAGCACGTGGCGCGCCGAGATGCCGAGCGCGCGCCGCGCCGCGTGTCGCCCCCGCTTGTCGACGGGCGAGAAGACGTCGTGGTTCACGCCGGGCGGGACGATCTCGATGCGCTCGGGATCGGCGCCGTAGTGCTGGGCGAGTTGCTGCGCCTCTTCGACCGTCGACGCGAGCATGAGGTCGCAGCAGTTGACGGTCTCGTGCTCGACGACCGAGCGGTCCTCGACGTCGTCGTCCACACCGGCGTCGGCCTTCACGCGCGCGAGCGTGTGGAACGTCGCGACGAGCGGCAGGGAGAGCCGGTGCTTCAACACGTGACCGACCGCGCCCGAGATCCAGTAGTTGGCGTGCAGCAGGTCGTAGTCGACGCCGTCGTCGTCCATGAAGCGCTCCGTGGCGTCGGCCAGCGGGCCGACGAGCTCGATGAGCTCGTGCTTCGCGATCGGCGCCGGCGGCCCGGCGTCGAGGTGGACGACGCGGAATCCGGGCTCGATCTCGACGACCGGCGCTTCCGACGGGTGCTGTCGCCGCGTGAGCACGTCGCACTCGACACCGGCGCGGGCGAGCGCGGACGCGAGCGATGCGACGTAGATGTTCATGCCGCCACCATCACCCGAACCCGGCTGGGCCAAGGGGGAGGTATGGGCGCTCAGGATCGCGAGGCGGCTCGGCATGTCAGGGTGCAGCGTATCGGCGCGCTGGGGCATTCCGGTTCTCGAGCGGGCCGCCCCGCGCCCCGCTCAGCTCTCGGGTGTGCCCTCGCCGACGAACGAGCGGTACACCTCGAGCAGCGACTGCTTCTGGGTCTCGCTGAGCGCGCGGTCGCCCAGGATCGCCTCGGTGACTCCGGGGCCGGGAGGCCGGTCGTCGAGGATGCCGGCCTGCACGTAGAGCGTCTCGGCCGAGATCCGGAGGCCTCCCGCGATGGCCTGGAGGATCTCGGCGCTCGGCTTGCGAAGACCGCGCTCGATCTGGCTCAGGTAGGGGTTCGAGATGCCGGCCAGCTCGCTGAGCTTCCGGACCGAGAGGCGGGCGTTGCGCCGTTGGTCGCGAATGAAGTCACCGAGGTCGGCCACCCGGTCGGTCAGGCCTGACCGACTTTGTGGCGGCCGGCGAGATCGAGCTCGATGCAGTCGATGACGTTGTGGAGACCCTTGCGGGCCGCGGAGACCTCGGACTCGAACTCGCGGAGCTGCTCGACCGTGGTCCGCAGCTCCTCCTCGCTCAGCAGCGGAAGGTTCGCGAGCGTGCTGTCGGAGATGAGCCGCTCCATGCCACGGTTCCACGGGATGTCCATCGAGGGCGCCAACGTGGGCGTGAGCCGCGAGTCGACCGGCGCCGGCCGGGCCTCGTCGCCCGCGAGGATCTGGGGCAGCGCGGCGATGAGGTCGCCGACGGTTCCCCCGGCGGCGCGGCGGTCGAGCTCGGCCTGCAGGATGTCGATGCGGGCCTGGGCCAGACGGCGGACGTAGGAGACCTCGGTCTCGATCTCGAGGCACTCGTTGCGCATCTCGTGCAGCTTGTCCGCGCTGAGATCCGCGATGTGCTCGGAGTACTCCGGTTGGAGGACGCGGTCCATACGGCGACGATTCTCGGTCATTCGCTCCCTTTCGGCGATCCGTCGCCTGCCCGACGCCCGGGACGGCGCCGCAGACCACGAGGGTACCGGGCCTCCGGAGGGACCCACAACCATCCCCGGTCGACGTTCCCGGCCTGAAGGCCCCGTTTCCCTGGCAGGAATTGGGGGAACGTCGCGAACGCCGATACCGTGCCCCGAACACTGTGCGAATCCCCGCGCTTCCTTCGCAAGGAGTCGAGATGCCGAACAAGTACACGCTCCCGGACCTGCCGTACGACTACGCCGCGCTCGAGCCGCACCTGTCGGCCCAGATCGTCGAGCTGCACCACGACAAGCACCACGCGGCATACGTCACCGGGGCGAACGGTGCCATCGACGGCCTCGCCGCCGCACGCGAGAAGAACGACTTCGCCACCATCAACCAGCTCGAGAAGAACCTGGCGTTCCACCTTTCGGGCCACGTCCTCCACTCCCTTCTCTGGAAGAACATGAGCCCCGACGGTGGCGGCGAGCCGGACGGTGAGCTCAAGGCCGCGATCGACGACCAGTTCGGCGGCTTCGAGGGCTTCAAGAATCAGCTCACGCAGGCTTCGAACGGCATCCAGGGATCGGGTTGGGGCGTGCTCGCCTGGGACCCGACCGGTGGTCGGCTGATCGTCGAGCAGGTCTACGACCACCAGTCGAACGTGGGCCAGGGCGCGGTCCCGCTGCTCGCGCTCGACATGTGGGAGCACGCGTTCTACCTGCAGTACAAGAACGTGAAGGCCGACTGGGTGACCGCGTTCTGGAACCTGGCCAACTGGGCCGACGTCGCCGAGCGCTTCGGCCGCGTCAGCAGCCTCTCGGTCGTCTGAGGACGTCCGACGATCGACCGTCGGGTGTTGCCGTCGTTCAGCCTCCGCTGACCGGCGGCAGCACCGCGACCTCGTCGCCCGCCGCGAGTGGCGTGTTGCCCCCCGCCACCGGCGTGTCGCCGTTGAGCCAGACGCGCGACCCGTCGAGCACCGCGGCGAACGCTTCGCCGTAGCGTTCGACGGCCTGGTCGAGCAGATCGTCGACGGTGGCAGCGTCGAACTCGTCGTGGGTCGTGCCGGCCGCGTCGGCCGCCTGCGCGAAGAGCCGGAGAGGGATCAGGACCGGATCTCCACGAGACCGTCCTTGATGACGACGTCCCCATCGGGATTGGTGGTCTCGTACGCGTAGGTGCTGATGCCGTCCGCGTCGTCGACGGCCCAGAAGCGGGTGGTGATCTCCTGGCCCGGGAGCACCGGCTTCGAGAACCGGACCGCGAGCCGCGCGAGCTTGCGGGGCTCTTCGCCGCCGACGGCCTGGATGGCGCCCCAGCTCGTGAAGGCCATCGTGCAGAGACCGTGGACGATGATGCCGGGCAGCCCCACCGACCGCGCGATGTCATCGTCGAGGTGGATCGGCATGTGGTCGCCGGACGCCTCGGCGTAGCGGAAGGTCTGATCGTCGTCGACCTTCTGCGAGATCACCGCGACGGGCTCGCCGGCCTTCACCGCGTCGTCGAGCTTGTGCGGCGGCGCGGTCTCGCCTCGACCGTCGGCGCCGGCGTCGACACCGCGGAAGAACGACGTCATGTACTGCTCCACGACGAGACCGACCTGGTCGTGGCTCTCGACCTTCACCACCACCGTGGTGCCGGAGGCCTTCGGATGGATGCCGACGGGCGCGGCCCGCGAGCGCAGGACCATCCCCGGCGTCAGCTGGCGGTGGAAGCGCATGTCCTGCTCGCCGTGCACCACCGAGAGGAGATCACCGGCGGGCGCCACGCCCGACATCGCGGCCACGATCGCGTCCCAGATCGGAACCACCGCGAACACCGGTGGCGCGAGATCGCCGCTCCGGTGCTCCGGTATCGGGTCGTTGGTCGCCGCCGCGTAGGCCTTGGTGCGGTCGGCCGTGACCTCGAACTCGAGCTCGTCCGACCACTTGCCGATGCGGTCGAAGCCGAAACCCATGCGTGCCTCCTGAGGCGGTGTGTCCGGGCGTGACGCCGGAGACGTCGACGCGAGGAGCGCAAGCGCAGCCCGCGTGGTGCGGTGGCTACGCGCTTTCGACGTTGGTCCGGGCCGTCGGGAGCACCGCGAGGCGCTCCGGATTGATGGGTTCGCCGGTGACCTCGTCGATGCCGTAGGTGCCGTCGTCGACCCGGGTCAACGCGGCCTCGATCTCCTCGAGGTCGTGTTCGAGCGACTCGAGAATCGCGAGATCCTTCTCCCGCTCGAACACGACGCTCCCGTCCTCGATCGGGTCTTCCTCGCCGCGGTGCACATCCTGGGACGCTTCGCCGAACTCCTCCACGGATGCTTCCCCGAGCTCCTCGCGGACACCTTCGATGAGGCTCTGCACGCGCGCCCGTTCGGCCAGTAGTCGTTCTCGCGGGTCGTTGTCGGTCATGGGCCGAGGGTACCCCGCTCAGCCCGATCCCAGTCTGAAGCGCAGCACCTCGATCGCGTCGCTCAGGAGCTCGTCGAGCGCGCGCAGGCGGGCGGTCGGATCCGTGAGCATGAGGATGCTCTGGGCGTCGAGCGGAGACAGTCCCGCGAGCGCCGCGACGTCGAACGTGTACCGGCCGAGCTCGTCGGAGGTCTCGACGTCCGCGCGCTCTCCCTTCGGGCGGCTCGGGCCGAGCGCGGTCGACCGCATCTCGTCCGGCGCCCCGAGCTCCGCCTGCAGCGAGAGGACGCGCTGCAACGAGCGGTCGACCCGGGCCCGGGCCGCGACGGTCGCGAGGTCGAGGCCTGCCTCGCCCTGGGGACCGGCGACGTCGTCGTCGAACCGTTCCACCATCGCGCGGGGGTACGGATCGTCGGGGAGCCACTCCACGACGCGGAACCGGTCGGTGCCGATCGTGGCGAGCACGTAGCGACCGTCGTCGGTGCGGCCGATCTGGACGATGCGGGCCACGGTGCCGACCTGGGTGCGGGTCTCCCCACCGCCCACCTCGCTTCCGCGCTCGATCAGCACGACGCCGAACTCGGGCTCACCGCTGAGGCACGCCTCGACCAGCGCGCGGAAGCGCGGCTCGAACACGTGCAGCGGCAGGACCGCCCGCGGGAACAGGACTCCTCCGAGCGGGAAGATCGGGAGCTCGGCCGCGTCCATCGCGTGCAGTCTCGCGCCGCGCCCGGTGAGCGTCCGCGTCACCTGGACGCGGCCGGATGCTCGGGCGCGCAGTTCAGTTGGAGCGGGCGCGGAGCCCGGTCGCGAGGCGCTGCAGCTCGGGTCCACCGGCTGGATGACCGGAGGTCGCCAGGGCCTCGAGCTCGGCCGCAGCCTCGGTGTGGCGGCCCAGCGTGCCGAGCAGCATCGCGAGCGTCCGCCGCCTACCGGGCGCCAGACCCGGAACCGACAGCTCGAGCCGCGCCGCCCAGACCGCGTGGCGCCGTTCCCGAACGAGAAAGGTCTGCTCGAGGTTCGCAAGCATCCGCGACAGGATCGCCCGCGGCCCGACGGGATCGAGGAACCCGGGATCGAACGGCGTACGCCCACCGGTCACCTCCGCGAACCGCGCCGCGCAGCCCTCGGGATCGAGCAGGGCACCACCGTCGAACGGATCGCAGAACGAAGCGGGGTCGCGCGCGTCGCGGGCGAGGAAGTGCCCCGGCATACCGACACCGACGACCGGCACGTCGATGCGACGCCCGACCTCGACCATCAGGACGCTCAGGGTGATGGGGATGCCGAGCCGCCGGTCGAGGACCGCGTCGAGATAGCTGTTGGCCGGGTCGCCGTAGTCGTCGGTGTTCCCGACGTACGGTGACGGCCCCCCGAACAGGCCGCGCGCGAGGCCCGCGAAGTCGGACGCGCCCGCCCGGGCGACGTCCGCGGCGACGCCGTCGAGACGGGTGCACTCCGCGCTCACATCGAGCCCCGGGCGGGCGTGAGCAGCGATCAGGAACGCGCCCTCGTCGAGACGGATCTCGGGCTCGGGCCGGGTCACCAGCTCCGCGAACCGCTCCGAGACGTCCATACGGAGCGACCGTACCCGGCCGGTACACTCGCCCACGTGGTGCATGGCTCCCCGGACCTGAGCGGCGCGGTTACCGAACGCCTGGAGAACGCGGGCCAGCGCCTCACCGGCAACCGCTCCGCCATCGTCGACGTGCTCGGCAGCGCCGGCCGCCCGATGACGATCCCCGAGATCCTCGAGGTGCGCCCCGACCTCGCCCAGAGCTCCGTGTACCGGAACCTCGTGGTGCTCGAGCAGGCCGGGCTCGTGCACCGCATCGTGACCAACGACGAGTTCGCCCGCTACGAGCTCGCGGAGGACCTCACCGGTCACCACCACCACCTGATCTGCGCGAACTGCGGCTCGGTCGAGGACATCCCGCCGATCCCGGCGCTCGAGACCGCGATGGACAGCGCGATCACGCAGGTGGCCCGGCGCACGGGGTTCCGGACCGAGACCCACCGCATCGACCTGATCGGCCTCTGCGTCAACTGCGTCTGACCCACCCGCGAACGCGAACGGTCGGCGGCATCCGAGGGCGTCCATCGAGCACCCGCTGGGTGCCCTATGGACGCACGCTCAACGAGATTCAGCCGGCAGCGCTGCTGGCACCCGCGGACGGATTGGTCGGGGTCTGACCCTTCGACAGCTGGTCGAGCATCGACTGCAGCTGGCTCTCGGGGATCTCGCCCGCGGTACGGAGCACGACCTTGCCGCTGGCATCGGTCCAGACGAGGAACGGGAAGCCGGTGACGCCGTAGGCCTCTTCACCCTTGCCCACCGACTGCTGACCCTGGGCGTCGTCGAGCACGACCGGGGCGTTCCAGCCTTCGCGCTGCAGCCACGCGGATGGCGGATAGTTGTTCAGCGTCTGGTCGGTGGCGGTGACCAGCGCCGCGAGGTCCACGTTGCTGGGCCACTTCCCCGAAGTGCGGAGGTCCATGATCCGCGGCACCTCGGCCTGGCAGTGCGGGCACCAGTGGGCGATCGTGGCGATCACCATGGGCTTGCCGGTGGGCTTGATGGTCGTGGTGGCGCCGGCGAAGTTCTTGCCCGTCACGGAGGGGACGGTCTTGCCCACGGCCGGGTCCTTCCCCGAAGTGGGCAGCGACGGGAGCGCGGCGCCCGTGTACGTCACCGACGGGCTGCGCTCGATCTTGGCGGTCTGGATGCTGCTGCTGGCCGACTTGTCGGACTTGCTGTTGCTGGCGCTGATGGCCCAGATCACCGCGCCGACGCCGATCACCACGAGCGCAGCGATGATCAACGGGAACATCATCCCGCCGCCGCGACCACCGCGACCGGGCGGTTTCCGCCGCTTCGGCGGCGCGGGGCGCTTCGGGGGCGCAGGGGGGCGTTTGGTCGTCACGGGACGTTGACCTCCAGGGGCGGTTCGGCCAGCAGTGTCTCACCCTCCGCGCCGTCAGGGGCGTCGGGGAACTGCTGGTACCGGACATCGACGAGCAGCAGCAGCCCGATGAGCAGGAACCCGCTCAGGGCCATCCAGGCCAGGGTCATGAACCCGCCCACGGTGAACCACGGCACCGAGCAGGGCACGGTGGTCGAGCACGCGGTGGCGCTCTCGACCCAGCCCCGCTCGAGCGCCCAGTGGTAGCTCGAGAGGACCACCCCGATCCCGGCCACGATGAAGCCGATGATCCGGGGCGAACGCTCGCGCGTCCATGCGCCCACGCCGAGCACGACGACGAGCGGGTACATGCAGATCCGCTGGTACCAGCACATCTCGCAGGGCGTGAAGTGGGCGCCGAGCGAGTAGTAGAGGCTGCCGCTCATGCACACGGCTGCCACCAGGAACGCGAACACCCGGGCGTAGGGGCCCACCACGTAGACCAACCGGTCGACGCTGTCGCGGGCGGCGCGGGACACCAGCGCGGCCACACCGAGGAGGATCGCCGCGACGACCAGGCCGTCAGCGATGTACGTGAGCGCGACGAAGACGTACGTGATCGCGTTGGTGAATCCCGAGAGCGGCGGATCGATCACGGACGACAGCCTGGCACGCTGACGGGGCGCGGCGGACGACAGGTCGGGTGACGAATCGCTAACGGATGTCGACCGGCTGGTGGACGGTCACTGCGTCGAACTCGTCGACGAGGGCGCGCACGGTCAACGTCCACCGGCCCCGGATCGGCAGATCGGGCCCGGGAGCGATGTAGTGGCCGGGTCCGAGCTCCCGCAGCTTCAACGTGATCGGGCCCATGCCGGCACCGGGCGGGGTCATCGTCGCCCCGATCCGCACCACGCTCGCCTGCACGCCGGTCTTCGGCTGGAGCGCGGTGATGTGGACGTCGTTGACCCCCGGTCGGGCCGGATCGACCTCGAGGTCGAACCAGAGCTTGGACGACGACCGGTTGATCGTGGCGAAGGTCCGGTGTTCGGCCGCGCGGGCGGGTTGGGCGTTGACGAGGAGGCCCGTGAGCGTGAGGACGACGAGTGCGAGCACGAGCTCGACGGCCACCGACCGCCGCAACGAGCGCAACGCCGTCGAGTCAGGGCGGCCCTCGCCGGGGCGCGGCGGGCCGGACGGTTCGCCCAACCCGGGGGTCGGCGCCGCAGGCGAACCGGGCCCCGGTGACACCGGGACCGACGACGCGGCGACCGCCACGAGCTCGGGTTCGGGTGCGCCGGCTGACGACGGCACGGTGAGCCTTCCGACGAGCCGCGCCTGCACCGCGCGCCGACTGACATCGGCCAAGGCGAGCAGAACGACGAACGCGATCACCTTGGCGATCAGGAGCCGGCCGAAGTCGGTGCTCGTGAGCGCGTGGACCGATCCGACCTGGCGCCACGACTGGTAGACGCCGGTGACGACGATCGCACACACCGACCCGAACGCGATCCGCGAGAAGCGGGGCAACACCGTGACCAGCTCCTCGGCCGCGGCGAGGCGCAGCGCGACGAATCCGAGAACGGCAAGGCCTCCGAGCCATACCGCCATCGCACCGACGTGCACGGTGTCGGCGAGGAGCGCCAAGGGCCATTGGATCCCGATCGCCGCGTGCCCCGAGAGCCCGGGCGTGAGCGCGAGACCCACACCGACGGCGACGGCGGCCGGGTTCCACCACGCCGGCAACCGGCGTCCGCGGCGCAGGACGCCGAGGAGCGGGACCGCGAGGACGAGCAGTACGAGGCGCGCGAGCTCCACGTGGCCGAAGCGGGTGTCGAGCACGGACCGGATCAGATCCACATCGAACACGTGGCCGATCCCGAGCGCGGTCGCGTACGGACCCTGGACGAGGATCCCGGCGACCGTCCCCACGAGTGTGAGCCACCATCCGGTACCGATGATCCGGCGGGCACGGGGCACCGGGCGACCTCCCGGCCAGACCACCAGGAGGAACACGACACCGCCGATCAACAGCGCGAGCCCGGCGAACACGCCGACCCGGACGACGGCGAACAGCGCGCCCACCACCGCGCTCCCACCCGCGCCGAGCAGGCTGCGGGCCAGGGTCTCGCTGCGTGCGGATGCAGCCGCCGACGCCGGCCCCACACCGAAGGTGAACGCGCCCTGTACGGGATGGGCGTCGGCCGACACGACCCTCCAGGTGACGACGTACGAACCGCGGCCGAGCTGCGGAAGTCGGACCTGTACCCGGGTGCCGTCGCCGTTGGGATGGGTTGCAGGTGGTGTGGCGATCCGCTGCGCGCGCGAGTCGAAGACCCGGATCGCACCGAGCTCGGTGGTGACGTCCTCACCGAAGTGCAACGTGACCGTGCGCGGCGGCGTGGCCGAGAACGACCCACCTTCAGGGGTCGTGTCCAACAACACCGCGTGGGCGGAGGCGGGCGCGGCGAGGGCGCCGACCCCGAGGAGCGTGAGGACGAGGACCGCGCCGAGGCGCCGGGACCAGGAGGTCACCGGGACGCGACGACCGGCCGCGGTTGGGTTTGCGGTTGCCGCACGGAGGCCCGGTGCCGGGACAGGATCCACGCGATCGCCAGGGCCGAGATCCCGACGACGTGCTGGAGCTCCCCACCGGTTGCGGCGTTGCCGCTGAGCACGTCGATCGTCGACGTCAGGATCGTGCAGGCGACGAGCGCCATCCCCACGGGCAACAGGCCGCTGATCGACCGCGGCCGCCACGCCGCGGCGAGGAAGCCGACGCCGATCGCGAGGTCGAGCGAACCGAGATGGTGGGCGGTGTGGATCGGCACCCCGGCATCGTCGCCGAAGAGCGCCGGCAATGCGGAAAGGATCTGCGCGCAAGCCAGGACCGCCAGCACCACGCGCAGGATCAGGTCCCGGCCGTCGTCCGGCTGGTGGGCCTTCCTCGAGGCGACGAGCTCGGGGCCGAGGGCGGCGAGGATCGGGGCCGCGAAGTCGGGAACCGGGGCGAGGGCCGCCACCCGGGCGGACCGGTGGAGCGCGTCGGCCTCCCTGGCCCAGGCTCGGCAACCCGCGCACGAACGCTCGTGGGCGTCGAGGATCCGGGATCCCGCGCCGGGGTCCTCACCGTCGAGCCGGGCCGAGTACGCGGTCCGCCAGCCGTCGCAGTTCATGCCGGGTGGTCGTTTCGGGAGCGTCGCGAGTTCCCGGTTATCGTCCGCGGTCGTGGACGAGCTGACGGGTTTGCTCCTGGCCGCCCGGGACGGCGACCGGGCCTCACTGACCCACGCGATCCGGATCAGCCAGGCCGAGGTGTGGCGGCTCGCCGCGCACCTCGTCAGCCGCGATGACGCCGACGACGTGACCCAGGACGTCTACATCCGCGTCTTCCGCTCCCTGCCGTCCTTCCGCGGCGAGTCGAGCGGCCGGACCTGGCTGCTCTCGATCGCGCGCCGCAGCTGCGCCGACGCCGTCCGGGTCTCGATGCGCCGACGGGCGCGCGACGCCCGCCTCCGGGCCCAGCCCGTCCATCACGATGCGCTCGACCCGACCGAGGGCATCGCGCTCGACGAGCTCGTCGCGGGCCTGGAGCCCGACCGCCGAGAGGCGTTCGTCCTGACCCAGGTGACGGGGTGCTCGTACGCCGAGGCAGCCGAGATCTGCGGGGTGCCGATCGGCACCATCCGATCACGTGTCGCGCGGGCACGCTCCGACCTCGTCGAGGACCTGCGGGCCGCGGGCACGGGATGATCCGCCGACTCGCCCGGAACCTCGCGGTCGCCGCGTTGGTCGGCGCGACGTCGGTCGTCGCAATCCCCACGGCCGCCTCCGCACACGGCGTCGGTGGACTGCAACCGAGCAACTACCGGACCGATGTCCAAAAGGTCACCCCCCGCGATCCGCAGGTGACGGTGAAGGCGGTGGACCTGGGCAACCGTCTCGAGCTCACCAACGACGGCCGCACCGACGTGACGGTGATCGGCTATCAGAAGGAGCCGTACCTGCGCGTCGGACCGGACGGCGTGTTCGAGAACACGAAGTCGCCGGCGGTGTGGTTGAACCGCGCGACCAAACCTTCGGCCGGCGCGCTCCCCGATCGCTACGACGCGTCGGCGGCGCCGCAGTGGAAGCGGATCTCGACCGGTCACACCGCCCGATGGCACGACCACCGCGCGCACTGGATGGGAACGTCCGATCCCGCGATCGTCACCAACTCACCCGGGTCGCGGCACGTCGTGATTCCGCACTGGTCGATCGGGCTGCGGGTCGGCAACCGGAGCGGCGCGATCAGCGGCGACGTCCTGTGGGTACCAGGACCGGCGCCGTGGCCGTGGTTCGGGGCCGCAGCCGTTCTGGCGGTCGCGCTCGTGCTCGTCTCGCGGACGCGCTTCTGGCGCGCGGCGCTGGTCGTCGCGTTGTCGGTGCTGCTCGTCGCCGAGGCCCTGCACGTGGGTGGCACCTGGGGAGGGAGCACCGCCGCGGGTTGGTCGAAGAGCGTGCAGGACATCTACTCGGTCGCGGGCTGGGTGATCACCGCGTTGGCCCTCGTGTTCCTCCTCCGCCGCGACGACCCGTACGACGCGACCCCGGCGGTGCTCATCGCCGCGGTCTTCGTCTTTCTCGCCGGTGGGCTCACCGACGTCACCGAGCTCACCCGTTCCCAGATCCCGTCGACGCTCCCCGAGTGGCTGTCACGCGCGACCACGACGATCGCGCTGGGTCTCGGGTTCGGGGTGCTGGTCGCGGCCGCCTTGCGCCTCCGCCGGCCCGCGCCGCCACCTCCGGACCCCGTCGTCGACGACCGCCTCCGGCTCGTCGACACGTAGCCGCGGAGGCTCAGCTCGCGCTCGTCGATGGGCCGGCCGCCGCCCTGAGCGCGGTCCTCTCGAGCGAGCGCAACCGCGCCTGCGACCCGGCCAGCGTCCGGCGCATGGACGGTGAGCGCGCCAACGCTGCCACCGCACGCGTGCGCATCGAGGCGTGCGTGCGCACCATCGCCGCGAACGCGCCGTCGAAGCGCGCGGGGCCCGTGCCGGCGAGGCGGCCGAGCGCGCCGGGCCGCATGAGCGTGCAGGTCATCCCCGGTGGCAACGCGTGGACCTCGCTCGGCTCCCGCAGCGTGATCCGGGCCGCGGCACCGACGCCCCGGCGGCTGAGCCAGACGTCGATCGCATCGGCCTGCTGTTGGTACGCGCCGGCCAGCTCGGCCGCCGCAACCCGCGTCGCCGGGTCGGGCGACTGGCCCGCGGCCTGGCGGGACAGCGCCACCCCGAGCTGGTCGGTGTCGAGCAGTGCCACCGAGGCACGCTCGGTGCGCGTCGCGCTCGAGGCGCGCGCCGACGCCGGGTCCGGGGCGCCGAGGACGAGCGCGACGACGACCGCGCCCACGAGCGCGACCGTCCCCAGCACGAGCCGATCTCGCGATGTCCGCATCCGGCCCGAACGCATGCGCAGATCCACGCCGGGAGGCTACCGACGGCGGGTGACGCCGCGACGCCGCGAGCACGCCGCCCGTCAGTTCTCCATTGCTACCCTGACGGCCGTGTCAGGCAGCGGACGACTCCAGGGTGAGGTTGCACTCGTCACCGGCTCCACCGCCGGTATCGGCCGGGCCATCGCCCGCCGCTTCGGGATGGAGGGCGCACGGGTCGTCGTGAGCGGTCGCGATCCCGGCCGCGGTGCGGCCGCGGTCGCCGACATCGAAGGCCTCGGCGGGGAGGCGGCCTTCATCGCGGCCGACCTCTCGGGCGAGGACGCGGGCCCGAAGCTCGTCGATGCGGTCCGGGAGCGCTTCGGCACGCTCACCGTGCTGGTGAACAACGCGGTGGGTAGCGCGGCCGGGAAGGACGGCCCGGTGGAACAGCTCGACATCGAGAGCTGGGACTCGATCTTCCGGGTCAACGTCGCCGCACCGATGCAGCTCGCCGCGGCTGCGATCCCGCTCATGCGCGATGCGGGCCACGGGTCGATCATCAACATCTCCTCACGTGCCGCGCACCGCGGCAGCAAGGGACGGGCGGCGTACACCGCGAGCAAGGGCGCGCTGAATGCGCTCACGCTCTCGATCGCGGTCGACTACGCGGCCGACGGCATCCGCTGCAACACGATCAGCCCCGGCTACGTCATCAACAGCGTCCGCGACGCGGACATCACGCCGGAACGGCGGGCGTACTACCAGGGCATGCACCTCACCCGGCTCGGCGAGGCCGACGACATCGCCTACGCGGCCGTGTATCTCGCCAGCCACGAGTCCGACTTCCTCACCGGCAGCCTCCTCCCGCTCGACGGCGGGGGCAGTGCCGCCCGGGGTCTGACCCTCGGATGACCGCGGTCCTCGGCCCGTTCCCACCGCCCGCCGACTCACCGGAGTTCGCAGCGCTGCTCGAGTGGGAGACGGGCGAGGACGAGGTCCACGTCGCCCGCACGGTCGACGGCTGGAACCTCCACCTCTA
>JAODBH010000001.1 GCA_025463865.1 Actinomycetes bacterium | reverse complement strand
CGTCGGTCAGACCCTTCGGTGGGCACACCACCCGGGCCAGCGCGGCGAACGTCGACCGAGACCCTCCCAGCCCTGCCCGCACCGCGCTGCCATCGGCCACGCCCGATCGTAAGCCGACCACGCCCGGCAGCAAGGGTGCGGCTCCCACCGCTGAACCGGCGAGACCATCGGCGTCGACGGACGCTTCCGCCCTGCCCGGGCTGTCCTGTGTGCGGTGTCTCGCTCGCCGGGCACGAGCGCTTTTGTACTCATGGGTTCAATCGAAGGTGGTGAACCAAGGCGCCCACGCGAGCTCCCAGCGGTGTCCCTCCGGGTCGGCGATGTAGCCGGAGTAGCCGCCCCACGAACGCTCGGTTGGATGCTGAATGGCTTGCGCTCCGGCTGCCAGTGCGGAAGCGAAGGCTTCATCGACTTCCTCACGAGTTGCGACATTGACCCCCAAGGTCACGCCGTTCCACGTGTCGGACGCGGCCACCCGATCTCCAGGGGCGGCCTCCTGGCCGAGGAGCTCGATGGGATAGAGCGCCAGTCGGAGGCTGCCCGTCGTGAACGACGCGTACGTCTCGTCGGAGCCGTCGTTCTCCACCCAGCCCATTGCGGCATAGAAGGCTCGGAGCGCGGCAACACTGCGAGCGCCCAAGGTGACCACCGTGATCCGCTGAGGCAGTGGCATGCGCGCATTATGCGTCGGTTGCCCGCTCGCCAGGAAGCGAATGTTCCTCGCACCCCGGGGCGAATCGATCCGGCGCGGACCGGGTGCGAGCGCCGCGTGGCCGATCAGACGACGTCGAAGCGATCGAGGTTCATGACCTTGTCCCATGCAGCAACGAAGTCGCGGACAAACCTCCCTTCACCGTCGTCGGCGGCATAGACCTCGGAGATGGCGCGCAGTTGGGAGTGCGACCCGAAGACGAGGTCGACTGCGGTCGCGGTCCGGGTGACCTCACCCGTCACGCGGTCGGTGCCGTCGTAGACGTTCTCCGTCGTGGCCGACGGCTTCCACGCAGTGCCCATGTCGAGCAGGTTGACGAAGAAGTCGTTGGTGAGCGCTTCGGGCCGGTCGGTGAACACGCCCAGTGCGGTGTGCTGGTAGTTGGCGTCGAGCGCGCGCAGGCCGCCGACGAGCACGGTCATCTCGGGCGCGGTCAGCGTCAACAGGTTGGCCCGGTCGAGCAGCAGCGTCTCCGGCGACAGCTTCTCCTCGCCTCGGAGGTAGTTGCGGAAGCCGTCGGCGATCGGTTCGAGCACCGCGAACGACTCCACATCGGTCTGCTCCTGCGAGGCGTCGGTGCGGCCGGGCGTGAACGGGACCGTGACGTCATGGCCGGCATTCCTCGCGGCCTGCTCGACGGCCGCGCACCCGCCGAGCACGATCACGTCGGCGAGCGAGACCGCCGTCGCGCCCGACGCGGACCGGTTGAACTCCTGCTGGATCCCCTCCAGCGTCGCCAGCACCGTCGCGAGCGCAGACGGGTTGTTGACCTCCCAATCGCGTTGCGGCGCGAGCCGGATGCGCGCGCCGTTCGCCCCGCCCCGCTTGTCCGTGCCGCGGAAGGTCGCCGCCGACGCCCACGCGGTCGAGACCAACCGGGAGACCGACAGCCCCGACGCCAGGATCGTGGCCTTGAGCCCGGCGACGTCCTGCTCCCCGATCAGGTCACCGGCGACCGCGGGAACCGGGTCCTGCCAGAGCTGCGGCTCCGCGACCCAAGGGCCGAGGTAGCGCGAGACGGGCCCCATGTCGCGGTGCAGGAGCTTGTACCAGGCGCGCGCGAACGCGTCGGCGAGCTCGTCCGGGTGCTCGTGGAAGCGCTGCACGATCGGCGCGTAGATCGGATCGGCCTTCAGCGCGAGGTCCGTCGTCAGCATGATGGGTGCGTGCCGCTTCGACGGATCTTGGGCGTCGGGCACGTCGTCCGCGGCCGCGGGATCGGTGGGCGTCCACTGGTTCGCCCCCGCGGGGCTGGTCGTGAGCTCCCACTCGTACTTGAACAGGTTGTCGAGGAAGCCGTTGTCCCAGGTGGACGGGCTGTTGGTCCATGCGCCTTCGAGCCCACTGGTGATGGCGTCGTCGCCGACGCCGGTGCCGAGCGTGTTGCTCCAGCCCAGGCCCTGCGCCTCGATCGGGCACCCCTCGGGTTCGGGACCGACGTACTCGGCCCCGCCGGCACCGTGGCACTTGCCGAACGTGTGGCCACCGACGATGAGCGCCGCGGTCTCCACGTCGTCCATCGCCATCCGACGGAAGGTCTCCCGGATGTCCGTCGCGGCGGCGAGCGGATCGGGGTTGCCGTTCGGCCCCTCCGGGTTCACGTAGATCAGGCCCATCTGCACCGCGCCGAAGGGGCCGGTGAGCTCCCGGTCGCCTACGTACCGCTCGTCGCCGAGCCACGTGTCTTCCGGGCCCCAGAAGATCTCGTCGGGCTCCCAGACGTCTTCGCGTCCGAACCCGAATCCGAAGGTCTCGAAGCCCATCGACTCGAGGGCGCAGTTGCCGGCGAAGATGAGGAGGTCGCCCCAGGAGATCTTCTGGCCGTACTTCTGCTTGATCGGCCACAGCAGCCGGCGCGCCTTGTCGAGGCTGGCGTTGTCGGGCCAGCTGTTGAGCGGCGCGAAGCGCTGCGCGCCCTCACCCCCTCCCCCGCGGCCGTCGGCGATCCGGTACGTGCCCGCGGCGTGCCACGACATCCGGATGAACAGCGGCCCGTAGTGGCCGTAGTCCGCCGGCCACCAGTCCTGCGAGGTGGTCATCACGTCGAAGACATCCCGCTTCAACGCCTCGACATCGAGTCCCTTGAACGCCTCCGCGTAGTGGAAGTCGTCGCCGAGCGGGTTGGACCGTGGCGAGTGCTGGTGCAGGACCTGCAGGTCGAGCTGCTGCGGCCACCAGTCGCGGTTCGTCCGCGGGCCGGTCGGCTTGGGTTGTGGGGCGGGGATGACCGGGTTTTCGCTCTCGCTCTGCGTCATGTCCTTCGACCTCCATGGCACGCGTCCGCTTTCGAACCGGACTTCCGTCCAACTCTAAGGCGCACCTGAGCTGGTCCAAAAGGGGCGCGCGTCCTCGTGGCGCTGAGCGTCAGGGGCACGCGGTCGGCCGTTCCGGCGGGTCCGATCCCGGGATCGGTGCCGGTCCGCCGCCGTCGGTCAGCTGTACACGAGTTCTGGCGACGGGTGCTCGGGTACGGGTTGGCGGCCCGGCGTATATTCAGGTGCGGGGAGAAGCTGTTCCCCCTCGATATCGAGGTGCGGCAGGAGCCGGTCGAGCCACCCCGGTAGCCACCAGCTGGCGTCGCCCATGAGGCGCATCACCGCGGGTACGAGGATTACCCGTACGACGGTCGCGTCGATGAACACGGCGGTCGCCAGACCAATACCCATCATCTTGATGGTGGGATTGTCGCCGAGCACGAACGCCAGGAACACCGAGATCATGACCAGCGCCGCCGAGGTGATGACTCGTGCGGTGGTAGCGATTCCGACGACGACGGATTCAGTGTTGTCGTGCGTGGCCAGGTAGGACTCGCGGATCCTCGAGAGCAGGAACACCTCGTAGTCCATGGACAAGCCGAACAGGACCGCGAACATGAACATTGGGATGAAGCTCACGATCGGCAGGCTGGCGTGCACCCCGACCAGGCCGGCACCCCATCCCTTTTGAAAGATCGCGACGATCACGCCGTACGCCGCGCCGATCGACAGGAGGTTCATGAGGGCGGCTTTGAGCGGGATCAGCACGGAGCGGAAGACGCACATCAACAGCATGAACGACAGGGCGATCACGGTTGCGATGAACAGAAGCAGCCGGCTCGAGACCCGATGCGACAAGTCGATGAACGACGCGGTCGAACCGCCGACATAGGTGTGAGCTCCGGTAGCTGCGGTCGCGGGCAAGACCTGGGTGCGTAGCCGGCCCACGAGTTGCTGCGTTGCAGCGGCCTGCGGCTCAGATGTCGGCAGGACCTGGATCACCGCGGCGTCACCGGCGGGATTCACGACGGGCGAACGCACGGCATCGACGCCCTTCGCACCGGCGACTGCTCGAGTGATGTCGGCGACGGCCGCGTGCTTGTCGCCTGTGACCGCACCGAGGTCGACCGCAAGAACGAGTGGGCCGTTGAAGCCCGGACCGAAACCTTTGGCGAGCAGGTCGTAGCTGCGGCGGAGCGTGCTGGATGTTGGGTCGTTGCTCGCGTCGGGCTGACCGAGCCGCAGCGACAGGATCGGGAATGTCAGCGTGAGGACGACCGCGAGGCTGCCAACGAGGTAAGGCCACGGATGCGCGGCGACGTGGTGGCCCCAACGACCCCAGCCGTGCAGTTTTCCGTTCTCGTCGTAGGCGCCGGATTCGTGCTTGGGCTTCATGCCCGGGATTCCGAACCGGTCGATGTTGTGCCCGGCGAAACCCAACATCGCGGGCAGCAGCGTGAGCGCCGCGATGACCATCAGCGCGACGACGATCGCCGCACCGATCCCCATGAAGGTGATGGCGGGCACTCCGGCGACGGCGAGTCCGCAGATCGCGATGACCACGGTGCCGCCGGCGATGAGGACAGCTTGGCCGGCCGTGGCGACCGCTCTTCCTCCCGCGTCTTCGACGGTGTAGCCGCGATGGAGGCCTTCGCGGTGTCGGGTGATCACGAACAACGAGTAGTCGATGCCGACCCCGAGGCCGATCATCGCCGCGACCGTCGTCGCATCCGTTGGGATGTTGACGAACGCCGAGAGGATCGTGATCGACAGGATCCCGGCTCCGAGGCCGACCAGCGCAGTGCCGATGGGCAATCCCATCGCGATCACAGACCCGAACGCCAACAGCAGGATCAGCATTGCCGCGATGATCCCGATCACCTCGGTCGACGGGAGACCCGGGCCTACGGCGGAGGAAGGAAGGTCACCGCCATACTCGACCTGGAGTCCGGCGCGCGTTGCGGGCGCGGTCGCGGCTTCGAGTGCAGTGAACGCGCGTTTGCCGAGTTGCTGTGTTGTCCGGTCGTACGACACGTTCACGAGCGCGATTGTCCCGGGGGCGCGCTTGGTTGACAGCGAGTCGGAGGCGCCGACGACGTGCGGGAGCGACTTGATCGCGGTGAGGGTGGAGGCGAGCGCAGCGGCGTTGGGTCCGGCGGCGAGTGTGCCGGTCCGGGCGTGGACGACCACTTGCGCCGAGCTTCCCGCCTGGGACGGGAACTTGGCCGTCAGGACGTCCTGGGCGTGCTGAGACCCGGAGCCCGGGACCTTGATGTCATCGCGCAATGTGCCGCCGGCCGCCTGGCCAGCGACCGCCAGCAGCACCAGCGCGAGGAGCCAGCCGGCCAGGACCAGCCGGCGGCGGCGAACGGCGAAACGCCCCAATCGATACAAGAACCTGGACATGAGGCTTCCGATCCGAGGCGGTAGGAACAACGAGACTTGACCCTCAGCGTGTGCCGGCCCGTCTGTCGTCGGAAGGCCGGGAGAATCCTGGTAGTGACAGGGCTAGGCATCGGGTGCTCGTTGGTCGCATCATGTTGCTATGGCAGTTCGTGGTGAGATCGCCGAGTTCTTGCGGTCACATCGGGAGCGAGTGACGCCCGAAGCGGTTGGTCTTCCGTTGT
>JAODBH010000236.1 GCA_025463865.1 Actinomycetes bacterium | reverse complement strand
CTGCGGGTGACCCGGCGCGCGTCGTGGCGCGGCAGCGCCAGAAGCCGGAGCGCGGATCCGGCCAGGGTCGCGACGCGGTACGAGACGAGTGCCGGCGTGCCGTGATGGGTGAGCACGAAACGGTCGGAGCCGCGCACGAAGTGCTCGCGGATGAACGGGTCGTCGGGACCGTCGCCGCTCGCACCTCCGACGTGTGACGCGTGGGCCTCGGCGACGTAGCGCACCCGCCAGCTTGCGTTGTGGAGCCGTTGGCAGAGATCAGCCTCTTCGCCGTAGAGCCAGAACCGCTCGTCGAAGCCGCCGACCTCGCGCCACGCCTCGGTGCGGATGAGGAAGCAGGCGCCGACCACGAACGGCACGTCGGCGCTGCGGCCGAAGTCGGGCGGCCGCAGGCGGTGGAGCCCGATCGCCTCCCGCCAGGCCAAGCGGGGGGATGGGAAGTCCCACCACGGTCGCTGCTCGGTGCCGGCCGGATCGCGGAGCCGCGGGCCGGCAACCGCAACGCGCTCGCCGCCCAACGCGTCCCGCAGGCGCTGGAGGTTCGGGCCGTCGATACGGGCGTCGGGGTTCAGCAGCAGGACGGTGGCTGCGCGTACCTGCTCGCGCACCGCCCGGTTCACGGCCGCGCCGAATCCCTCGTTGCGGTCGTTGCGCAGCACCGAGCACCCGAGCTGCTCGGCGACCTCCGCCGACCCGTCGTCGGACGCGTTGTCGATCACGATGACGCGGGTTCCGGTCGGAAGCGCCGCCACGCAGCCGCGGAGATGGTCGGCCGAGTTGTACGTCACGATCACGACATCGAGGTCGTCGGTTCGGCTCACGTCACTGCTGCTCCCGCGGCGGCGACTTGTCTCGCAGCATCCGAGCCGGAACGCCGCCGGCGACGACGTCGCCGGGAAGGCTTCTCGTGACCACCGCGTTCGCGGCGACCACGGTGCGGTCGCCGATCTCGACCCCGCGCGTGACCGTCACCTTCGCCGCGAGCCACACGTCCCGCCCGATGCTTACCGGCGCGCACAGGGCCCCTCCACCGCTCGGCGGCGCGTCGGGGTCGTGGTCGTGGTCCCGGATCGAGACGAGCTCGGCGAGGAACGTCCCGGATCCGATCGTGACCCTCTCGCGCGCGGCGATCGTGCAGTGGTGGCCGACGAAGCAGCCGGAGCCGAGCTCGACGGTGGCGTTGCGCGAGAGGCTGATGGTCGTGCCGTCGTCGATCTCGACGCCGGGCCCGAGCACCAGGTGTGCACCCGGCTCGACGATGATCCGGCAGCGCCGTCCGACCTGGGCTCCGGCTGCGCTGGTGACGCCACGGCGAAGTCCGTGGATCCGGGCGTGCAGTCGAAAGATGCGCCGCTGCAAAGCCATCCGGGCCCGCCACCCGAGCGCGCCGTTCATGCGCGGGCCGCAGCGCGGTCGCTCGAGCGTGCGACCGACCGGGCGATGGTCTCCTCGTAGAACGCGCGGTGCGCCCCGGCGACTTCGGGCCAGCTCCACCGCTGCGCCCGCATACGGGCGCAGGTGGCAAGACGCGCGGCTTCGGCCGGGTCGTCCCGGAGCGCCGCGATCGCCGCGCGCCAAGCCGTCGCCTCGTGCGGCGGTATGAGCACGCCGCCGTCGCCGACCACCTCGGGCAGGGAGCCGTCGGCGCTGGCGAGCACCGGAAGCCCCGACGCCATCGCCTCCACCGCCACGCGGCCGAACTGCTCCACCCAGCGCGGCGTCCGTTGGGACGGCACCACCAGGGCGTCGAAGCCGCGGTACACGTCGGGCAACGCGGCGTAGCCGGCATAGCCGTGGAACTGCACGCGCTCCGAGAGCCCGAGCCGACTCGCCGTGCTCTCGAGCGCGCTGCGTTCCGGGCCGACCCCGAACACATCCAGACGCACGTTGGCAAGGGGCGCGATCGCTTCGAGCACGACGTCGAGACCTTTGTGCCGTTCCAGACGACCGACGTACCCGAGGCGAAACGGGCCCCCGCGGTGAGGCTGCGTGGACGGCGAGAAGCGGTCGACGTCGACGCCGAGCCCGATAACGCCGATCACGCCCCGGAGCCCTTTGGCCCGGAAGATGCGCGCCGCCTCGCGGTTGCAGGTGTGCGCCCCCGCGGCGCGACGCAGCGCGCTGCGCTCGAACCACCGGAAGGGGATCGGATAGCGCTTCTCGATGTTCTGCGCGCCGTAGAACACGATCGGGGTCCCGCGCGCGAACAGGCGGGTGAGGACGCGCAGCTCGAGTGCAGCGAGGCTGGCGGGCTCCTCGTGGACGTCGATCAGGTCGAAGCGGTGCCCGCGGAGCTCGCGCACGATGGGAAGCGGGTCGTAGACGAAGACGTACGGGTGCCGGCCCCATGTGCGCGTCCCGACGACGAAGTCGTCATCGGCGAGCTCGAGGTCGACGTCTTGGCCCCCTTCGTTCCACCGCCGCGCGCTGACGAGCCGGACGTCGCATCCGGCGAGGCGCAGCTGCCGGTCGCGCTCGCGCCACCCGCTGACCACTCCCGAGTGGTACACCCGCAACACCCGGAACTTCACGAGACGCTCGACGCCAGGGCGGATGGCCCGCGCGCGGCGAGGACCTCGCGGTACGACGCCTCCAATGCGTCGACGTGTCGCGCGACCCCGAGCGACGCCTGCTGGAACGCCCGCAGCTCGGTGCCCGCGGCACGGCGCAGATCGAGACTGCCCGCCAGGCGGCGCAGGAGCACCGCGCACTCGTCCGGGGCACCCGGCGCGTAGAGGTGATCCGGCCGGACGGCGCCGACGGTCTCGACGTGCGCGCCGCCGTCCGCCGCGACGACGGGAAGTCCGGCCGCCATCGCCTCGACCACGCTCAGCCCGAACGGCTCGGCCGGCGCCGTTGCGAGCACCATGCCCGCTCGAGCCCGCAGGTCCGCGACGTCGGGGCGTGCGCCGAGGAACGTCACGTTGCGCAGTTGAAGGCGCCGCCCCGCTTCCTCGAGCGAGCTGCGCTCCGCGCCATGCCCTGCGATGAGGAGCTCCCAGCCGTCGTCGGCGAGGCCCGACGCGGCCCAGGCGACGAGGGCCTCATGGGTGTGCTTCTCCCGCTCCAGCCGCTGCACCACGAGAACGGTGTGCGACGCAGGGTCCGTCGCCGGGGCGTCAGGCACGCCGTTGAGGATGGTGACGGTTCCCCCGCCGGCCGAGGCGGCGACGAAACGGCTGATCGCGATCTGGAGACTGAGCCGACGGGGGATCAGCAAGGCCGCGACGTGTC
The DNA here is from genome assembly GCA_025463865.1 of Actinomycetes bacterium. Lineage (GTDB taxonomy): Bacteria > Actinomycetota > Acidimicrobiia > IMCC26256 > Chersky-534 > Chersky-534. The sequence goes on along the minus strand of JAODBH010000236.1, from coordinate 11,225 downwards.
CCGCCGCCGAGCTCCCGCGCCGGGCGGCGAAGTGGCGGGTGCAGATCGCCGGTGTCCGTACGAGCGGCCACGTCATGAGGGCCGCGGACTCGGCGGCCGTCATGTGCAGGTGGAGCAGATCGGCGCCCCGGCCCACGCGGAGCAGGGCCCTCGCTGCTTCGTGGACGCGACCGCCCTCGACGCAATGCGCCCCGGATCCCGCGAGCGCCTCCCCGATCCGGACCTGGTCGCCACCTACCACCGTGACCTCGTGTCCGCGCGCTGCGAGCTCGCGGGTGACCGTCGTCACGTAGCGCTCGACGCCTGCGAACGCGTCGGTTGCGACGACGTGTACGACGCGCAATGGAGACGGATCCGAGGCACTCGTAGGGCGAACCGGTGCCGACATCCGTTCGATGCTAGTGGTCGAAGACGCCGGCAACCCGGGTGGCTCTGCACACGTCTCCGGTAGCATGACGCGCCAGATGCTCAAGCAGGCCGGGAGGATCGCAGGGGTCACCACGCTCGCGCTCGTACCGGTGCTCGCGGTGCAAGTGGGGCTCGGGAGCCTCCTCGCGGCGCGTCCGGAGTTGGCCTGGGGTGTGGCGCTCGCGTTCGTGGGCCTCGTGCTGGTGCTCACGGTGCCGAGCCTGTTCCTGGTCGCCGCACTCCCGGCGATGTACCTGTCGATGCGCGTCGGCCCGGCGTCGACGGACATCAGCCTGGCCGACGTCGCGCTCGCGGTCGCGGCGGTCGTCGCCATCCCCTCGGTACCGTGGCGGTCGCCGCGGTTGCAGTCGATCCTCAAGCTGCTCGCGGTCTATCTCCTCGTGCTCGCGATCGCGGTCGTCGCGGTGCCGTCGCAGCGGGCCGTGATCGAGTGGGGCCACCGTGCGTTCCTGGTCGCGGGTGGCCTCTTCGTCGGGGCCGCGGTCGTCGCCACCGGACGGGTCCGGGATGCGCTCCGGGCCTACCTGCTCGCGTCGACGGTCGTGGCGGTCGCGGCCATCGTCTTCGCGGGCACCCATCCGGGCTCCGGCCTGTTCCCGCAGCCTGCGTATCCCTTCGGGTTCCAGAAGAACACCGCGGGCCTGATGCTCGGATTCGCCATCATCGTGCTCACCGTCGGCGCGCGACGGGTGGCTGTGCCCCGATCGCTCCGAGTCCCTTGCGTGTTCCTGCTGGTGCTCGGGATCCTGGCGTGCCAGGCGCGTGGCCCCGCGATAGCGCTCATGGTCGTCCTGTCGGTCTGGGCGATCCACAAGTGGCGGGCCCGCATCACACCGCTCATCCTCGTCGGCGGCTTGTTGCTCCTCGCCCTCACGTACACGACCATCAACTCGGCCTTTCAGTCCGACTCGGCCGACTCCCGCTACAACAGCGTGAACTCGAGGGTCGCCACCTACGACGCGGCCATCAGCCTGTGGCAGCGCGATCCCGTCGTCGGGGTCGGCCTGAAGTTCTGGCGCAACCCGTCGCTCGCCGGCCAGACCGGATTCGGGGAGCCCCACGACCTCGCGGTCTCCGCGCTGGGGGAGAGCGGGCTGGTCGGACTCGCTGGTCTCGCGATTCTCCTCATCGGCACGATCGTGCTCGTGATGCGGAGGCCGTCACAGCTCTCATGGCTCGCGGTGTTGGTGGTGGTGGCCAAGACGACGGCGTCGGCGGTCGACATCTATTGGGTCGCGGGCTCGCTGACCTTCATGTGGATCATCGTCGGGTTCGCGTGCGCGGCCGATCCCCCCGAACCGTCCGAGGCCGCAGGACTCGAGCTCTCGGCCGCGCAGTGACCGGGTCCGGCGCGGGCTCCTCGCACACCACCCGACCGCTGCGCATCGCGATGGCCTCCTACTACCTGCCCAGCGACAGCAAGATCGGATCGGGTTGGATGGCGCACCGGCTCGCCAACGCGTTGGTCGAGCGGGGCCACTCCGTCACCATGTTCAGCCCGTGTAGCCGGCCGGTCGACGCGCGCTACGCCCACGAACAGGTGGAGCTGCGGGGCCGGCTCCGGGTGTTCCAGTGGGCGCAGCGGCTACGCACCCTCGACGTCACGCAGTTCGACGTGTTCCACGCGCACGGTGACGATTTCCTCGTTCCGCGCCGCGACCACCCGGTCCACGTACGCACGCTGCACGGCTCGTGTCTGGACGAGGCGGTCCACTCGAGCGGGTTCGCCGCTCGCGGCCGGATGCTCGTGCTCGGGCTCACCGAAGTGGTGAGCGCGGTCAGGTTCCGAGACGCCGTCGGTGTCTCCCGCAACTCGATCCGGTTCTATCCGTGGTTGCGACGCGTGATTCCCAACGGCGTCGACGTCGGGCGCTTTCATCCCGGACCGGTCCAGGAACGGGATCCGACCATCCTCTTCGTGGGCACCTACCTCCGCCGGAAGCGGGGGCGATTGCTCCAACAGGCCTTCACCGACTACGTGTTGCCGCGGGTCCCCGACGCCACCCTCTGGATGGTGTGCGACGACGCACCAACGGCTCCGCGCGTCGAGGTGTTGGGCCGCCTGAGCGACGAGGAGCTGGCCGAGCGCTACCGCCGGGCCTGGGTCTTCTGCCTGCCGAGCAGCTACGAAGGGTTCGGTGTGCCGTACATCGAGGCGATGGCCTCAGGGACGCCGGTCGTCGCAACGCCGAACGCCGGCGCGCGCGAGGTGCTCGAAGGCGGCGACCTCGGCGTGCTGTCGCCCGTCGACGAGTTGGGTCGCAATCTCGTGCGGCTCCTCGTCGACGACGAGCGTCGAGCCGGATTCACCGACGCACCCCGGATCGAGGCCCGGAAGCGGTACAACTGGCCGACCGTCGCCGACGCTTACGACTCGCTGTACCGAGAGCTGATCGCGAGCGCCCCGAGTGCCGGCTGAGGTGGCGACGGCCGCCAACGTCCTCTGGACCTGCGTCCGCGCCGCGGGGGATCCGGTCCCCGACGAGCTGCTGCCGAGCGCGTCCGCCGAGGGCTGGAGCGACCTTCCCGCCGCGGCGTACCTGCACTCGTCCGCGCCGGCTGCGTACCTCAGCCTGCGCGGGAGCGCGTCGGTGCCGGCCCCGGTCCTCGCGGACCTGCGGACCCGCTACGACGCAGCCTTCCGCCATCACCTCCTCACGTGGGACGTGCTCCGGCAGGTGACGACGTTGCTCGACGACGCGGGAATCGATCACGTCGCGTTGAAGGGGCCGGTGCTGGCGGAGACGGCCTACCCGCGTCCCGACCTCCGCCAGTACGGCGACCTCGACGTGCTGGTCCGCCCGACGCAGTTCGAGGCTGCGCTCCACGTGCTCGAGGCGGCGGGTGCAACCTTGATCGAGAGCAACTGGGAGCTCGTCCTGCATCTCCTGAAGGGCGAGCTCAACCTCGTGATGCCCCAGGGGATCGTCGTCGACCTCCATTGGAGCGTCGCCTACAACGACGAGATCCGGCAGGGCTTCCGGTGGTCCGACGAGCGGTTCGTCGACCGCGCGACGCGTGTGCGCGTGGGCGGCGACGAGATCAGCGTTCCGGACCCGGTCGATCAGCTCCTGCACCTCTGTGCACACGCGTGCCTCGCGGGCGCGCACCGACTCGGCTGGCTCCAGGACGTCAGGTTCGCGGCCACCCGCACCCCGATCGACTGGCCCCGATTCTGGGCGAGGGCCGAGCGTCGTCGCCTCACCCTGCCCGCGGTCGTCGTGCTCGAACGGGTCGAACGCTGCTTCGGGTCCGCGGTCGCCGAGGTCCCGCGGGGTGGGGGAGCCTGGCGCGAGCTGGCCGAGGGGCTGGACCGCGTGCGCCCGCCGTGGCGTTGGACGGGAGGCCCGATGTCGGCGCACGTGTTCGCCGCTTCCACGCGCACGAGCTCGCGCACCTCGCTGGCTGCCCTCCGCCGGGCCGTCGGGGCCTCCGTCGACGAGGTGGCCCACGACCGCGCGCACCCGCTGCGACCCGCATGGCTCCGCGAAGCCGGCAACGACGGCATCAACGAGATGTGCCGGCCGGTGGGCGGCCTGTCCACCCGTCGCGCCTACTTCCGGGCGGTCGCCGGAGCCGGCCGCCCGGTCTCACCCTGAGCGCGATCGCACGGGCCCGGGTTCCACCTAGGGGGAACGGCAGGGTTGTCCGGCCTCTGGATCCAGGTCACGATGCCTGCATGGATGACAAGCAGGCCAAGAAGTCGTACGAGCGTCCCGCGGTGCACGTCTCGGGCACGATCGAGGACATCACGCTCGCGAACAACTTCGCCAGCCAGAGCGACGGGGTCTTCGTGCAGACGCCTCAGGGACTGGCCTCTCTCGGAAGCTGACGCCTTCCCGGCCCCTCGAGCCGGGAGCTCCGCCGAACCCAGCGGTTTCGTCGCCGGGGACGAGGTGGTGCGGTTCGGCGTCCCCTTGGGGCCCCGACGGCAGCCGGCGAAGCGTGGACGAGCACCGCGGTCGGCCCGGCCGACCGGGCTCCGACGCGCGCTCGTGCGATCCATCGAGGGCGTGATCCAAGGGTCCACGGTCTTCGTCGAGTTCTCCGGTGGTTGCGACTCGTCCCTGGTTCTGGCCACGGCGACCGACGTGTGCCGCCGGCTCGGAGCACCTGATCCGGTTCCGCTGACCTATCGGTTCTCCGGTGCGGACGGCAGCGACGAGCAGGAGTACCAGGAGCTCGTCGTCCGCAGTCTGGGTCTGCGGGATTGGGAGATCGTCGACTTCGGATCCGACGGCGACTGCCTCGGACCGGGGGCGCAGGCGAGCCTGCACACGACGGGCCTGGTGTGGCCGGCGACGCTGCATTTTCGGGCCGGGGTGTACGCCGGATTGGGTCCCGGTCTGCTGCTGACGGGTGAGGGCGGCGACGAGGTCCTCGGCCTCCGGCGGTCGTCGTGGCTCGCCGAAGCCGCCCGCTACGTCCTGCGCGGCCGCCGCGTACCGCCCCGCGGGACCACGAGACAGGCAATGCGCTCGTTGGCCCCGCACGCGCTTCGCCGGCGCTGGGCGACGAACGAGATCGACGCGGCCTACGGAGCCGATTGGCTCCACGCCGATCTCCGACGGGACCTGGTCGCGCGCGCCGCGGCGTTGGCCGCGGAGGAGCCGTTGTCGGCCGCCGATTGGGGTCCGTATCACCTCTCGATGCCGCGGGTCTGGATCGGTGACCACAACGTGCGGGCGTTCGCGGCCGCGCACGGGCTGCGTTACGAAGCGCCCCTGATGGCGCCGGACTTCCTCGCTGCAGTGGCGGACCAGGTGCCGTGGTGGGAGTTCCGGGGTCGGGACATCCTCCTCCGCCACCACTTCGCCGACGTGCTTCCCGCGGCGATCCTCGAGCGGAGGACGAAGAGCGTCTTCAACGAGGCGTACTTCGGCCGGCACACCCGGGCCTTCGCCGCGCGGTGGGACGGCACCGGTCTGCCCGAGGGGGTCGACGCCCGTTGGCTGAAGGACCATTGGGCCGGCACGGGTGCGATCCACGCAGGGACTTCGATGCTGCTGCACCAGGCGTGGCTGGCCACCGAGGCGAGGGCCTAGGGTCGCTCCGGTGGCCACAGCTCTGATGCGGGGACGTCTGCACACGCTGCGCCGGGCGCGCCCGTCGGACGCGATCGAGGCCGTGGTCATCGTGACCGTTGCCGCTCGGGTCGAGTGGTCCCTGCGGCGGCGCGGCCTGCCCGCAACCGCCGGGGGACTGGGCCTCACCCTTCTCGGCGGGCCCGCCGATGACGAGCCGGCCGGGGTCCCCGATCGCTTCGCGCTCCCGGACTGGGCGTGGCGTCGGGCGCGCATCGCGCGGATCGTCCTGCGGCGGTGGCCCTTCGGTGACACCTGCCTCCGCCGCGCGCTCGTCATCGGGAACCGGCTCGCCACCCTCCGGCCCGAGCTCGTGATCGGCGTCCGCCCGACCACGAACGAGCGCGGCGTCGACGCCCACGCGTGGCTGCGGATCCAGGGGGTCGATCTGGATCCGCTCGCGTCCTCGTACCTCGCGTTCGGTGAGCGGTGACCCAGTACCTGCTGCACGGTCTGCGGATGTCGAGTGATATCCGGCTCCCCGAGCCGCCCGGGTGGTTCGACGGACCGGCTGACCTCGAGGTCCGTGCGTCGGGAACCGGGCCGGTGGAGCGGGTACCCGACGAGTGCGTCGCGTTGCGGCACGCCCTCGACGCCGACACCGTGCGCTACGAGGGGTTTCGAGACACTGACGGTGACTGGGTCATCCGCAGCCCGGGCATCGTGGACATCAGGCTGCACGGCGCGTCGGCAAGCGTCCGGCTCGATCCGGGTGCCGACCCGGAGCTGGCGCCCATGTTCGCCGCGGGGATGGGCATCGCGTTCTTCCTCGCGGTGTCGGGGCACTTGTGTCTGCATGCGAGCGCGGTCGAGGCCGACGGGCTCGCGGTGGCGCTCTCGGCGCCGAGTGGGTACGGCAAGTCGACGTTGGCCGCGCTCGCCGCGGCGGCCGGTCATCCGCTCGTCGGCGACGACCTGCTGCGGGTCACGTTCGACGGGCCCGCTCCCGCGGTGTACCGGGGCGCCTCCGAGATCCGGCTGCGGCCGGGCGCGGCCGAGCTCCTGCAGCACTGGCCGGGCCACAGCAGGATGACCGCCGACGGTCGTACCGCAGTGGCTCCACCCGTCACTCGCATCGAGCAGGTACCCCTCGCCGCAATGGTGTTCCCGGTGCTCGAGCTGGACCGACCGGGCGTCGCGATCGAGCGGCTGCGGCCGTCGGACGCACTGGTCCCACTTCTCGGTTGTCCCCGGCTCGTCGGCTGGCGCGACCATTCCGTGCTCGCCCGTCAGTTCGAGCAGCTCGCCACGCTCGCGGCGGAGGTACCGGTGCTGATCGCCCGGGTCCCGTGGCGGACACCGGCCCAACCGACCCTCGGCGCGGCGCTGATGGAGGGCGTGCTCGAGGCGCTGTGAGCCCCGGTGGAGCCTGATTACCCACGGCTAGAGTGCTCCGCCAACCCGATCATCGGAGCGGACATGGACGAGCCCGGAGACGCGGGCACGCCTCCGGGCGTGCAGGACACGCCGTTCGCGCTCCGTGACGGCGGGATGACCTGGCGTGCGCTCGACGAGCAGATCGTGGTGCTCGATCTCGAGACGTCCCTGTACCTGAACGTCACCGGTTCCGGCGTGACGATCTGGCTGCTCCTGGCCGAAGGGGCGACGCTCGACCAGATGGTGGACGCCGTCGTCGACGCCTACGACATCGACCCGGAGGCCGCGCGGAGCGATCTCGCCGCGTTCCTCGACGAGCTGCGGGATCGCAAGCTCCTGCGCTGATCGGTGGCGCGGGCTTCAGCCCCGGAGTGTCCCGCCGTCACCGTCGAGGTACTGCGCCGCCTGGAGGTGGAACATCCGGGCGTAGGCACCGTCGGCCGCGACCAGGTCGGTGTGCGTTCCTTCCTCGACGACCCGGCCGGCGTCGAGCACGTAGATGCGATCGGCGCTGGTGACGGTGGAGAATCGGTGGGACACCACGACGACCGCCCGTCCCGCGCAGAGCTCGCGCAGGCGGTCGAACAGCGCGGCCTCGGCGTCGGCGTCGAGCGCGGAGCTGGGTTCGTCGAGGATCACGAGGTTCGCGTCGCGGAAGAACGCACGCGCGATCGCGACCCGTTGCCACTGGCCGATCGACAGGTCGGAACCGCCGATGAACTCGGGTCCGAGCAGAGCGTCGTAGCGGCCACCGAGTGCCTCGAGGAACGCGGCCGCCCCGGCTTGCCGGGCCGCGTCCTCGATGGCACCGCGGTCCGCGAGGCGGTCGGAGCGTCCGAAGCCGATGTTCTCGGCGGCCGAGAACATGTACCGCTCGAAGTCCTGGAAGATGATCGCGATCTGATCGCGTAGTGCCACCCGATCGAGCGTGGTGGCGTCGGTCCCGTTCCAGTAGACCGCGCCCGTGTCGGGCTCGTAGAGCTGCGCGAGCATCTTCGCCAACGTGGTCTTGCCGGAGCCGTTGGCTCCCACGAGCGCGACCACCTCGCCGGGATGCACCGCGACCGAGACCCCGGCCAGGGCGTCGTGGTTGCCGGAGGGGTAGCGGAAGTGGACGTCGTCGAGGCGGATCTCGGCGAGCTCGAGCTCGGGCCGCTGGGCGGGAGCCTCGCGGCGGCGCTCCATGGTCTGGTCGAGGAAGTCCTGGACGTCGCCGAGGAAGAGCGCGGCCTCGTAGAGCTGGCCGCCGCTCGTGACCAGCGAGCTCGCGCGCTGGCCCAGCAGGAGGATCGCACCGGCCGCGACCGCGGCATCGGAGACGCTGGTGCGCCCGGTCGACAGCAACCACACGAGCAGCGCCACCACTGCTCCGAGCAGCAGGCCGTTGATGAGCTGGCCGAGGGCCCCGAGCCGGATGCGACGCTGGGTGTAGCGGCGGAGCCGGCCGATGCGTTCGTCCCAAAGTCGGCCGTGGCTCGTGATGAAGAAGTCGGCGAGCTCGTAGGCGCGCAGCTCCTTGGCCGGCTCCTTCATCGAGAGGAGCATGAGCAGGTAGTGGCGGCGTCGATCGGCTTCGGTCTCCTCCACGTCGAACGCGAAGGAGAGTCGCGACAGGCGTCGCGCCACGACCCAGAGCGGTCCGAAGGCCACGAGCGCCAGCGCGAGCAGTATCGGCTGCACGATGGCCAGCGCGATGATCACGCCGACGAGGGTGAACACCGAGGTCACCATGTCCATGAGCGCGTAGGTCACCGCCACCGGACGGGTGGTCGCGTTGACCATCGTGCGTTGCAGCCGGTCGTGGAAGGCGGGACGTTCGAAGTCGACGAGGTCGGCTTCGGCCGCCGCGGTGGCTACGAGCACCTGGGAGTACCGCGTGACCAGCTCCGAGAGCACCCGCTTCTTCTCGTTCTGGTACAGGGTGAGACCCCCGAGCAGGGTCAGCACGACGACGAACACGGTGAGCTCGGGAACCACCGTGGACGCCGCCCTACCGTTCTGTACGTGGAGCACCGCCTGGAGGAGGCGCTGCGCGATCGCGAGCTGCAGCGCGGTGAGGATGCCGGTCACGGCGTTGATCACCACGATCACCGTCGCGTCCCGCGGCGCTGCTCTCCACACGAGGTGGACGGCCTCGCGCAGCAGGGTCGGCAGCTCCCGAAGCGGCTTGTGCCGACGTCGCGCGTTCAGCTCGTGCAGGGGCGACGGCGCAGGTACAAACGGCTCGTCCTCGGGCAAGGTGTTCGACGCTAGCGCGGCCACACCGGATCGGGTCCGGGCCGAACCGGCCCGCTCGGCGCCCGCCCGTCGCGTTCCAACCCCCGCGCCGCGCGATCAGGCAAGATTGGCGACGTGTCGAAGGATCAGCGGCAGCAGGTCGCCGCCCTGTTCGATCGGGCGGCCGTCACCTACGACGACGTCGGCGTCGAGTTGTTCCAACCCATCGCGCGGCGCCTCGTCGCCGAGCTCGACCCGCTCCCGGGCGAACGCGCGCTCGACATCGGCTGCGGCCGCGGCGCGGCGCTGTTCCCGCTCGCGCGGGCGGTCGGGCCGGACGCGACGGTCGTCGGCATCGACCTCGCACTGTCCATGGTCTCCACCACGGCTGCCGACGCGAGCCGTCTCGGCCTGACCTGTGACGTACGGCTCGGCGACGCGCAGCATCCGGACCTCGATCCGGCCTCGTTCGACGTGATCGCGTCGTCACTGGTCCTCTTCTTCCTGCCCGATCCGGGTGCGGCACTCGAGGCCTGGCGCGCGCTCCTCGTCGACGGAGGGCGGGTCGGGATCTCGACGTTCGGCGACCACAGCGCCTCGTGGAAAGCGGTCGATGCGGTGTTCACACCGTTCCTTCCCCCGCAGATGGCCGATCCCCGGACCCAGGGTGAAGCGAGCCCGTTCGCGACCGACGCCGGGGTGGAGCAGCTGCTGTCGCACGCGGGCTTTGGCGACGTGCGCACCACCACGATGACGCTGCCCGTGAGATTCGACGACGAGGACCACTGGTACCGGTGGACCTGGTCCACGGGTCAGCGCCGCATGTGGGAGTCGATTCCCGCCGAGCAGCACGCCGCGACACGTGCGGCGGCGTACGAACAGCTGGACCGCTGCCGGGACGGTGACGGCCGCATCGGCTTCGACCAGGACGTCCGGTTCACGCTCGGTCGTCGCTGAGCGGAGCGACACGACGTGGCCGAGCACGCGGACATGGGTTGCGACGAGATCGTCGTCCGCCACTTTCTGCCACGACCAGGCCGTAGTGGTGTCGTCGCCGCAGCTCCTCGGCGCCGTGCGCACTGCACTCCGATGAGTGTGGTGTGCGGCATCTTCGCCCGCCGGGGCGACGACACGTCGGTGCGACCGTGCCCGACAGAAACCCGCTGCCCTGGGTCTGACAGGTCCGTAAGCGCCGAGGGCGTTGCGTCGTTTGACGCGTTTGGCAGTGCGGCGCGACGCTCGCGCGGTTGCGGGTCGACGACCAGGGGAGTGGCCCTGCGATGACGATCGACTCCGAGGGCATTGTCACCAAACGCAGCCCGCGCTCCGTCGGCGAGACGGTGAGCCGGCTGACCCGGCTCATCGAAGACCGGAGCTTGACGCTCTTCGCCGTGATCGATCACAGCGGTGCCGCGAAAGGCGTCGGCATGGAGATGCCGGACACGAAGCTCGTCATCTTCGGAAGTCCCGCGGCCGGCACTCCGGTGATGCTCGCGTCGCCCCTGGCCGCTCTCGATCTTCCCCTCAAGGTGCTCGTCCGGGCGGATCCCGACGGAAACGTCTCGATCAGCTACAACTCCCCGAGCTACTTGGCGACCAGGTACCACCTCACCGACGACCTCCGCTCCCACATCGAACCGATCGAGTCGATCACCGATGCAACGGTGGCGGCGAGCCCGTAGCCCGCTACGGCATCTGGGGTTGCTGCATCGTGACGCGGCCGCGTACCGCGGTGCCTGTGCCGACTCGCCCTGACATGCATCCCATCTTGCCCTCAACGAATGTTCCTACCCGATGATGGTCAGACGACCGTGCAGGCCGAGTCGGCGGAGCGTCTTCCAGCGGCGATCCGTCGTGAGCCCATTCGTCGCGCAGCGCGTCGAGATCGAAGCCGTCGTACACGCCGGTGAGGGCGCCGAGGGAACTCGTCAAGTGGTTCAGATTCGCGCTCGAGCACGACCTTGCCTTCACCGTCGGCTCGGGCTCTGAGGCGGTCGCCCGGGTTGAAGCCCGCGGCCCGCATGGCGTCGACCGGGATCGTGACCTGGTGCTTGCTGCTGATCGCCGTCGTTGCGCGGCGACGCGGATTCTTTGCTGAACGATCCATGAGCGACAGAC
>JAODBH010000221.1 GCA_025463865.1 Actinomycetes bacterium | reverse complement strand
AAGCGGCCGCTGATGGGGGCGATCGCGGCGCGCGACGCCGACATCGTCGTCGTCACGTCCGACAACTCGCGCTCCGAGCCCGCCCGCGAGATCGCGGCTGCCATCGTTGCCGGCGCCCGCACCACGGGCCGGTCGCCGCTCGTCGAGCTCGATCGCCGCGCGGCCATCGCGCTCGCGTTCCGTTCCGCGCGCCCCGGCGACGTCGTCGTGATCGCGGGGAAGGGCCACGAGTCCGGCCAGACCACCGACGGGGTCACCGTCCCGTTCGACGATGCGATCGAGAGCGCAGCCGCTCTCGCCGAGCTCGGATGGTCCACCTCGTGAGCCACGACCCCTGGCTCCCCGACGTGCTCGAGATCGCGCTGACGGTCGGCGGCAAGCTCGACGGGCCCGACCCCGACATCCCGATCACCGGGGTGAGCGTCGATTCCCGCCGCGTCGTGCGGGGCGAGTGCTTCGTCGCGCTGCACGATCAGCGCGACGGTCACGACTTCGTCGCCGACGCCTTCGCCTGCGGCGCGCTGACGGCGATCGTGACCCACCGGCCCGACGACGTGCGGCCCGGTCTCCCGCTGATCCTCGTCGACGACCCGCTCCTCGCGCTGGGCGACCTCGGGGCGGCGGCGCGAGACCGCCTCACCGACGCGCAGGTCGTCGGGGTCACGGGTTCTGCGGGCAAGACCTCGACCAAGGATCTGATCGCGGCGGCGATGTCGCGCCGATACCACGTGCACGCGAACGAGAAGTCGTTCAACAACGAGTTCGGCGTACCGCTCACGCTGCTCGCGGCGCCGGCCGACACCGAGGTCGTCGTGGTCGAGATGGGCGAGCGCCGGGCCGGCGACATCTCCTATCTCAGTCGCATCGCCCGGCCGCACGTCGGCGTGGTGACCAACGTCGGGCTCGCGCACTCCGAGTTCCTCGGCGGGCGCGAGGGCGCGGCGGCGGTCCTGGGCGAGCTCGTGGAGTCGCTGCCTCCCAGCGGCCTGGCCGTGCTCGACGCCGACGACGCGCAGACGCCCAACCTCCGCACGCGCACCGCAGCGAGCGTGCTCACCGCGGGCTCGCGCGGCGACCGCCACCCCGACGTCCTCGTCTCCATGGTGTCCGTCGACGACGGGCTGCGGCCGACCCTGCGCATCGAGTGCGACTGGGGCTCGGGCGAGACCCAGCTCGCGCTGCTCGGCGAGCACCAGGTGCACAACGCCGGGCTCGCGGCGGCGGTCGCGCTCGCGGCGGAGGTGCCGTTCGTCGACGTGCTCGCAGGTCTCGCGGAGGCCCAGGGCGCGCCCTGGCGCATGCAGCTCGAGCGGTCGACGTCGGGCCTGATCGTCATCAACGACGCGTACAACGCGAGCCCCGAGCCGATGGCGGCAGCGCTCCAGGCCCTGGCTCGACTCCGGCTCCGCGGCCGGGCGAAGCGGATCGCGGTGCTCGGCGAGATGCGCGAGCTCGGGGTCGAGACCCCGGAGCTCCACGCCGGCATCGGTCTGCGGGCGGCCGAGCTCGGGGTCGACGTCCTGGTCACCGTGGGCGAGGGCGGCCGCATGATCGCCGCCGGGGTCCCGCGAGGCGACGGTCCGGGGCGGGGAATGGAAGTGTTGCCGGCCGGAGACGCCGACACGGTGGTCGGCATCCTCGAGGATCGTCTGCACCCGGGCGACGCGGTGCTCGTGAAGGCGAGTCGCAGCGTGGGTCTCGAACGGGTTGCCGCGGCGCTCCTCGAGCTGGAGGTCAAGGAATGATCGCGCTGCTGCTGGCGGCAGGGACCGCCTTCTTCATCACGGTGCTCAGCACGCCCGTGCTGATCCGCGTCCTCAAGCAGCGCGGCATCGGCCAGCAGATCCGCGACGACGGGCCGTTCGCTCACCCGCACGCGACGAAGGCCGGCACGCCGACCATGGGCGGCATCGCGATCGTGGTCGCCGCCTTCGTCGGCTACTGCGCCGCGCACGTGCGCTCGGGCCAGATCAAGTTCGCCCGGACCGGCATCACCCTGATGCTGCTCATCGTCGGGCTCGCCCTGGTGGGCTTCATCGACGACTACTTCGGGGTCCGCAAGGGGCGGAACCTCGGCCTCCGCAAGCGGGGGAAGAGCGGGGGTCAGCTCCTCATCGCCGCCGGGTTCGCCCTGCTCGCGCTGCATTGGGTCGACACGTCGACCCACCTTTCGTTCACCCGCGTCCTCGATCTCGACCTCGGCACCTACCTCTGGTTCATCTGGGCGATCGTGGTGGTCGTCGGCTCCTCCAACGCGGTCAACCTCACCGACGGCCTCGACGGGCTCGCGGCGGGTTCGGCCACGCTGGTGTTCGCCGCGTTCACGATCATCGCGTTCTGGGAGTTCCGGCACGTGCCCGACTACGGCAACGGCACCCCCGGCTTCGCGGCCAACTCGCTCGACCTCGCGGTGATCGCCGCCGCGATGATGGGCGCGTGTGCCGGGTTCCTCTGGTGGAACGCCGCGCCCGCGCGCCTGTTCATGGGCGACACCGGGTCGCTCGCCATCGGCGGCGCGATGGCCGGTCTGGCCCTGCTCACCAACACCGCCCTGCTCCTACCGATCCTCGGTGGCCTCTACGTGATCGAGACGCTGTCGGTCATCGCCCAGATCATCTCGTTCCGCATCTTCCACAAACGGATCCTGCGGATGGCGCCGATCCACCATCACTTCGAAGTGGGCGGCTGGCCGGAGTTCACCGTGATCGTGCGCTTCTGGCTCCTCGCGGGTCTCTGCGTCGCGCTCGGCCTGGGCCTGTTCTACGCCGACTTCCTGCGCATCCCGGGAGCCATCGGATGACCGGCGCCGAGGTGATCGTGCTGGGGCTCGGCGTCACCGGTCGCGCCGTCGTGACCCACCTGCTCGCCACGGGTGCGGCGTTCTCGGTGCTCGTCGACCAGGTCCGGTCCGACGAGGCCGCCTGGGCGGACGAGCACGGCGTCGAGATCTTCGCCGGCGCCCGTTCCGATGCGTCGGCCGCCCGTGCCGCCGCGGCCGACTTGATCGTCCCGAGCCCGGGCGTGCCCGAGTCCCATCCGGCGATCGCGGCCGCGCTCGCCGCGGGTGTGCCCGTGCGCAGCGAGATCGATCTCGCGGCGGAGCTCGCGCGGGTCCCGATCGTCGCGGTCACCGGCACCAACGGGAAGACGTCGGTCACCACGCTGATCACCGAGATGCTGGTGGCCTCGGAGGTACGCGCGGAGTCGGCGGGCAACATCGGCCGGCCGCTCCTGGAGGCGGTGCACGACGACGTCGACGTGATCGTCGCCGAGGTCTCCAGCTTCCAGCTGCGGTTCACGCCCACGTTCGCGCCCAGGATCGCGGTCTACCTCAACGTCGCCGAGGACCACCTCGACTGGCACGGCTCGTTCGAGGCGTACGCCCGGGCCAAGGCCGCGATCTTCACCCACCAGCGCGCGGGTGACGTGCTCGTCTACAACGCCGACGACGCGCTCGTGCACGAGCTCGCGCAGGACGCTCCGGCCCGGCGCGTGGGCTTCTCGGTCCGTCCCGAGGCGACCAGCGGGTTCCGGCTCGCGCACGGTGAGCTTCTCGACGCGGACAGTCGCGCCATCGTGGCGGTCGACGAGCTGCAGGCGACCGCGCCCTACGAGCTCGCGAACGTGCTCGCCTCGGCTGCGGCCGCGCTCGAGGCCGGCGCGACACCCGATGGCGTCCGGATCGCAGCCTTGAATTTCGCGAGGCTCCCACACCGCGCGCGATTCGTCGGCAAGGCTGGGGGCGTGACGTTCGTCGACGATTCCAAAGCCACCAATCCGCACGCGACGCGTGCGGCCGTGCAGGCGTACGACAAGGTCGTGTTGATCGCCGGAGGCCGTAACAAGGGCCTCGATCTCTCGCTGCTGCGCCCGATCGCGCCCAACCTGCGCGCGGTCGTGGCGATCGGCGAAGCCGCGGCCGAGGTCGAAGCCGCATTCGGCGATCTGGTGCCGGTCGAGCATGCGCACTCGATGCGCGAAGCGGTGCGCGGCGCGGCGCGGCGGGCCGAACCCGGCGACACCGTGTTGCTCTCTCCGGCGTGCGCTTCGTTCGACTGGTATTCGGGCTACGCCGAGCGGGGCGACGACTTCGCGGCCGAGGTCGAGCTCGTGATCAGGGAGAGAGGTGGCGATGGCGACCCGGCTTGAGCACGGCATCCGCCGCCCCGGCTCCTCACCCGTCGCCCGGCGGGTCGCCACCGCGCGACGGGCGTGGACCGACTCCGGCCGCGCCCGGCCGCCCACCTACCTCCTGCTCGTCGCCACGATCGCGGTGCTCAACGTCGTCGGACTCGTCATGGTGCTCTCGGCGTCGTCGGTGCAGTCGATCAGCAACTACGGCTCGGCCTGGTTCTTCTTCGAGCGCCAGCTCCTCTGGTGCACCCTGGGCGTGATCGCGTTCGTCGTGCTCGCGCGCGTCGACTACCGCCAGTGGCGCCGGTTCGTGACCCCGCTCCTGATCGTGAGCGTGGTGCTCCTGCTCCTCGTGCTGGTCCCGGGCGTCGGCATCATGGTGTCCGGGTCGCGGCGCTGGCTCGGGTTCGGGTCGATCCGCATCCAGCCGTCGGAGGTCGCGAAGCTCGCCTTGCTGCTCTATTGCGCCGACGTCATGTCGCGCCGGGAGAAGGACCTCCACGATTGGCGCCTGGTGCTGCGACCCGTGCTGGTGGTGTTCGCCGGCATCGCGCTCCTGGTGATCAAGGAGCCCGACATGGACTCCACCATCGTGCTCGCGCTGATCGTCGCCACCGCGCTGATCGTCGGCGGGATCCGGGCCCGGCACCTCGCGCTGATCGGTTCGGTGGGTGTCGGCCTCGCGGCGCTGCTCGCGATCGCCGAGCCCTACCGCCGCGCCCGCGTCTTCACCTTCCTCCAGCCGCTCTCCGACAAGTCGAACGCCGGCTACCAGATCACCCAGTCGCTCATCGCCCTCGGCAGCGGGGGATGGACCGGCGTCGGCCTCGGCGCCAGCCGGGCCAAGTGGATGTTCCTTCCCAACGCGCACACCGACTTCATCTTCGCCATCATCGGCGAGGAGCTCGGGCTGGTCGGCTGCATCCTCGTCATCGGCCTGTTCCTCGCGTTCGCGGTCCTCGGCACCCGTGTGGCGATGCACGCCCCCGATCGCTTCGGGATGCTCCTCGCCGCGGGCGTCACGGTATGGGTCGTAGGCCAAGCGGTCATCAACATCGGCGCGGTCATCGGCGTCCTGCCGGTCTCGGGTATCCCGTTGCCGTTCGTGTCCTTCGGAGGCTCCGCGCTGCTCTTCACGATGGCGGCCGCCGGGCTCCTCGCCAACGTCGCCCGGCAAGCGCGCACATGACGGAGTCGAGCCCGCGGGTGTTCGCGCTCATCACGGGCGGCGGTACCGGGGGCCACGTCTACCCGGCGCTCGCGCTCGCGCAGGCACTCGTCGCGCGGGGTCACGCCCCCGAGGAGCTGCAGTTCGTCGGTGCGCGGCGCGGGCTCGAGGCCACCGTGGTCCCCGAGGCGGGCTTCGCGATCGAGTTGCTCCCCGGACGTGGGCTGCAGCGACGCATCTCGTGGGAGAACGTGCGGACCGCGCGCGACACCGCCGCCGCGGTCAACCAGGCGGTGCGCATCGTCCGCCGCCTGCGGCCCCGGGTCGTCGTCGGGGTGGGCGGTTACGCGTCGTTCCCGTGCATCCTCGCGGCCCGCCTGTTGCGGGTCCCGATCGTCGTACACGAGCAGAACGCGGCACCCGGAGTCGTGAACCGGCTCGCGGCCCGGCTCGGCGCGCGGGTCGCGGTCTCGTTGCCCGGCACGCCGCTCCCGGACGCCGTGGTGACCGGCAACCCGATCCGGGCCGAGATCGCGGCCGTCGAGCGCGTGCCCGAGCTGGCACCCCGGGCTCTGTTCGTCGCCATCGGCGGGAGCCTCGGTGCCCGCACCATCAACGACACCGCGCTCGGTCTCTACGAGCGCTGGCGCCACCGCACCGACATCGCGATCCACCACGTCTGCGGGCCCCGCAACCTCGACGACTGCAGCACCCGGCTCGAGCGCATCCGCCGTCCGACCGACGCGCTCAGCTACCAGCTGGTCGGCTACGAGTCCGACATCGCCGGTCTCTACGCCCGCGCCGCGCTGCTGCTCGGCCGCTCGGGAGCAGTCACCGTCGCCGAGCTCGCGTCCGCCGGCGTGCCCTCCATCCTCGTGCCGCTGCCGGGTGCGCCCGGCGACCACCAGGGCGCCAACGCCCGCGCCCTCGTCGCGGCCGGCGCCGCCATCCTCGAGCCCGACGCCGACTGCACGCCCGACGCGGTCGCTGCCATCGTCGACGGCCTGCTCGCCGATCCGGTCCGTCTGGCCGCCATGGGTGCCGCGGCGCGCACCCTCGCCCGACCCGACGCGGCCGATCGTCTCGCCGATCTCGTCGAGGAGATGGCCGATGTCGCCTGAGCGATCAGTCTCCGAGCCGTCCGCAGGCCCGCCGGCGCTCGACGTCATGCCACCGCTCGACTCGGGTGAGCCGCTCGCCGTCCACATCGTCGCGATCGGTGGTGCGGGCATGAGCGCCATCGCCACCGTCCTCGCCCGCATGGGCCACACGGTCACCGGCTCCGACCTCAAGGGCTCGCGCAACATCGAGCGGCTCCGTGCCCTCGGTGTGCGCGCCAACGTCGGCCACTCGGCCGCGAACCTCCCCGCCGACCTCGACGCGGTCGTCATCTCCACCGCCGTGCCCGCGAGCAACGTCGAGGTGGTCGCGGCACGCGAGCGCGGGGTGCCGGTCCTGCGCCGGGCCGAGGCGCTGCGCGCGTTGGTGGCGACCCGGCGGGGGATCGCGGTCGCGGGGAGTCACGGCAAGACCACCACGTCGTCGATGCTCGCCCTGATCCTCCGGGGCGCCGGCCTGCGCCCCAGCTTCGTCATCGGCGGCGAGCTCAACGAGGTCGGCACCAACGCGGCCTACGACGCGGGCGAGTGGTTCGTGGTCGAGGCCGACGAGAGCGACGGCACGTTCCTCGAGCTCGCTCCCGTCGCGGCGATCGTCACCAACGTCGAAGCCGACCACCTCGAGACCTACCGCGACTTCGCCGGGCTCGTCGTCGCGTTCCGAACCTTCCTGGCCGCGGTACCCGGCCCGCGGGTGGTCTGTGCCGACGACGCGATCGCCCTCGAGCTTGCAAGCGAGGTCGGTGCCCTCACCTACGGCGAGCATCCCGATGCCGACTACCGCATCGGCGGCTTCACCGGCAGCCGCCTCGGCTCGACCTGGACCGTGCACCACCACGGCGTGCAGCTCGACCTCGCGCTGCCTGTCGCCGGGCTGCACAACGCGCTCAACGCCACCGGCGCGGCGGCGATCGCGCTCGAGCTCGGCGTCGCCCCCGATGCCATCGCGGCCGCGCTCGCGAGCTTCGGCGGTGTCGCCCGGCGGTTCGAGGCCCGGGGCACCGCCCGCGGCGTCGCGTACATCGACGACTACGCCCACCTGCCCGGCGAGGTGAAGGCGGCGATCCGCGCCGCGCGCGACGGCGGCTGGGAGCGGGTCGTCGTGGTGTTCCAGCCCCACCGCTACAGCCGGACCGCAGCGTTGTGGCGCGACTTCGGCGACGCCTTCGCCGAGGCCGACCTGCTCGTCCTCACCGACATCTACGCCGCGGGGGAGGTGCCCCGGCCCGGGGTCTCCGGCCGGCTCGTCCTCCGCGCGGTCCTCGAGGCCCACCCGTCGAGCCGGGTCGTCTATCTCCCGCACCGCCACGAGCTCGTCTCGATGGTCCCGGGTCTCACCCGCGCCGGCGACCTCGTCCTCACGCTCGGTGCCGGCGACCTGACCACGCTGCCCGACGAATGGCTCGGCGCGGCCGAGGTCGCATCATGAGCTCCCGTCCCCCCGACGTCGGCACCCTGGCCGGGCAGCTCGAGGCGCGCCTCCCCAGCGGTCGGGTCCGCCGCCAAGTCCCCTTCGCCTCGCTCACGACCTACCGGCTGGGTGGCCCGATCGCGGTCCTCGCCGAGGTCCACGACGACGACGAGCTGCTCGAGGTGGCCCGCATCACCCGCGACCTCCGGCCCCGCCTCCTCGTGATCGGCCGGGGAAGCAACCTGCTCGTGGCCGACCGCGGCTTCGACGGCCTCGCGCTCGTCCTCACCGGTGATTTCGAGTCGGTCGAGGTCTCCGAGGGCCTGGTCCTGGCCGGGAGCGCGACCCCGCTCCCGGTTCTCGCGCGCCGGTCCGCCGCGCTCGGCCGGACCGGTCTCGAGTTCTTCGTCGGGATTCCCGGTTCGGTCGGCGGTGCGGTCGCGATGAACGCCGGCGGCCACGGCCACGACACCGACGAGGTCCTGGTGCGCGCGTGGACCACCGACCTCCTTGGCGACGCCGAGCTCGTCGAACGCCCGTTGGAGTCCCTCGCGCTCGGCTACCGCGACTCGTCCCTGCGACGGTCGGAGGTCGTGGTCGCCGCGGAGTTCGGTGTGTCGGTCGACGACCCCGTCGCCTGCCAGGCCCGCATCGAGGAGATCGTGCGTTGGCGCCGGACCCACCAGCCCGGGGGAGCGAACGCCGGCTCGGTGTTCCGGAACCCCGACGGCGACTCCGCCGGCCGGCTCATCGACGCGTGTGGCCTCAAGGGCCTGCGCATCGGTGGAGCGCTCGTGTCGGGAAAGCACGCCAACTTCATCCAGGCCGAAGCCGGCGCGACCGCCGCCGATCTGCGCGCCCTCGTGTTCGAGGTCCAGCGCCGCGTGCTCGACCAGACCGGGATCCGGCTCGAGCCCGAGCTGCGCATGGTCGGGTTCGAAGAGACCTCCGAAGGAGAGCCCGTCCGCCGATGACCATCCAAGCGCCGCCGCGTCCACCGTCGCGCCCGCCGGGGCCCGGCGGTCCCCGTCGTCCGTCGGTCGCGATCGACCCGCGTCTGCGCCAGCGTCGCATCGAGGTCATCCGCGAGCAGGGCCGGCGGCGGCTCCGCATCCTCATCGCCGTCGTGTCGGTCGTCGTCGCCGTCGGGCTCACCTGGGTCGTGATCGAGTCGCCGATGTACGACGTCGACCACATCCGGGTCTCGGGTGCCGTCCACACGTCGACCAGCGCCATCGACGCGGCCTCGGGCATCCGCCGGCGCGACGCACTGCTCTTCGCCGACCTCGGCGCGGCGACGCGCGGCATCGAGGCGCTGCCCTGGGTCGAACGGGCGGTCGTGCACAAGGTCTTCCCCGGGACGGTCACGATCGCCGTCACCGAGCGCGTCCCGGTCGCCTGGGTCCGCACGTCGCCGTCGTCGGTGGCGCTGCTCGACGCCAGCGGCCGGGTGCTCGGGGCGGAGCCCGTGGCCCCCGCCGGCGCGATCGAGGTCGCCGGGCTCGGCGCGATCCCCACTCCCGGCCGGTCGGTCGCCAACGCCTTCGTGGTGCGCGCGCTCACCCGGCTCCGGCCGTCGTTGTCGGCCCGCGTGGCGTCGGCGACGTGGGCGGCGGGGGAGCTCACGCTGCACCTCGCGGGTGGTCCGGAGGTGCGGCTGGGCCCGCCCGACCAGCTCGACGCCAAGAGCGATTCGGCCGAGGTGGTGCTCGCGCGGTCGGAGGCCGCGCACGCTGCGTACGTCGACGTACGGGTGCCCGCGGCGCCGGTCACCGGCTAGGTGGAATCGCGATGAGCGGCCGTCGCGCAGGTGGCGCGCGCCGCAACGATGGCCGCGCATCGGTCCGGACGCGCGCGAGCAGAACGTTGACCCCCCGTGGTCAACTCGCTACAGTCTGGACAGCTACCACAGGTTTACATAACGCTAAACCTCGACTGTAGGTCGAGACTTGTTCCGTGTCCAGCCCGCTGACCAGCACCGCGGCAGCAACCGGTCGTTCGGATCGGGGCGTTTACGTGGTTGAGACTTGGGTTTCAGCCTGCGCCCCGCTCGTGATCGACGACCGAACGCCAACACTTCGCCGCACAACTTCGAAGGAATAGGAAGGCCGCAATGCTCGGAGCTCCGCAGAATTACCTCGCCGTGATCAAGGTCGTCGGTGTCGGCGGTGGCGGCTGCAATGCCGTCAACCGGATGATCGACGCCGGTCTCAAAGGCGTGGAGTTCATCGCCGTCAACACCGACGCGCAGGCGCTGCTCATGAGCGACGCCGACGTGAAGCTCGACGTCGGCCGCCTCCTCACCCGTGGGCTGGGCGCCGGCTCCGACCCCGACGTCGGCCGTCAGGCCGCCGAGGAGCACCGGGAGGAGATCGAGGAGGTGCTCAAGGGCGCCGACATGGTCTTCATCACCGCGGGCAAGGGCGGCGGCACCGGCACCGGTGGAGCACCCGTGATCGCCGAGGTCGCCAAGAACCAGGGTGCCCTCACCATCGGCGTGGTCACCCGGCCGTTCACCTTCGAGGGCCGCCGCCGCGCGGTGCAGGCCGAGAACGGGATCCAGAAGCTCAAGGAGAAGGTCGACACCCTCATCATCATCCCGAACGACCGTCTGCTCCAGGTCTCCGACGAGAAGACCTCGATGCTGAACGCGTTCAAGATGGCCGACGAGGTCCTCCTGCAGGGTGTGCAGGGAATCACCGACCTCATCACCACGCCCGGTCTCATCAACACCGACTTCGCCGACGTGAAGATGATCATGACCAACGCCGGCAGCGCGCTCATGGGCATCGGCTACGCCTCGGGTGACGGGCGTGCGGTGCAGGCGGCGCGGGCCGCGATCAGCAGCCCGCTGCTGGAGGCGAGCATCGAGGGCGCACGCGGGATCCTGCTCAATGTGAGCGGACCGTCCAATCTCGGCCTGTTCGAGGTCAACGAGGCGGCCGAGATCATCGCCGCGGCCGCGCACCCCGACGCCAACATCATCTTCGGTGCCGTCATCGACGACACCCTCGGCGACGAGGTCCGGCTCACGGTGATCGCGGCCGGCTTCGACCGCTTCGAGGGCGAGCGCGACGAGGCCGCCGCACCCGCGACCCTGGGTCTGCGTGAGGAAGAGGAGAAGCTCGCCGCCGACGACAAGGAAGTCGACCTCACCGGCAACGGCGACGACGACTTCGACGTGCCCGAGTTCTTGCGGTAGCCGCACCGTCCACCGATCGCGCGACGCCCGAGGCACCCACGACTGCCCCGGGCGTCGTCGCGTCCGGGCTCGCACCGCCCGGTAGGTTCGCAGGCATGCCAACGATCCGGGCCGACATCGGCGCCGCCCGCGTGCTGTGCACCGACCGCGCCCGCGGGGTGTCGGTCGGGCCCTACGCCTCCCGCAACCTCGGCGACCACGTGGGCGACGACCCTGCCGCCGTGTCTGCGAATCGGACCCGGCTCGAGGACGAGCTGCCGGGGGAGTGGGTCTGGCTTCGGCAGGTCCACGGGACGGTCGTGCTCACCGATCCGACGCAGGCCGCAGCCACGGCGCCGGCGGATGCGGCCGTGACGAGCATCCCGGGCCGTGTGCTCGCGGTCGTGACCGCCGATTGCGCCCCGATCGTGCTCGTCGCCGACGGCGCGGTCGGGGTGGTGCACGCCGGCTGGCCGGGGCTCGAGCAGGGGGTGATCGGAAGCGCGGTCGACGCGCTCCGCACCGCCGCCCGGGGCGACGCGCCCGTGCGGGCCTTCCTCGGCCCGTGCGTGCATCCGGCCAGGTACGAGTTCGGGTCCGACGACCTCGACCGGCTCGCAACCAGATTCGGTCCTGAGGTGCGGTCGACGACGCTCGACGGCACGCCGGCGTTCGACCTGCCCGCGGGCGTGCGGGTCGCGCTGCGCGAGGCGGGCGTCGAGGCGTTGGACGACGTCGACCTGTGCACCGCGGAATCGCCGCGGTTCTTCTCGTACCGCCGTGACGGCGTCACGGGCCGGCAGGCCACCGCGGTGGTGCTCACGTGAGTGGGTCGCCCGTCGGCGGTGCCACCGCCCCTGGCGACGTCGCAAGGCGATACGACGAGATCAGGGAGCGGGTCGACGGGGCGGCCCGGGGGGCGGGGCGCGACCCGGGCGACGTGTTGATCGTGGGGGCGAGCAAGACCGTCGACCTCGACCGCATCCGCGTGGCTCTCGACGCGGGTCTGCGCGACCTGGGCGAGAACCGGGCCCAGGAGCTCGTCGCCAAGGCTCCGGAGCTGGCCGGCGCCGGCACCGACGCACCCCGCTGGCACTTCCTCGGTCAGCTGCAGCGGAACAAGGTCCGGGCCGTCGCGCCCTACGTCGGGCTCTGGCAGTCGGTGGATCGGGGCGAGCTCGGCGCCGAGATCGCCCGTCGAGCCCCCGGCGCCCGGGTACTGGTCGAGGTCAACCTGGCGGCCGAGCCCCAGAAGGCCGGGTGTGAGCCGGCGGCGGTTCCCGCTCTCGTCGACCTCCTGCGGTCCGACGGCCTCGACGTCCGCGGCTTGATGGCCGTCCCGCCCGCGTCCGGCGACCCGCGCCCGTGGTTCGCCGCGCTCCGGAGCCTCGGCCAGGAGCTCCAACTCCCCGAGCTCTCGATGGGGATGAGCGCTGACTATGAGGCGGCAGTAAGCGAAGGGGCCACGATCGTGCGGATCGGACGGGCACTCTTCGGCGACCGGCCCCCACCCGGCGTCGCCACGGCACCCGTTGCGCGCCCGCCTTCGGTAGGCTGACCGGCTTCGGGGAGGAATTCGCGGATGGCTGTCTGGCGCAAGTTCATGGTGACCCTCGGGCTCCAGGACGACGACGAGTACGACCAGTACGAGGGATATGACTACGACGGTGAGCCCGAGCTGCATCAGCCCGCGGTGGCGCGTGAACGCGAGCGCGAGCGGGACGTACGGGTGGTCGAGACGAGTCCCAGCTCCCACACGCCGAGCGCGGTCCGCCCGATCGGGCGTGATCGCGACGACATGCCGACGCTCGTCGCGCAGCGGCCCGCGGTGATCCGCACGATGCCGACGAGCCCGTCGGCGCGTGTGCACGTCGTCGAGCCCGCGGGCTTCAACGACGCGCAGGAGGTGGGCGACCGGTTGAAGAGCAACCAGGCCGTCATCCTCAACCTGCAGGGCCTGTCACGGGACCTGCAGCGCCGCCTCATCGACTTCTCGAGCGGCCTCGCCTATGCGGTCGGCGGCTCGATGGAGCGGGTGGCGGATCAGGTGTTCCTGCTCAAGCCGACCAACGTCGAGGTCTCCCAGGACGAGAAGGAACGGCTGCAGGCACGCGGGCTGTACACCTCCTAGATCGATGAGCCCGTCCCGATGATCGGCATCATCCGCTTCATTCTCATCGCCTACCTGATCATCTTGATCGGTCGGGCCATCCTGTCGTGGTTCCCGCTGAGCCCGAACTCTCCGTTACGGCCGCTCAACGACTTCTGCATCGCCGCCACCGAGCCGGTGCTCGCGCCGATGCGTCGCGTCATTCCGCCGGCGGGGATGTTCGACCTGTCGTTCCTCGTCCTCTGGTTCATCATCATCATCCTGTTGCAGATCATCCACTAGCCCCACCGCGCGACGTTCCTCGTACGCGGTTCCTCGTACGCGCGGCCCCCGGTGGTTACCATGGCGCGCATGGATGTTTCTCCTCGCGAACTTCGTGACATCGAGATCGGCTCCGAGTTCCGCGGGTACAACCGCGACGAGGTCGACGAGCTGCTGGAGCGGGCGGCAACCACGATCGAAGGCCTGACCGATCGGGTGCTGCAGCTCACCGACCGGATCAACGCGCTCGGTTCGGCTGCACCCACGGCGACCGCCTCCGAAGCACCCGCAGCCGCGAAGGCCGCGGAGCCGATCGGGGCAACGGTGCCACCGCCTCCGCAGCCGGCCGCCCCGCCCGTCTCCGACGGCGGCGACCTCATCCAGCGGACGTTGCTGCTCGCGCAGAAGACGGCCGACGACACCGTCGCCGAAGCCGAGGAGCACGCGCGCAAGGTGCGCGCCGACGCCGACGCGCACGCGGCCGCGGTCGTGGGCGACGCCGAAGCCCGCGCCCGGACGATCCAGGACGAGCACAAGGCGAAGCTCGAGCACGAGGTGATCGACCTCTCGGGCCGGCGCGACGCGTTGCTCGCCGACATCGACACGTTGTCCACGTACGACGAGAACTTCCGGGCAAAGATCCGTGTCGCCATCGAGGCCGACCTCGCGGCGATCAGCGAGCGTCCGGCTCCGGATCCCGGGCCCCGGCCGGGCATCCACCAGATCCAGATCCCGTCTCCGCCCGAGCTCGCCGACCCGGCGAGCGGTGCCGCAGGCTTATCGGCCCCGACCGACGTTCCCGCCATCGGCCGTGGAGCTCCTGCGTCGGCCGGGAGCGCGTCGGCCTCCGCGGGCGAGCCCGATTCCGTGATCTCGCTCGAGGAGTCGCCGTCCGCCGGCGACGCGGGTGGGCAGCAGGACGACGCGTCCACCGGTTCGTTCTTCGGCGGTGACGACAAGGGCGCGCCGGCGTTCGACGCCAAGCCCGCGGTCGTGAGCACCGAGACCGCGTCGGTCTGGGACGTCCGCACCGCCGCCGCCGACGCGCCGGCGTGGTTGGCGCCGTCGCCCGGCGAAGGCGAGCCGGTCGGCTCCGAGGTCCTCGACGACGACGCGTTCTTCGCCACGCTGCGCGACGCGGTGCGCGACGACGCCCCGCCCTTGGGCACCGACGAGGGTGGTGGCTCCGCGGACGAGGGCTTCTACGACGACGACGGCGGCGAAGGTCGCTTCGGTGGCGTGTTCCGCCGCCGGCGCTGACCCGCGCGATCGCGAACCGGTGATCCCGACCGCCGCAGCCGTTCAGGGCTGCGGCGGTTCCGCGTCCGGCCGCGTGCACCCGAGCGGGGTGCGGCCGATGAGCTACGGCCGGGTGAGCTCCACCTCGAGCGGCGCGCCGTCGATGTCGAGCACGGCGGCAACGCGGCTGCTGGCGATCGACGAGTCGTAGACCGACCAGCCGACGGCCAGCACCTCGGCCGCGATCAGCTCCCCGTGGAACTCGAGCGCCTGGAGGAGCGGCCCGGTGGCGCCGAGCCGAAGCACGATGCGGTCGGCGATCTCGAGCCCGATGGCCTTGCGGTGGTCGTTGAGCGCGCGGATGACGTCCCGGGCGAGCCCCTCGCCGCGCAGCTCGTCGTCGAGCCGGGTGTCGAGCGCGACCGCGGCCTCCCCCGACTGGGCGAGCGCGAACTCCTCGTGCCGGTCGGCGCGGACCTCGACGTCGTCGGGCGTCAGCACGACCGCGCTGCCGTCGTCGAGGACGAGCTCGAACCGGCCGGTCTCGTCGAGGGCGCGCTTCACCGTCGCGCCCTCGGCCTGTGCGAGGGCCGCCTTCACCGCCGGGACCTTCGCACCGACCTTGGGCCCGAGGGTGCGGAAGTTGGGGACCACGAGGTAGTCGAGGAGCCCTTCGAGGCTCGTGACCGGCTCGAGCTCGTGGACGTTGAGCTCCTCCGCGACCTCCGCCGCGATCTCGGGGCTCAGGACCGCGTGGTCGGGGAGCAGCACGAGCGCGCGCCGCAGTGGTTGGCGCACCTTGAGCTTGCTCTCGGTTCGGGCCGACCGGCCGAGACCGACGGCTTCGCGCGCCAACGCCATCTCGGCCTCGAGTGCCGGATCGAGTGCGCTGCGGTCGGGCTCGGGCCAGTCGGTGAGGTGGACCGACTCGGTCGTGCCCACGAGGTTGGCCCACAGGTCGTCGGTGACGAAGGGGCAGAAGGGCGCGAGGAGCTGCGTGATCGTGCGCAGGCTCTCGTACAGGGTGGCGTGGGCCTCGTCGTCGGCCTTCTTCCAGAAGCGGGGACGCGAGCGGCGGACGTACCAGTTGGAGAGGTCGTCGACCAGCGCGTCGAGGGACTGCGCCCCGCGCAGCGCGTCGAAGGAGTCGAGCGCGTCGGTCACCTCGACCACCGTGTGGTGGAGCCGGGACCGGATCCAACGGTCGAGGACGTGCCGCGGAGCGTGCCGCGTGCCGTCGGCCGGGGGCGTCCAACCGTCGATGTTCGCGTAGGTGACGAAGAACGAGTACGTGTTCCAGAGCGTGAGCAGGAAACGCCGGGTGGTCTCGTCGATGGCCTCGGGGAACACCCGCTTCGGGGTCCACGGTGAGCCTGCGCTGAACACGTTCCAGCGGAGCGCGTCGGCGCCGCGCGTGTCGAGGACGGTCCAAGGGTCGATGACGTTGCCGCGACTCTTGCTCATCTTCTGGCCGTCCTGGTCGACGACGAGCGCGAGGCAGACGACGTTGCGGTACGGCGTCCGGCCGAACACCAGCGTGTTGACCGCGAGCAGCGAGTAGAACCAGCCGCGCGTCTGGTCGATGGCCTCGCAGATGAAGTCCGCGGGGAACCGCTCCTCGAACCGGGTCTGCGAGTCGTCCTCGAACGGGTAGTGGAACTGCGCGGTGGGCACGGAGCCCGAGTCGAACCAGGCGTCGAGCACCGGCTGCACGCGGTGCGCGGTGCCGCCGCAGTCCTCGCAGCGGACGGTGACGTCGTCGACGAACGGTCGGTGCAGGTCGAGATCGGTGACGTCGTCGTGTGCGATCTCGGCGAGCTGGGCGACCGAGCCGACGCACGTGTCATGGCCGCAGTCGTCACAGCGCCACACCGGGATCGGCGTGCCCCAGAAGCGGTCGCGGGAGAGCGCCCAGTCGACGTTGTTCTCGAGCCAGTCGCAGAAGCGGCCGTGCTTGATGAACTCCGGATGCCAGCCGATGCTCTCGTTCTCGGCGAGCAGCTCGTCCTTGTGCTCCGACGTGCGCGCGAACCACGTCGGCTTCGACCAGTAGATGAGCGGTGTCCCGCAGCGCCAACAGTGCGGGTACGAATGGGAGTAGTCGACGACCGCCTCGAGCCGGCCCGATTCCCGCAGCGCTTCGATGATCGCCGCATCGGCATCCTTGACGAACACGCCCTCGTACCCGGGGACCGACGCGTCGAATCGGGCCTGCGCGTCGACCGGGTTGAGCAGGGGGAGACCCTCGGCCTCCGCGACCTCGCGGTCGATCTCGCCGAACGCGGGCGCCAGGTGCACGATGCCGGAACCGTCGTCGGTGGTGACGAAGTCGGCGGCCACGACGCGGCACGCGTCGGCGTCGAGGGGCAGCGTGGTGAAGGGCCGCTCGTAGCGGGCGCCCACGAGCTCGGCGACCGGGACCGGGCCGAGGACCTCGGCGTCCTCGCCGAGCACCGCACCCACCCGATCGGCGGCGAGCACGAGGTCGCGCCCGCCGCCCGTGCCGCGCACGCGGACGTAGTCGACGTGGGCACCCACCGCGGCCGCGACGTTCGAGAGCAGGGTCCACGGGGTGGTGGTCCAGACGAGGAGGTCGTAGTCGGCGCCCACGACCGGGAAGCGCACGTAGACCGACGGTTCGGTGACGTCCTGGTACGCACCGGGCTGGGCGAGCTCGTGACTCGACAGGGCCGTTCCGCAACGGCCGCAGTACGGGACCACCTTGGTGCCCTCGTAGAGCAGCTCCTTGTCCCACATCTCGTGAAACAGCCACCACACGCTCTCGATGTAGTCGTTGTCCATCGTCCAGTAGGCGTCCTCGACGTCGAGCCACATCCCGATCCGGTTCGTGAGTGACGTGAAGTCCTGGACGTAGCGCTGCACGGACGCCCGGCACCGGGCGTTGAACGCCTCGATGCCGTACTCCTCGATCTCGGGCTTGCCGCTGAAGCCGAGCTCCTTCTCGACCTCGACCTCCACCGGGAGTCCGTGGCAGTCCCAGCCCCCCTTCCGGGCGACGTGATGCCCGCGCATGGTCTGGAACCGCGGGTAGATGTCCTTGAACAGCCGGGCCCACACGTGGTGGATGCCGGGCCGCCCGTTCGCGGTGGGCGGACCTTCGTAGAAGACCCACTCCGGCGCGCCCTTCCTGCGGCGCAGGCTCTCGGCGAAGACGTCGTCCGCCTCCCATCGCGCGAGGACGCCCGCTTCGAGGGCGGGGAGGTCGAGCGCACGATCAACGGGTTGGAACGACATGGACATCGAATCTACAAGGACGCACCCTGCGCACCCTGCGAGTTCACATCGCGTGACTGGCCGGGACCGGGCGGGCCTGACAGCATGTTCCCTCCAGGTCAGCCGAGGTCTACCGGATCGCGACCTGGTCCCGCCTTTCGGAAGTAGGACCCATGTCGCTGCGTTTCCCGCGTTCGGCGCGATCTCCCCTCCCCTCGTCGGTTCGGTCGGCCTCGAGCGTCCGACGCGCGTCGGTGTTCCGGAGAGCGGCCTGCGCGTGCGTGGCGGTCGCCACGGGGACGCTGGGCATCGGTGCGGCCGCGGCGGTCGTGGCGCCGGCCGCGAGTGCCGCCACGCCCACGGTCGCGGGAGCGGCGATCTACAACTTCGGCGATGCGCCGGCGCTCGGCAGCACGTTCGCGCAGCAGCTCAACCAGCCCGTGGTGTCGGCCGCGCGCACCCCGTCGGGCAACGGCTACTGGGAGGTCGCGACCGACGGCGGCGTGTTCAGCTACGGCGCGGCCGCGTTCCACGGCAGCACCGGTGGCCTGAAGCTCAACCAGCCGATCGTGGGCATCGCGTCCACCGCCACGGGCAACGGCTACTGGTTGGTCGCCCGCGACGGGGGGATCTTCAGCTTCGGCGACGCGACGTTCTTCGGCAGCACCGGGAACCTCCGCTTGAACCAGCCGATCGTCGGCATGGCCGCGACCCCGAGCGGTCACGGTTACTGGATGGTCGCGAGCGATGGCGGCATCTTCAGCTTCGGCGACGCCGCGTTCTTCGGCAGCACCGGCAACCTGCGCCTCGTGAAGCCCGTGGTCGGCATGGCCGCCACGAAGACCGGTCACGGCTACTGGATGGTCGCCAGCGACGGCGGCATCTTCAGCTTCGGTGACGCGCCGTTCTTCGGCAGTACCGGCAACATCAGGCTCGACAAGCCCATCACCGCCATGGCCGCGACCCCGAGCTCGGGCGGCTACTGGCTCACCGCGGCCGACGGCGGCGTCTTCACCTTCGGCAACGCGCCCTACAAGGGCCGGGCCTCGATCCAGGTGCCCGACTGGAAGGTCTTCGGGATCTTCGGCACCACGAGCGGCCAGGGCTACTGGCAGATCGCCGGCCCCGAGCCCTTCATCCCCACCCTCAGCCCCGGTGACAGCGGTGACGCGGTCACCCAGCTCCAGAACCAGCTCACCGCCCAGGGCTACTGGCTCGGCCCGGTGAACGGCAGCTACGGCACGCTCACGCAACAGGCCGTGATGGCGTTCCAGAAGGTCAACGGCCTCGGTCGCACCGGCGTGTTCGATCCCGCCACCCGCGCCGCCTTCGCCACCGCGAGCCGCCCGACCGCGCGCACCGCGGGCGACAGCATGGAGGTCGACAAGGCGCGGCAGGTCGTCTTCGAGGTCCGCAACGGCGCGGTCGCGTGGATCTGGAACACGTCGACCGGCACCGAAGGGCCGTACACCTACGCCGGCGTCAAGTACATCGCGCACACCCCCGAAGGGAACTTCCGGGTCGGCACGGTGGTCGACGGCGTGGTCAACGGTCGGCTCGGTGCGCTCTACCGGCCGCGGTTCTTCACCGGCGACGGTGTCGCGATCCACGGCTCGCCGTCGATCCCGGCGTTCCCGGCTTCGCACGGCTGCGTGCGGCTCACCAACGCCGCGGCCGACTTCATCTGGGCGACCAATGCCATGCCGGTCGGCAGCCGCGTCACCGTCTATTGATCGGCGGGCGATGAGCGCGGTCGGCGGTCCGCAGGGGGCCGGCGGCCGCCCGCGCTTCGGATGGACAGCTCCGCGGTGGGGCCGTGGGTGACCTCGGGCGTCTCATCGAGCCCGGCATCGGCTCGGTCGTCCTGCACGTCCACGTGCAGCCGAGGTCGGGACGCGACGCGATCGCCGGTCGCCACGACGGCGCGCTCAAGGTCCGGGTCCGGGCCGCTCCGGTCGACGGCGCGGCCAACGACGCGGTGGGCGATCTCCTCGCGGCGCGGATCGGGGTACCCAGGCGCTGCGTCGAGCTGGCGTCCGGGGCGACGTCGAGGAAGAAGCGGTTCCGCATCGACGGTCTCGACGCCGCCACGCTCGAGGCCCGCCTGGTGGAGCTGCTCGACGGAATACCGGGGCAGCGACTGGGTTGAAGGCCCCTGGCGATCGGTCTGCCCCGTTCCCGAGCCAGGGTCGGGTATCCTTCCCGCTTTTCCAGGCAGCCACGTCGTCGCGCGAATGACCGGAATCGGCCTGGCCGGTCCCGGTGACCCGAGAGGACTCCCATGGCCAAAGCCCCGGGAAAGAAGCCGGCGGCCAAGAAGGTTGCCCCTGCGAGGAAGGCCGCTGTGCCCGCCAAGAAGGTCGCGTCCGCGACGAAGAGCCCCGTTCCCACGAAACGCGCGCCCGTGAAGTCGGTGGCCGCCAAGAAGGTCACGGTCAAGGCCGCGCCCGCCGCGAAGAGGGCCGCTCCGGCCGCGAAGAAGGCCGCTCCGGCGGCGAAGAAGGCGGCGCCGGTCAAGAAGGCCGCGGTTGCGAAGAAGGCCGCGCCGGTCAAGAAGGCCGCGGTCGCGAAGAAGGCCGCGCCGGTCAAGAAGGCCGCGGTCGCGAAGAAGGCGGCGCCGGTCAAGAAGGCCACGCCCGCCAAGGCCGCGCCGGCCAAGGCGCCGTCGGCGGCGAAGAAGGCGGCGCCGGCCAAGGCCGCGAAGAAGGTCGCGGTTCCGGCCACCGAGGTCGTGCCGCCCCCGAAGGCGACCCTCACCCCCGCGCCGCCCCGCAAGGCGGGCACCGTGATCTGCTCGATCTCCGGGTTCGAGGTGAAGGTCGAGAAGCCGAACCTCACGCCCAAGCAGCTCGAGGGGCTCAGGGAGCGGCTCTACGAGGAGCGCCGGCAGCACGTCCGCCAGGCCGACGAGCTCAAGGCCGAGGCCGACGCGCTGAACGACGAGCGCGAACAGGGCGACACGCAGTTCGACGAGGAATCCGGCGAAGGCGACACGCTGAGCGTGGAGCGAGAGCGCGGCCTGTTCCTGTCGGCCACCGCGCGCCAGGCCGTCGGCGAGATCGACGCCGCGCTCGCGCGGATGGACGCCGGGACGTACGGGCTGTGCACGCCGACCGGGCGACGCATCTCGCTGCCGCGGCTGGAAGCGATCCCGTGGGCCGAGCTCTGCGTGGATTGCAAAGCTCGTGCCGAACGACGCCGCTGACGCGCCAGGGACGGTCGACCCTTCTGCCCCCAGCGGATCGCGGCCTGTCCTCGCCGCGACCATCGTCGTCGCCGTGCTCGCGCTCGATCAGGCGAGCAAGGTGTGGGCCGTCGACCGCCTCAGTGACGGTCACCGGGTCGAGGTCATCGACGGGCAGCTCTGGCTCGCGCTCAGTCGGAACACCGGGAGCGCGTTCAGCCTCTTCTCCAGCTTCACGCCGATCCTCGCGGTCATCGCGATCGGCGTCGCCGTGTTCCTCGTCCGGGTGGTCCGCCGGGCGCGCGACCCGTTGCTCGTGGTCGCGTTGAGCCTCGTCCTCGCGGGTGCGGTCGGAAATCTCATCGACCGCGTGTTCCGGTCGCCGGGGTTCATGAAGGGTGCCGTCATCGACTTCATCGCCTCGAAGCACTGGCCGACGTTCAACGTCGCCGACTCCGCCATCACCATCGGCGCGCTCGTCCTGCTCGTGTGGGGTTGGCGACGCCCGACGCATCCTGCGCGTCCGGCCACCACGTCGCGATCGCGCGGAGCCGGCCCCGGAACGTCGGAGTCGTCGCCGTGAGCGACTACGAGCCGATGGTCATCCCCGGCGCGCTCGACGCCGAGCGGGTCGACCGGGCCGTCGCGCTGCTGATCGACTGCACGCGCGCCGAGGCCCAGGTCCTCATCGCCGACGACGAGGTGCTCGTCAACGGAAGCCCGGTGGCCAAGAGCCGCCGACTCGCCGAGGGCGACGTCGTCGAAGTGCTGGCGGCACCGCCGGGGATCCGGATGCCGAAGCCCGAGCCGATCCCGCTCGACGTGCGTTACGAGGACGCCGACATCGTCGTGCTCAACAAGCCGGCGGGGCTCGTGGTCCATCCCGGCGCCGGCCACTCCGACGGGACGCTGGTCAACGGCCTGCTCGCGCGCTTCCCGGATCTCGCCGACGTCGGGGATCCGGCCCGCCCCGGGATCGTGCACCGGCTCGACCGGGACACGAGTGGATTGATGGTCGTCGCCCGTTCGCAGGACGCCTACGAGTCGCTCGTCCAGTCGCTGGGTGCACGCGTCGTCGAGCGCCGCTACGCCGCACTGGTGTGGGGTCATTTCGACGCCAAGCGCGGCATGGTCGACGCCCCGATCGGCCGGTCGATGCGGCGCCGCACGCGCATGGCCGTCCGCGAGGGAGGCCGCGAGGCGCGCACCGGCTACAACGTCGAAGCCGAGTGGAACGACCCGGAGCTGAGCCTGCTCGAATGCAAGCTCGAGACCGGGCGGACCCATCAGATCCGCGTGCACCTCGCGGCGATCGGTCACGCGGTGCTCGGCGACTCGGTGTACGGCGGCTTCCGCGACTCGCTCCCGTTGGACCGGCCGTTCCTGCACGCGACGAGCCTGGCGTTCGTGCACCCGATCACCGGTGAGGAGCTCGCGTTCCGCGAGCCGCTGCCTCCGGAGCTCGAAGCGGTGCTCGAAGGCCTCGGGCCGTCGAGCGGTCAACCCGACTACTGACCCGCGCCGGACCGACGTTCAGCGCACGAAGTCGCCGAAGCCGGGGGCGGGATGCCACGTGCCGGTGTCGTCGACCACGAGCCCGGTCACGCCGTGGCGCTCGAGGACCGCCGGCCCGGCTCCGGGGCCGGCGAGGAACGCCGCCTTGGTGAGCATCTCGGCCCGCCACGCGTCGCCCGCGATCACGAGCACGGTCGCGACGGCGGAGCTCGCGGAGCGGCCGGTGCGCGGGTCGAGCAGGTGGTGCACCGTCGTGTCGCCGTGGCTCCATGTCCGCCGGAGTCGGGTGCTCGTCGCGATCGCGCCGGCCTCGAGCAGGATGACCCGTTCCGCGGCCTCGGGCCCGAAGTCGTCGGGATCGAGCGCGACCGACCATCCGCGCGCGTCGGGGCTCGCTCCGACGACGCGCAGGTCGCCACCGACGTTGACGCACACGCCTGCCGCGCCGAGGCCGGTGAGCTCGCGGACGACGAGGTCGGCGGCGTAGCCCTTGCCGATGCCGCCGAGGTCGAGCGTGACTCCCGGCGGCAGCGTGACCATCCGGACGACCGCGTCGAGCCGGATGCCGTCGCACCCGGGTGTCGCTCCCGGTTCCGGCTCGGGGGAGACGGGCGTCGGCTCGGCGCGCACCGCGGCGAGGTCGCGGTCGTATCCCAGCGACCGCATCGCCGTGTCGACGGTGGGATCGAACGCGCCCTCGGTGGTGCGCCATGCGTCGACCGCCAGGCTGATGAGGTCGAAGGTGTCGCCCGACACGATCACCGGGCGCCCGGGGCGCGCGTTCAGTCGGGAGAGCTCGCTGTCGGGGAGGAAGCGCGACCAGTGGCGCTCGAGCTCGGCGAGCCGGTCGCGGGCGCGTTCCATCGAGCCGTCGGGCGCGTCGACGAGGATGACGTGGGCGTCGCTGCCCATGGCCCGGAAGCTGTCGCTCTCGACGCGCGGTTCCGCCATCGGTGACCGTCCTGTGTGACCCGCGAGTTGTGGTGAACCCGGGGGAGTGCGGAGCCGGCGGAACCGGCGCCTGGGCTCAGCCTGCCGCGACCCTGCGACCCTCGAGCGCCTCGGCCCGGTCGACCGCTTCTGCGACCTCCGGGTGGCCGATGCGGGTGCGGTCGACGAGCTCGGCCAGCGTGAAGCCGTCGAGCACGGTGCGGGTCTGCTCGGAGACGGTCACCCAGACCTCCTGCAACACGCAGTGCCCCTCGCAGTGGTCGTGCTCGCCGAGCAGGTTGATGAGGGGACCCTCGACGGCGCTGAGGATGTCGGCGAGGGTGATCTCCTCGGCGGGGCGGGCGAGGACATAGCCGCCGCCAACGCCGCGCTTCGACCGGACCAGGCCCGCGCCCTTGACCGCGAGCAGGATCTGCTCGAGGTAGGGCTGCGGGAGGTTCGTCCGCTCCGCGATCTCCTTGACGGAGGTCGGGCGGTCGGAGCCGTGGAGCGCGAGCGACAGCAGCGCCCGAGCCGCGTAATCGCTGCGGGTGGAGACCTTCACCGGCGCACCGCCCTCGGACAACAGGGTTTCATGGCTTCCAGTCTCCCACGCGGGGCCCGGAAGGGCGACCGGCAGCGTCGGATTTCGGCGGGTTCGCGCATCGGCCGGGGTGGAACCAATCGTACGGAACGGTCAGTTACCCTCCAGTACATGGACCCCATCCGCCCCGACTACGGGGGCGCCTGCACCAACGGCATCGTTCCCGCCCTGCTCACGGGCAACGCCGTGCCCTGGATGCCCGAGGCCGTGGCCGGCGCGAAGTCCGTGGTCCTCCTCGTCCTCGACGGCCTCGGCTGGAGCGCCTTCTCCGACCACGCCGAGCACGTCCCGGGCCTGCGTGCGCTCCAGGGCGCGCCCATCACGACGGTCGCCCCGTCCACCACGAGCTGTGCCCTCACCTCGATCGCCACCGGTCTGACCCCCAGCGAGCATGGGATCGTGGGTTACCGGATGCGGATGGACGACAGCGTGATGAACGTGTTGTCGTGGCAGATGGAGCGGGGCCGCGCTCCGGACGCGTTCACGGTGCAGCGCCACGACGCGTTCCTGCGCCGCACGGTCCCCGTGGTCACCAAGTCGGAGTTCCGCACCACCGGCTTCACCGACGCCCACCTCCGGGGCTCCCGGTTCGTCGGCTATCGCACCACCGCGGCACTGGTCGAGAGCTGCGGCGAGCTGGCCGACGCGGGCGAGAAGTTCGTCTACGCCTACTACTCGGGCGTCGACACGATCGCCCACGAGCACGGGCTCCACGACGCGTACTACGCCGCTGAGCTGCGGTTCGTCGACGGGCTCGTCGACCAGTTGCTCGAACGGCTCCCCGATTCGGCTGCGTTGCTCGTCACCGCCGACCACGGCCAGATCCACCTCGAGCCTTCGAGTTGGATCGACCTGCACGAGCTCTCGCCGTTCGTCGACTTCTACGCCGGTGACGCCCGCTTCCGCTACGCCTACGCCCGGACCGGCGCCGCCACCGACCTGCTCGAGGCCGCGCACGCCGAGGCCGGTGCGTCGGCCTGGGTGCTGTCGCGGGAGCAGCTGATCGACGAGGGCTGGCTGGGCCCGACACCGTCGAACCCGATCCGCCGCCGCCTCGGCGACGTCGTCCTGGCCTCACGGGACCCGGTCGCCTTCGTCGACCCCGCCATGCCGCGCGAGCCCCGCCTGAGGTCCGCCCACGGTTCGCTCACGCCCGACGAGATGATGGTGCCGCTGATCGGGGCGCGCGGGCGCGCCTGAGGGTTTTCCCCAGCGCGACGAGGTTTTCCCGAGGGCCTGTGGACGACGTTGTGGAGGAGTTACACCCCTGTCATTTCTCCGCGCCGCAGCCCTAGACTGACCCCTCGCATGGCCGCCGGGAAGTCCTTCACGCACCTTCATCTCCACACCGAGTACTCGATGCTCGACGGCGCGTCCCGGCTGGACGAGGTCGTCGCCGCGGCGAAGTCCGACGGCCAACCGGCGATCGGGATCACCGACCACGGCAACATGTACGGCGCGCTCGAGTTCTACCGGGCGGCGCGCGACCGCGACATCAAGCCCATCATCGGCACCGAGGGCTACTTCGAGAACGGCTCGCGGTTCGACCGGCCGAAGCGCTCCGAGATGGAGACGTTCCACCTCACGCTGCTCGCCGAGACCACCGCCGGCTACCACAACCTGATGAAGGTGTCGTCGTACGCGTACCTCGACGGCTTCTATTACAAGCCGCGCAGTGACTGGGATCTGCTGCAGCAGTACCACGAGGGCATCATCGCCACGACGGGCTGTCTCGGCGGTCTCGTCGCGCAGCTGATCCTGAAGGGCGAGCTCGACGCGGCCGAGCAGGCCGCCGCACGCTTCCAGGACATCTTCGGCCGGGCCAACTTCTTCGTCGAGCTCCAGGACCACGGGCTTCCCGAGGACGCCGACGTCATCCCGCCACTGATCGAGATCGCGCGCCGGCTCCAGGCCCCGCTGCTGGCGACCAACGACAGCCACTACACCC
The DNA here is from genome assembly GCA_025463865.1 of Actinomycetes bacterium. Classification (GTDB taxonomy): domain Bacteria; phylum Actinomycetota; class Acidimicrobiia; order IMCC26256; family Chersky-534; genus Chersky-534. Next base: position 28,505 of record JAODBH010000221.1, on the reverse strand, counting down.
ATCAGGGTGACGCCGAGGCCCATGACGCGCTGCTCTGCGTGCAGACCGGTGCGTTGGTCTCCGACCCGAAGCGCTTCAAGTTCAACGCGCAGGAGTTCTACCTGAAGTCCGCTGCGGAGATGCGCCACCTCTTCCGCACCTACGAGGAGTCGTGCGACAACACGCTGTGGGTCGCGGAGCGCGCCAACGTCGAGATCGAGTTCGGCATCCCCAGCCTGCCCTCGTTCGGCGTTCCCGACGGATACACCGAGGACTCGTACCTGAAGGAGCTCGTCTTCGACGGCGCGAAGGAGCGCTACGCCGAGGCGCCCGCGCTGCACGTGCTGGAGCGGCTCGAGCACGAGCTGGGCGTGATCCAGCAGATGGGGTTCTCCGCCTACTTCCTCGTCGTCTGGGACCTCGTCCGCTACGCCAAGAGCCACGGCATCCGGGTGGGTCCCGGACGGGGGAGCGCGGCCGGGTCCGCGGTCGCCTACTGCCTCGGCATCGTCGACATCGACCCGATCCGCTACGACCTGCTGTTCGAGCGGTTCCTCAACCCGGGCCGCAAGCAGATGCCCGACATCGACATGGACTTCGACTCCCGGTACCGGGGCGACATGATCAAGTACGCCGCGCAGCGCTACGGGTGGGACCACGTCGCGCAGATCGTCACCTTCTCCACGATCAAGGCCCGGGCCGCGGTGCGCGACGGGGCGCGCGTGCTCGGGTACCCCTACGTCGTCGGCGACAAGATCGCCAAGCTGATGCCGCCGCTCGTCATGGGCCGCGACACACCGCTGCACGCGTGCCTCGACCAGCACCCGAAGTACACCGACGGCTACAAGATGGCGGGCGAGCTGCGGGAGCTCTACGCCACCGATCCCGACGCGAAGCGCGTCATCGACGTCGCCCGCGGGCTCGAGGGCCTGCGGCGCCAAGACGGCATCCACGCCGCCGCGGTCGTCATCACGCGCGAGCCGCTCACCGAGTACCTGCCGATCCAGCGCAAGCCCGTTGCGGGCGGCCCGATCGAGGACGCGCCGATCGTCACGCAGTACGAGATGCACGGCGTCGAGGACCTCGGTCTGCTGAAGATGGACTTCCTCGGCCTGCGGAACCTCGACGTCATCGAGATCACCCTCGATCTCGTCGAGGAGCGGACCGGGGTCCGGCCCGACATCGACCACTGCCCGCTCGACGACGAGATGACGTTCGACCTGCTCCGCCGGGGCGACTCGATCGGCGTGTTCCAGCTCGAGGGCGGCCCCATGCGCGCGCTCATGCGCTCCCTCGCGCCCACGTCGTTCGAAGATGTCGCCGCGCTCATCGCGCTCTACCGGCCCGGGCCGATGGCCGCCAACATGCACACCGACTACGCCGAGCGGAAGAACGGGCGGCAAGAGGTCACCTACTACCACGAGGACGTCCGCGAGATCTTCGAGCCCACCTACGGCCTGTGCATCTACCAGGAACAGATGATGCGCATGTCGCAGCAGCTGGCCGGCTACTCGCTCGAGGAGGCCGACAACCTCCGCAAGGCCACCGGCAAGAAGATCCGCGAGCTCATTCGCAAGGAGCGCTCGAAGTTCGTCGACGGCTGCGTCACCCAGGGCCACTCGCGCGAGTTCGGCGAGACGATGTTCGACATCATCGAGCCGTTCGCCGACTACTCGTTCAACAAGAGTCACTCCGTCGGCTACGGCCTGGTCACGTACCAGACGGCTTACTTGAAGGCCCACTACCCGCACGAGTACCTGGCCGCCCTGCTCACGTCGACCAAGGGCGACAAGGACAAGACAGCCGTGTACCTCAACGAGTGCCGCCAGCTCGGCATCGCGGTGCTCGTCCCCGACGTCAACGAGTCGATGTCCGACTTCACGGTGCGCGGCGACGGCATCCGCTTCGGGCTCTCGGCGGTGCGCAACGTCGGCGAGGGCCTGGTCGGGGTGATGCTCCAGAGCCGTGACGCCGATGGCCCGTTCACCGACTTCTTCGACTTCTGCGAGCGGGTCGACCCGATGGTGCTCAACAAGCGCACGGTGGAGTCGCTCGTCAAGGCGGGCGCGTTCGACTCGCTCGGCTACCCCCGCCAGGGCCTGCTGATGGTGTTCGAGCAGATCGTCGACGCGACCCTGGCCCGTCGGCGTGAGCGCGACGCCGGGATCATGAGCCTCTTCGGCGATCTCGGCGGCGGTGGCGAAGGCGTCGCCGCCGCGTTCGAGGAGAAGATCGTCATCCCCGACACCGAGTTCGCGAAGAAGGAGCGGCTCGCGGCGGAGAAGGAGATGCTCGGCCTCTATGTGAGCGAGCACCCGATGATGAGCGCGGAGCGGGCGCTCAAGCGCTACATCGACTGCTCGATCGCGGAGTTCCGCGACACGCGGGAAGGCGAGATGCGCACGGTGGGTGGTGTGGTCACCGCGCTGCAGCGCAAGTACACCAAGAAGGGCGACCTCATGGCGACGTTCGTCCTCGAGGACCTCGCGTCGGCCATCGAGGTCATGGTCTTCCCGAAGACGATGCTCACGTACTCCGAGCTGATCGAGGAGGACGCGATCATCTGCATCAAGGGCCGACTCGACGGTCGCGACGACCAGCCGAAGATCATCGCGATGGATGTCTCGCGTCCCGAGCTCGTGATCGACGGCGGCCCTCCGGTGCGACTCCGCTGCAGGCTCGGCAGCCTCACCGACGACAAGGCCAGCGACCTGCGGGAGATCCTGGTGCGCCATCCCGGTGACTCGACGGTCTTCGTGCACCTCGAGAGCCCGGAGAAGGTGACCGTGCTCAAGCTGGGCGAGGAGTACCTCGTCGACGCGCGCAACGGGCTCTTCGCCGAGCTCCGGGTGCTGCTCGGCGCCGACTGCATCGCCTGACCGGGGAGCGGCCGCGAGGCGTCCGAGCCTGACCCGGGCGCTGCGTTCCGCGTGCCAAGCTGAACGGATGCGAATCGGAGTGATGGGGGCAACCGGTCCCGCCGGAAGCGGGCTCGCGGCCCGTCTGGCCAGCGTGGGTCACAACGTGCTGTTCGGCTCGCGTTCGGCGGAGAAGGCCGACGAGGCGGTCCTCGAGTTGCGCCGGCAGTGGGGCTCCCGCGTCGACTCGCTCGTGCCCACCGACAACGCCGGCGCCTGCGACGCGCCGGTGGTGATCGCCGCGGTCACGGCCGAGGCGGCCATCCCCACGGTTCAGCAGCACCAGCAGCGGTTGGCGGGCAAGATCGTCGTCTCGATGGCCAACAACCTGGTCAAGAACGGCCGCCAGTTCAACGCGATCCTGCCGCCCCACGGCTCGGTCGCGGCCGAGATGCAGGCGCTGCTCTGGGAGTCGAGGGTGGGCACCGCGTTCCACCTCGTCCCGGCGGCGGAGTTCGCCGCGCTCGACCGGAACATGGAGTCCGACGTCGTGGTCCTCGCCGACGACGACAAGGCCCGCAAGACGCTGATGGAGGTGGTGGAAAGCATCCCCGACCTCCGGGCGTTCGACGGCGGATCGCTCGTGAACGCGATCGGCATGGAAGCCTTCGCGGCCGTGCTCCTCACCATCAACCTCCGCCACAAGGGCCGCGCGAGCATGCGGCTGATCGGGATCGAACCGTGACCATCGAGCTCTACGACACCGCCCGCCGCAAGGTCGTCCCGTTCGAGCCCGACCATCTCGTGCGCATGTACGTCTGCGGGATCACGCCGTACGACAGCACGCACCTCGGCCACGCGGCCACGTACCTCACCTACGACCTGCTGATCCGCCGGCTCGAAGACCTCGGTCACGAGGTCCGCATGGTCCGCAACGTCACCGACGTCGACGACTCGATCCTTCCGAAGGCGCGCGAGCTGGGCATCCCGTACCTCGAGCTCGCCGAGCAGGAGATGGCGCGCTTCCACTCCGACATGGAGGCGCTCGACATGCGCCCGGCGTTCGAGGAGCCGAGGGCCACCGAGGCCATCCCGGAGATCATCGAGCTCGTCTCGCTGCTGCTCGAACGCGGCCACGCGTACCTCACCGCCGGGACCGTCTACTTCGACATCAGCACGTTCCCGAACTTCGGCGAGCTCTCGCACTACCCGCGCGAGCGCATGCTGCGCCTGGCCGAGGCGCGAGGTGGCCGGCCGGAGGACCCGCACCGTCGTGATCCGCTCGACTTCGTGCTGTGGCAGCCGTCGCTTCCCGACGAGCCCGCGTGGCGGGCTCCATTCGGCGTCGGCCGGCCTGGTTGGCACGTCGAGTGCTCGGCGATGTCGATGCACGAGCTCGGCCCCACCCTCGACCTTCACGGCGGCGGCACCGACCCGATCTTCCCGCACCACGAGTGCGAGATCGCCCAGAGCGAGTCGGCCACCGGCAAGCCCTTCGTCCGGCACTGGCTGCACTCGGCCACCGTGAACTTCGAGGGCGAGAAGATGAGCAAGTCGCTCGGCAACCTGGTCTTCGTCTCCGACCTCCTCAAGACGGCGGACGCCCGGGCGATCCGACTCGCGCTGATGCGCCACCACTACCGCGCCGGGTTCGAGTGGTACGAGACCGACATCGAGGAGGGCACCGCGATGCTGCACCGGCTGCTCGCCGCGAATGGGTGCGCCACCGGGCCCGACCCGTCGCCCTACGCGGAGCGGGTTCGGGCCGCACTCGACGCCGACCTCGACGCCCCGCGCGCCACCGACGTCCTCGACGACCTGGCCAGCGCCATCCTTTCCGGCGGCGACGACGCGAGCGCCCCCATCGTCTTGCGCGAGCTCGCGCAGCTGCTCGGCTTGGACCTCGCCCGCCCGCTCGCGTAGCCCGGTGCGCGACGCCTACTTCATCGAGCCCGCCACGGGCCCCGGACCTGGTGTCCTCGTCATCCACTCGTGGTGGGGCCTGAACGACGGGACGCGCGCGTTCTGCGACGCCCTCGCCGACGAGGGGTTCAGCGTCCTCGCCCCCGACCTGTTCGACGGCGAGGTGCCGACCACCCTCGAGGACGCCGAGACCGCGCTCGCGACCCTCGACATCAACGAGGCCGCGTCGCTGCTGCTCGCGTCGGTCAACGCGCTCCGGGCGTTGACCGCCGACCCACGCGCGCCGATCGGTGCGGTCGGGTTCGCGATGGGTGCCTCGTGGGCCTTGTGGCTCTCGGCCCGGCTGCCGGACTCGGTGGCCGCGGTCGTCGCCTACTACGGCACGCAGCACATCGACTTCGACGACTCGCAGTCCGAGTACCTGCTCCACGCCGCCGCGCTCGACCCGATCGCGTCGACGGACGAGATGGCGCAGACCGAGGCCTGGCTCGGGTTGGCCGGGCGTCCGGTGACGTCGCACGTCTACGACGACGTCGCCCACAACTTCGCGGAGGCGGGCGCGCCCGACTACGACGCCGAAGCCGCCGCGCTCGCCTGGGAACGGACCGTCGACTTTCTGCGAAGCCATCCGCCGGTGACCCCGGAAGACTGACGTCCCTCGGGCAGCCCTTGACCCTGGCCTTCTTGAATCGTTGCGCCGGCAACGGGAGAGAGAGATAGCTTCGACCGCATATGGCCGACCAGATCACCCTCACGCTGCCCGACGGTTCGCCCCGCGAATACCCGGCCGGGACCACGGGCGCCGAGGTCGCCGCATCCATCGGGCGCGGGTTGGCCAAGGCCGCGCTCGCGGTCGAGATCGACGGCGTGCCCGTCGATCTCGACCAGCCGATCGACCACGACGCGCGCATCAGCGTCATCACCGGCGCGTCGGCCGAAGGCCGCGACCTCCTGCGCCACAGCACCAGCCACGTGATGGCCCAAGCGGTGTTCGACCTCTTTCCCGGAGCGAAGTACGCGATCGGGCCGTCGATCACCGACGGCTTCTACTACGACTTCGAGCTTCCCGACGGCCGGCGCTTCAGCGACACCGACCTCGAGCGGATCGAGGCCCGGATGCGCGAGATCGTGAAGCAGAACCAGCCGTTCCTGCGCGAGGAGTACGCGCCGCAAGCCGGCCGCGAGGTGTTCGCCGACCAGCCCTACAAGCTCGAGATCATCGAGCGTGCGAGCGCCGGCGACCTCTCGGAGGAGGAGACCGGCGACGTCGGCGACGGCAGCACGGTCTCGGTGTACCGCAACGTCGACGCCGAGGGGAACGTCCTCTACGTCGACCTGTGCCGGGGACCGCACGTGCCCTCGACCGGAAAGCTGGGCGCGTTCAAGCTCATGAAGGTGGCCGGGGCCTATTGGCGGGGCGACGAGAAGCGCCCGATGCTCCAGCGGATCTACGGCACCGCTTGGGAGGACAAGGCTGCGCTCGAGGCGCACCTCCACCAGCTCGAGGAGGCCGAGCGGCGCGACCACCGCAAGCTCGGCGCCGAGCTCGACCTGTTCTCGTTCCCCGACGAGCTCGGCGGCGGGTTGGCGCTGTGGCACCCGAAGGGCGCCGCGGTCCGGAAGGTGCTCGAGGACTTCTCCCGCGAGCGGCACGAGGCCAACGGCTACGAGCTCGTGTTCTCGCCCCACATCGCGAAGTCGGTGCTCTGGGAGACCAGCGGCCATCTCGGCTTCTACGCCGAGGGCATGTACCCCCCGATGGAGATGGAGGGGCTACCTACTACCCGCGCCCGATGAACTGCCCGTTCCACATCCTCATCTTCAAGAGCCACATGCGCTCGTACCGCGAGCTGCCGCTCAAGATCTTCGAGCTCGGCACCGTCTACAGGTTCGAGAAGTCGGGCGTGCTGCACGGGTTGATGCGCACCCGCGGGTTCACGCAGGACGACAGCCACATCTTCTGCACGCGTGAGCAGATCGTCCCGCAGCTCCAGGAGCTCGTCACGTTCGTGCTCGAGATCCTGCGCGCCTTCGGCTTCACCGACTTCGAGGCCGACATCAGCACCCGGCCCGTCGACAAGAGCGTCGGGAGCGACGAGGACTGGCAGCTCGCGACCGACGCGCTGTTCGAGACCATCGAGGCGAGCGGGCTGCCGTATCAGGTCGCGGAGGGCGAAGGCGCCTTCTACGGCCCGAAGATCGACATCCACCTCCGCGACGCGATCGGCCGGCGTTGGCAGCTCTCGACGATCCAGGTCGACTTCCAGATGGGCAACCGGTTCGGCATCGAGTACGTCGGCGCCGACAACGAACGCCACCAGGTGATCATGATCCACCGGGCGCTGTTCGGATCGATCGAGCGGTTCTTCGCGATCCTGGTCGAGCACTACGCCGGCGCGTTCCCGGTGTGGCTCGCGCCCGTGCAGGTGGGCGTCCTGCCGGTCGCGGAGCGGCACCACGCGTACGCCCACCGCGTCGTCGACCGTCTCCGCTCCGGGGGCCACCGGGTGGAGCTGCTCCCCGCGCACTCCGACACCCTCGGTGCCCGGGTCCGCAAGGCCAAGCTGGAGAAGCTCCCGTACGTGCTCGTGGTCGGCGACTCCGACGCGGAGGAAGGCACCGTCGGCGTCAACCGCCGCGGCACCGACGACCCCGAGCGGGGCGTACCCCTCGACGACTTCGTCGAGCAGCTCGGCGCCGACGTCATCGAGCACGCGTGACCGGTTCGTTCGCCGGGGCCGCGCGGTGAGCCTCGACCACCTCTGGGCCGGCTGGCGCATGCCCTACATCGAGTCGGCCGGCAACGGACCGCCGAGCCACGCGGCCGACGGCTGCGTGCTCTGCCGGCTCGCCGCGGCCACCGACGACCGCGAGGCGATGGTGCTGGCCCGCACCGAGCACATGTTCGTGGTGATGAACGCCTACCCCTACACCTCGGGTCACATCATGGTGGCGCCACTCGAGCACGTCGCCGATCTCGACGCGCTCTCGCTCGACGCGGCGGGGGAGCTCACCGGCCTGCTCCAGGACTCGGTCCGCGCCGAGCGGGCCGCCTACGACCCGGCCGGGTTCAACGTCGGCGCCAACCTCGGCGTCGCCGCGGGAGCCGGGATCCCGGGCCACCTGCATTTCCACGTGGTGCCCCGGTGGGGTGGCGACACCAACTTCATGACGAGCATCGCCGACGCGCGGGTGCTGCCCGAAGCTCTCGGCGCGAGCTACGAGAAGCTCCGGGCGGCCTGGCCGTCGTAGTCTCCGGACCGTGAGCGACACCGATCCGCAGCAGGGGGACGACCTCCCCGAAGAGCTCGACGTCACCGCATGGGTGGGGCCGGTCGAGTTCCCCAACATCACCCGCCGGCGCATCGCGGGCTGGCTCTACGTCGTGATCGCGCTCGGCTGCCTCGGCGCCTGGTTCTCGTCCCACAACTCGGGGCTGTTGACGGCCGCGATCTTCATCGGGGTCGTCGCCGTCTACCACTTCATCACCGCGTGGGACGTGAAGATCGACCAGACCGAGGCGCTCCTGATCGCATCCCGGACCGTCGGCTTCCCCGTCGGCCACGCGAGCGCGCAGCTCGGTTGGTCGGGCCTGCGCAGCCGGCCCAACTGGCGGATCCTGCTCTACAGCGCAGACTCGCCCCCGAGCATGCGCGGCCTCGTCCAGATCGACGCGGTCGACGGCACCGTGATGGGTGAGTACACCGAGCGCAACCCCGAAGACTGGTCCCAGTTCCAGACCTGAGTGCGTCCATAGAGCACCTCTACGGTGCTCTATGGACGCACTGACCTAGGCGGGGGCGCGGAGCTTGTCGGCCAGGTGGGGTGGGACGGCGTCGTGGTGGGAGTGGGCGGCGACGAAGTGACCGCGTCCGCCCGTCAGCGCCCGCAGGTCGACGGCGTACCGCAGGATCTCGACGGTGGGGATCGACGCGGCGATCTCCACCTCGCCGTCGCCGAGCGCGGCAGTCGATTGGATGCGCCCGCGCTTGGCGTTGATGTCGCCGAGGAGGTCGCCCTGACAGGTCTCGGGCGCGACGACGACGAGATTGCTCACCGGCTCCAGGACGGTGGGCTCCGCGTCGCCGAGCGCGGCGCGCACCGCGAGTGAGCCGGCCATCCGGAAGCTCATCTCCGAGCTGTCGACGGCGTGTGACTTTCCGTCGACCAGCGTGACCCGTACGTCGACCACCGGGAAGCCGAACGGGCCGCCGTGCTCGAGCGCCTCGACCACACCCTTCTCGACGGCCGGGATGAACTGGCGGGGGACCGCGCCGCCGACGATCCGGTCGACGAACTCGAACCCGACGCCGCGCCCGAGTGGCTCGATCGTCACCTCGGCCACGCCGAACTGACCGTGGCCGCCGGTCTGCTTCTTGTAGCGGCCCTCGGCCCGCGCCTCGCGGGTCACGGTCTCGCGGTACGCGACGAGCACCGCCTCGGTCGAGACCTCGACGCCCATGCGCCGTTGCAGCTTCTCCAGCGCGATGGAGAGGTGGGTCTCGCCCATCCCTCGGAGCAGGGTCTGGTGGGTCTCGGGGTCGCGCTCGACGACGAGGGTCGGGTCCTCGCTCAACAGCTTGTGCAGCGCGGTGGCGAGCTTGTCGTCGTCCTGCTTCGACTTCGGCCGGATCGCGGTGGCGAGGTTGGGGGACGGGAGCTCGAGCGGCTCGACGTCGAACTGCGCGCCGCGCGCGCCGAGCACGTCGCCCGTGGTCGTGTCGTGGAGCTTGGCGACCGCGCCGATGTCGCCGGGCCCTACCTCCCGCACCGGTTCCTGCTCCCGGCCCCGGAGGCGGAAGAGCTGGTGCAGTCGCTCGTCGCCGAGCGTGCGGTTGTTCACGAGCGCGTCGTCGACGCGCACGCGGCCCTGGAGCACCTTGAACACGTTGACCCGGCCGACGTAGGGGTCCGCGATCGTCTTGAACACGAGCGCGATCGGCGCGCCGTCCTCGGCGTCGGGTGCGGGACCGTCCTCGGTGATGAAGCGGGCGAGACGGTCGATGCCGACGAGCTTCGCCGCGCTGCCGCAGAGCACGGGGAACACCGTGCCCGAAGCGAGCCCGTGCGCGAGCGCGTGCTCCAGCTCGTCGGTGGAGATGGGCTCGTCGGCGAGGTAGCGCTCGGTGAGCTCGTCGTCCGCGACGACGATGCCCTCGACCAGCGCGTCGTGCACCGCGTGCTCGCGGACCTCGAGGTCGTCGGGGATGGGACCCTCGACGCCGGCGGTCGTCCCGTCGCCGTTGTACGTGACCGCGACGTCGGACAAGAGGTCGATCACACCGCGGAAGCTCGCCTCGAGCCCGACGGGGAGCTCGAGCGGCGCGACGCCCGCGCCGAAGCGGCCTTGCAGCTGCGCGAGCGTGCGGTCGAAGTCGGCCCGCTCCCGATCGAGCTTGTTGACGAAGATCGCGCGCGGCATGCCGCGGGCCGCGGCCAGCCTCCACGCCTGTTCGGTCCCCACCTCGACGCCCTCGACGGCCGACACGACGAAGATGGCGAGGTCGGCGGCGCGCAGAGCGGCGGTGACGTCACCCACGAAGTCGGCGTCACCCGGAACGTCGAGCAGGTTGACGTGGACGCCACCGAGATCGAAAGGAGCCACGGCGACTCCGGTGGAGATCGCCCGACGCTGCTCCTCGGCGTCGTAGTCGCACACCGTCGTGCCGTCCTCGACCCGTCCCGGTCGGGCGATCACCCCGGCGGCGAACAGCAGCGCCTCGGCGAGGGTGGTCTTCCCCGAATGCCCGTGCCCGACGAGGGCGACGTTGCGCACCGGGTTGCGCCGCCCGCTCGTGCCGCCGGGGCCGACGCGGACCCCGGTTTCGGGGTCACGGACCTTGGTTGTGGCATCCACTCGGAACCCCCTGGGTCGAGCGCTCACCAGCGGGCCGATCGCCGGCGACCACGCACCGCCGACTGTAGCGACGCGCCGGGTGTCTGTCGCCTGCCGATCCGGCGGTCCCGCCCGCTCCGGATGCCGGGACCGGGCGCGAATCTGGGAACAGCAGGAACCGCAGGAGACGGTCTCGCTGCGAGCCGGTGGTAACCTGCTCCGACGCGTACGCCCAGCCCCGGCGCCCGATTCTGCGGCCGCCCGGTGGGTGATGGAGAAGCCGAGCGATGCTCGACGGACGGTGGCGGTCAGGGTTCGACCAGGGGCTGAAGCCCGTCGGGGCCCGTCTCGCCAAAGCAGGGGTCACCGCCGACGCACTCACCGTCGTCGGTCTCGGTTGCTCGGTGGTCACCGGTCTGCTGATCGCGAGTGGCCACCTGCACTGGGCCGTGCTCGGCGTGATCCTGACCGGGGTGCCCGACCTCCTCGACGGCAGCGTGGCGCGTCACTCCGGCAAGGCCGGGCCACGGGGCGCGTTCTTCGATTCGGTGTGCGACCGCGTCTCCGACGTCGTGCTCATCGGCGGGGTCGCCTGGTACTTCGGGCGCCACGGCGGCCATCTCCCGGTGCTCGCGCTCGCGGTCGCGGGTCTTTCCATGCTCATCTCGTACGAGCGGGCCAAGGCGGAGGCCCTCGGCTTCCAGGCCAAGGGCGGTCTGCTGGAGCGTGCCGAACGACTCGTGCTGCTCGGCATCGGGCTCGCGTTCAACGTCCTCGTGCCGATCATGTGGCTGATGGTCGTGCTCGGCTCCGTGACCGCGGTGCAGCGGTTCGTGAAGGTCTGGCGCCAGGCCAGCGCTCCGGCCGGTCACGATCCCGTCCCGCGCACCTTCGGCGTGAGTCGCCGGGCGCGCCGAACCGATACCGACCCCGTCGACGGGCGCCCGCGCTCGTTGAGCGAGTGGTGGGAGACCGCGCGGCCCGCAGCGATCGCCGAACGTCGGGAGCTTCGCCGCTCCCGCCGGCGCACACGTCCCTAACGTCCGCGCCTGCGTGTCCCAAGCCGACGGCTCGCCCAAACCGACGCTCGGCGCGCGCGCCACGTACCGGATCTACCGGCTCGGCGGCGCGGTCGCGCCGTGGGTTCCGTATTCCGTGGGGGAGTGGATCGCGCGCCACGTGGCCGTCACCGCAGCCCGGCTCGCGCCCGGGCGGCGGGCCATGGTCGAACGCCACCAACAGCGCGCGGCTTCGGAGCCACTGAGTGCCGCCGAGCTCGACCGGCGCGTCCGCGCGACCTTCGACTCCTACGGCCGCTACTGGTGGGAGCTCCTCCGGATCGCGTCCGACGCCCGCAAGCCGCTCGCTCGGCGCATGCGTGCCGAGGGCTTCGAGTGCATCGAGGCGGCGATCGCGGAAGGCAAGGGCGTGATCGTCGCCCTCCCGCACGTCGGTGGCTGGGACTTCGGCGGCGCCTGGCTCGCGCAGGAGGGCTATCCGTCGACGGTCGTGGTCGAGCCGCTCGAACCGCCGCAGCTGCTGGAGTGGTTCTCCGGCGTCCGCAACCGGATCGGCATGGACGTCGTGCCCCTCGGGCCCGACGCCGGGGCACGCGTGGCCGAGGTGCTGCGCGAGGGCAAGGTGGTCTGCCTGCTCTGCGACCGCGACCTCTCGGGTGACGGCGTCGAGGTCGAGTTCTTCGGTGAGACCACGACGCTGCCGGCCGGACCGGCCACGCTCGCGTTGCGCACCGGGGCGCTGCTGGTGCCGACCGCGGTCTACTTCGCGCCCCATGGTGGCCACTTCGCCCGCATCGGGCCTCCCGTCCCGTGCGAACGCGAGGGTCGGCTGCGCGACGACGTCACCCGCATCACGGCCGATCTCGCGCAACGGTTCGAGACGCTGATCCGGGCCGAACCGACGCAGTGGCACCTCATGCAGCCCAACTGGCCCAGCGACGACGCGGTGGCCGACGGCCGCGCCGGTCCCGCGACCGACGCGCGAGGCTGATCGGGTGCGGGTGGCGTTGGTGTGTCCCTATTCACTGTCGGTCCCGGGAGGGGTCCAGGGCCAGGTCCTGGGGTTGGCGCGCGCGCTGCGCGAGCTGGGACACGACGCTCGGGTTCTGGGGCCGTCCGACGGACCGCCACCGGAGCCCGGAGTCATCTCGGTCGGCGTGAGCACGCGCTTCTCGTCCAACGGATCGGAGGCTCCGATCGCGCCGGGGAAGATCGTGGCCCGCCGCACCCTCGACGCGCTCCGTGCCTTCGGGCCCGATGTCGTCCACCTCCACGAGCCGCTCGTCCCCGGGCCCACGGTCGCCGCGCTGCTCAGCTGCGAGGAGCCGATCGTCGGCACCTTTCACGCCGCGGCCGGCCGACTCCCGCTGTACTCGTACCTGCGCAAGCCGTTGCGGGCCGGCATCGGGCGGATCACGTTCCGCACCGCGGTGTCGGAGGAGGCTCGGCGGCTGGTCCAGGAATCGCTGGGTGGCTCGTACTGGGTCATCCCCAACGGCGTGGAGGTCCCGCGGTTCGCGAAGGCCGTTCCGTGGCCCACGGAACGCCGGACCATCCTCTTCGTCGGGCGCCACGAGCCCCGCAAGGGTCTGGGCGTGCTCCTCGACGCATTCGCCGGGCTCGACCGCGACGTCGCGCTGTGGGTCGTGGGTGAAGGTCCCGAGACCGAGGCGCTCAAGGCCCGCGGCCTCGCGGACGTCGAGTGGTTGGGCCGCGTGAGCGACGGTGAGCTCGCCCGGCGCCTGCGGGGCGCGTCGCTGTTCTGCGCGCCGTCGCTGCACGGCGAGTCGTTCGGCATCGTGCTGCTCGAGGCGATGGCCGCGGGAACGCCGGTCGTCGCCACCGACATCACCGGCTACGCCGACGTGGCGCGCGCCGAACGCGAGGCCATCCTCGTGCCGCCCGGTGACGCCGCCGCGTTGCGCGCCGCGCTGCGCCGGGCCCTCGACGATCCCGTGCTTTGCGCCGACCTCGTCGCCGAGGGCGAGGCCCGCGCCAACGAGTACTCCATGGAGCACCTCGCCGAGCGCTTCATCCCTGTGTACGAATCGGCCATCGGCATCGGCCGCCCCGACTGAGACCGGGCCCTCCAACCCGACCGGCCATGCCCGGTAAGGGCCCCCTGCCCGTCGTATGCTGGTCGGAACGTCCTCTCTCTAGGAGACATCTCCCGTGGTCATCGGCATCATCATCGTCGTGATCGTGGTGTTGGTCGTCCTGTTCCTGGTCCTCGCCTTCAACGGCCTGGTCCGATCCCGGAACCGGATCGACAACGCCTGGTCACAGATCGACGTCCAGCTCAAGCGCCGCTACGACCTGATCCCCAATCTGGTCGAGACGGTCAAGGGCTACGCCGCTCACGAGAAGAGCACGTTCGAGGCGGTCACCGCCGCCCGGGCCAATGCCCTCAACGCCCAGCAGACGGGCTCGCCGCAGCAACAGGCCGCGGCCGAGAACGCACTGTCCGGCACGCTGAAGAGCTTGTTCGCGGTCGCCGAGGCGTATCCCGACCTCAAGGCCAACCAGAACTTCCTCAACCTGCAGGAAGAGCTGACGTCGACCGAGGACCGGATCGCGTACGCGCGGCAGTTCTACAACGACTCCGTGCTGGGCTACAACAACAACATCCAGACCTTCCCCCGCAGCGTCATCGCCGGCATGTTCCACTTCGAGAAGCGTGAGTACTTCGAGAGTGAGCCGGAGGCGCAGGGGCCGGTCAAGGTCCAGTTCTAAACGGAACTCCACGCCGTGTGGCCCGGGGCGCGCAACGCGCCTCGGGCCCGGCACGTCTGATCGAGGCCCCCGCTGTACGAGCAAATCGCGCGCAACAAGCGCAAGACGTTCCTCCTGCTGTTCTTCTTCGTCGCCATGATCGTCCTGGTCGCGACCGCCTTCGACTTCCTCCTGGGCTACGGCGTCGCGGGCGTGATCGTCGCCCTCGTCATCGCGGTCGCGCTCGCGTTCACGTCGTACTTCAACTCGGACAAGGTGGCGTTGGCGGTCAGCCGCGCCAAGCCCGCCGACGGGCCGGAGTACCAGCGCTACCACAACCTCGTCGAGGGGCTCTGCATCGCCGCGGGGCTGCCGAAGCCGCGGCTCTACGTCATCGACGACCCGGCCCCGAACGCGTTCGCCACCGGCCGCAACCCGAAGCACGCCGCCCTCGCCGTCACGTCGGGGCTGCTCGCGATGATGAACCGGGTCGAGCTCGAGGGGGTCATCGCCCACGAGCTGTCGCACGTGAAGAACTACGACATCCTCGTGTCCACGATCGCGGTCACCGCGGTCGGCACCATCGTGCTGCTCTCCGACATCGGCATGCGGTTCATGTGGTTCGGCGGCCGGCGTGACCGCCGCGACAACTCCGACTCCGGCGCGCTCGGCCTCGTGCTGGTGCTCGCGGCCTTCGCTCTGCTGATCCTGGCTCCGTTCGCGGCCCAGCTCATGCAGCTGTCGTTGAGCCGCAACCGGGAGTACCTCGCCGACACGAGCGGGGTGCAGCTCACCCGGTACCCGCCGGGCCTGATCTCCGCGTTGGAGAAGCTCAAGGGCGACCACTCCGTCGTCCATCACGCATCTCGCGCGACGGCGCAGATGTGGATCGAGCAGCCGCTGGAGGGCAAGCCCTCCGGCTCGAAGGAGTCGTGGCTCGACCGGGCCTTCGACACGCATCCTCCCCTCGAGGACCGGATCGCCCGACTGAAGGAAATGTGATCGAACGCAAGCGGTTCACCCTCGCCACGGTGGCGCTCACCGCGGCGCTGGCTCTCGCGGCCTGCGGCGGAGGTTCGAAGAACGCGGACCCGAAGAAGTCGACGACCACCGCGTCGGCGACGACGACCACCGCCAAGACGCCTCCGATCGCGCCGCTCACCGGCCTGCCCGATCCGTCGGGCGCGGCGCTCGGCCGGGCGTCGCTCGCGGTGAAGATCGAGAACACGCCCGAGGCGCGCCCGCAGAGCGGCCTCGACGTCGCCGACATCGTCTACGAAGAAGTGGTCGACGGCGGCATCACGCGCTTCATCGCGGTCTTCAACTCCAATGCGCCCGACTCGGTGGGCCCGGTGCGCTCGGTCCGGCCGATGGACCCGCAGGTGCTCCGCCCGCTCGGCGGGATCTTCATGCTGAGCGGCGGTACGCCCAAGAACCTCGCCGCTGCGCAGGCGGGCCCGTTCCTGGTGCTCACGGAGAACAACCAGGACGTCATGTTCCGGTTGAAGTCGCGCCCCGCGCCGCACAACCTCTACGCGTACCCGGCCAAGGCCTGGAGCAAGGGCGGCAAGCCCATCCCGCCGCCGGCGATGTTCACCTACCGCGCCGCGAACGCGCCGTTCCCCGGCGAGGGCGTCGACTCCTTCACCGTCAACTTCATCCCGCGCGCGGGCTACGCCGCGAGCTTCTCGTGGAACGCGTTCACGCAGTCGTGGGACCGCTCGATGGGCGGCGTGCCGTTCAATGCCGCGTCGGGCAAACGCGTCTCGCCGAAGAACGTCATCGTGCAGTTCCTGCAGTGGCAGGGCCAGCCCGGAGCCTTCGACGCCGAAGGCGTGGTGAGCGGATCGGGTGACGCCTGGATCTTCTCCGCCGGCAAGCTCGTGAAGGGCCGCTGGAGCCATTCCGACCCGAACCAGCCGACCACCTACACCGACGCCGCCGGGGCTCCGCTGTCGCTCACGCCGGGCCAGACGTGGGTCTCGTTCGCACCGGTCGGGTCGGTCGTCGACGTCCGGGCCCCGGCGGCGACCACGGCGGCGCCGGCGACGACCGCCACGCGCGCTCCGGCCACCACGGCCAAGAAGAAGTAGCCCGCACCACGAGGAGCAGGCCGGCGCCCTGGGAGGTACGGGTGGCGTAACGGTGGGTCGACCGGCGTCGGTCACCGGTAGGCTGGTGGTCCGTTCGCCGTTCTGAGGACGTGATTGCCGTGGCCGATCCGGTCGAGACCGACAACACCGACGAGACCCTCCCGTCCGACGCGACCCTCCAGTCCGTAGACACCCGCGCCACCGGCACCGCCACCGTCAAGCGCGGTCTGGCCGAGATGCTGCGGGGCGGCGTGATCATGGACGTCGTCGACGCGACCCAGGCCAAGATCGCCGAGGACGCCGGCGCGGTGGCCGTCATGGCCCTCGAGCGCGTCCCCTCCGACATCCGCCGCGACGGTGGGATCGCCCGCATGTCCGACCCGGCGATGATCGAGGCCATCCAGGCCGAGGTCACGATCCCCGTCATGGCGAAATGCCGTATCGGTCACTTCGCCGAAGCCCAGGTCCTCGAGAGCCTCGGGGTCGACTTCATCGACGAGTCCGAGGTCCTGACGCCGGCCGACGAGGCGTACCACGTCGACAAGTGGTCCTTCACGGCTCCCTTCGTGTGCGGGGCCACCAACCTCGGCGAGGCGCTGCGGCGTATCTCCGAAGGCGCCGCGCTCATCCGCTCCAAGGGTGAGGCCGGCACCGGCAACATCGTCGAGGCCGTCCGGCACCTGCGGTCGATCCTGGGCGACATCCGCCGCATCACCGTCGCCGACGACGAGGAGCTCTACGGCTGGGCCAAGGAGCTGCGGGCGCCGATCGATCTCGTGCAGGAAGTAGCCGAGCTCGGTGAGCTCCCGGTCCCTCTGTTCTGCGCCGGAGGCATCGCCACGCCGGCCGACGCGTCGCTCGTGATGCAGCTCGGCGCGCAGTCGGTATTCGTCGGGAGCGGCATCTTCAAGAGCGACGACCCGGCCAGCCGGGCCAAGGCGATCGTCGAGGCGACCACCCACTACGTCGATCCGGCCATCGTCGCCAAGGTGTCGCGCGGCCTCGGCGACGCGATGCGCGGCATCCAGCTCGCGCCCTCCGACACCCACCTCGCCGACCGGGGCTGGTAGCGGGCGGTGCCCCCAGGTGAAGGTCGGCGTGCTGGCCCTGCAGGGGGCGTTCCGCGAGCATCGTGAGGTGCTCGACGCGCTCGGCTGCGAAGCGATCGAGGTGCGCGTCCCGCAACAGCTCGAGAGCGTCGACGCGCTCTTCCTCCCCGGGGGGGAGTCGACCACGATCGGCAAGCTGCTCGACTCGTCGGGGTTGCGGGCCCCGCTGCGGGAACGCGTCGCGGGCGGCCTCCCGACGTTCGCCACCTGCGCGGGGCTGATCGTCCTCGCGTCCGACGTGCTCGACGGTCGGGCCGACCAGGAGCCGCTCTCGCTCCTCGACGTGGCGGTCCGCCGCAACGGCTACGGCCGCCAGGTGGCCTCGTTCGAGGTGCCGCTCCGGGTCGAGGGCCTCACCGGGGCTCCGTTCCCGGGCGTGTTCATCCGGGCCCCCGTCATCGAGCGGTCCGGCGACGGGGTCGAGGTCCTGGCCCGCCACGACGATCGGCCCGTGCTCATTCGCCAGGGCCGGGTTTGGGCGGCATCATTCCATCCGGAGCTGTCGGGGGATCTCCGATTGCATCAACGGTTTCTGCAGCAGGAGGTCGCCGCGTGAGTGGGCATTCCAAGTGGCATTCGATCAAGCACGCCAAGGGCGCGGCCGACGCCGCCCGCGGCAAGGTCTTCGCGCGCCTCGCGCGTCAGATCGAGGTGGCGGCCCGGTCCGGCGGGGGAGACCTCGAGGGCAACCCGACGCTGCGCACGATGGTCCAGAAGGCGCGCGACGGCTCGATGCCCAAGGACAACATCGAGCGGGCGATCAAGCGGGGCATCGGCGAGCTCGAGGGCGTCACCTACGAGTCGATCAACTACGAGGGCTACGCACCGCACGGCATCGCCGTCTACGTCGAGACGCTCTCCGACAACCGCAACCGCACCGGCTCGGAGATCAAGAACATCTTCAGCCGCAACGGCGGTTCGCTCGCAGAGCCCGGCGCGGTCAGCTGGCAGTTCGAGCGCAAGGGCGTGATCTTCGTCGACAAGGGAGCGGCGTCGGAGGACGACCTGATGCTCGTCGCGCTCGAAGCCGGTGCGGAGGACATCGAGGACCAGGACGAGGCCTGGCAGGTCACCACGCCGGCCACCGACTTCCACGCGGTGCGCACCGCGCTCGAGGCCGCCGGCATCCCGGTCCGCGACGCCGATCTGACGATGCTCGCGAGCACGTCGGTCGCGCTCGAGACCGAGAGCGACGCGAAGTCGGTGCTGCGGGTCATCGACGCGCTCGAGGAGCACGACGACGTGCAGAACGTCTACGCCAACTTCGACATCCCCGACTCGGTCCTGTCGGCGATGTCGGCCTGATCGAGCTCGAAGCGATGGATCTCGAGGCGGCTCGCGACTTCCTCCGGGTGCACCACCGCGCGGTGCTGGCTACCCGCCGCGCCGACGGCAGCCCGCAGATGTCGCCGATCGTGTGCGCCCTCGACGAGGAGGGCCGGGTGATGATCAGCACGCGGGAGCCCGCGCTCAAGGTGAAGAACGTCCGCCGCGACCCGGCCGTCTCGCTCTGCGTCCTGCCCGACGGCTTCTACGGCCAGTGGATCCAGGTCGACGGCACCGCGGAGATCGTCCCGCTCCCTGAGGCCATGGATCTCCTCGTCGAGCTCTACCGCTCGATCTCCGGCGAGCACGACAACTGGGACGACTACCGCGCCGCCATGGTGCGCGACCGGCGCTGCATCGTCCGCATCACCCCGACCCGCGCCGGCCCCAACCGCTCCGGTTGACCCGACCCCGTGCGCTCTCGCCTACCGGTTCGGCCGGTGCGTCGCGCACGAAGCTCGGGAGGGTCCGCGAATCGGGGAGTGGGCGTCGTAGGATCGAACCCGTGTTCGATTCGGGGGTTGTGCTCGGCATCGACCCGGGACTGTCGCGCTGCGGGTACGGCGCGGTCCGGCGCGGGCGGGGCGGGCAGGCGGAGGCCGTCGCCTACGGCGTCATCCGCACCTCGAAGGACGATCCCCTGGAGCTCCGGCTGCTCGCGCTGAGCCGGGAGCTCGAGGATCTCGTCGACGAGCTGCGGCCGACGGCCGTCGCGGTCGAGCGGGTGCTGTTCCAGGTGAACGTCCGTACCGCCATGTCGGTCGGCCAGGCGAGCGGGCTCGCGATGGTCGCCGCAGCCCGCCGCGGGATTCCGCTCGCGCATTACAGCCCGAACGAGGTCAAGCAGGCCGTCGTCGGCTACGGCGGCGCCGACAAGCTGCAGGTCCAGACCATGGTCACCGCGCTGCTGCGGCTGGACGCGATGCCGGAACCGCCCGACGCCGCCGACGCCCTCGCGCTGGCGCTCGCACACAGCTGGGGCGGGGCGCTGCGGCTCCGCACCGAACACGCGGCCGGCGTCGGCGCGCCGATCGGAAGCACCGGTGGTACCGGCAGCGCCGGCTCCAAGCTCCAGGCCGCGGTCGACGCGGCGATCGCCAAGGAAGGATCCCGATGATCGGTTCGGTCCGCGGCAGTGTGCTCGAACGCACCCCGACCGGCGAGGTGCTGGTCGAGGTCGGGGGAGTGGGGTACCGCCTGTCGGTGCCGATCAGCGCGTTGCCCGCGCTGCATCCCGGCCAGCCGGCGTTCCTCTTCACCCACCTCCACGTGCGTGAGGACGCCATGGTGCTGTTCGGGTTCCCGACGCGCGACGAGCGCGACACGTTCGAGGTGCTGATCGGGGCGACCGGTGTGGGCCCGAAGCTCGCGCTCGCGATCTTGAGCGTCCACACGCCGGCCGCGCTGCGCCGGGTGCTGTTCGACGACGACCTCGAGGCGCTCACGATCGTGTCGGGCGTGGGCAAGCGCACCGCGCAGCGCCTGCTCGTCGAGCTGAAGCCCCGGCTCGACATACCCGACCTCGACCTCGCCGAGGTGCCCGGCACCGCGGCCGGCCCCCGCTCGGAGGTCCGGGCCGCGCTCACGGGTCTCGGCTACGCGCCCGACGAGATCCGCGACGTGCTCGCGCTGCTGCCCGACGACGGTGGGGTCGAAGACCTGTTGCGCGACGCGCTGAAGCAGCTGGCGGTGCGCGTATGAGTCGCGAGGAGCTCCTGCGCGCCAGCGCCGATCCGATCGAGTCGGCCGAGGAGACCACGCTCCGGCCGCGATCGCTCGACGACTTCGTCGGCCAGCCGCGCCTGGTCGAGCACCTCCAGATCATGCTCAGCGCGGCGAAGCAGCGCGGGCAGTCGGTCGACCACATCCTCTTCGCGGGCCCGCCCGGGCTCGGCAAGACCAGCCTCTCCGGGATCGTCGCGGTCGAGATGGGCGTCAGCCTGCGCATCACCAGCGGGCCCGCGCTCGAACGGGCCGGTGACCTCGCGGCGATCCTCACCAACCTCGACGACGGCGACGTGCTCTTCATCGACGAGGTGCACCGCCTTCCGCGCGCGGTCGAGGAGGTGCTCTACCCGGCGATGGAGGACTTCCAGCTCGACATCGTGATCGGCAAGGGCCCGTCGGCCCGCTCGATCCGGCTCGACCTGCCCCGGTTCACGCTCGTCGGTGCCACCACCCGAACCGGCCTCATCACGGGCCCGCTGCGCGACCGATTCGGCTTCGTGGCCCGCCTCGACTTCTACACGCCCGAAGAGCTGGTCTCGATCCTCACCCGCGCCGCGGGAATCCTCGGCGTGCCACTGGAGCCGCCGGCCGCGCTCGAGTGCGCGCGACGTTCCCGGGGCACCCCGCGGATCGCGAACCGGCTCCTCAAGCGGGTGCGCGACTACGCCGAGGTCCGCGGCGACGGCACGGTCACGCTCGAGGTCGCGCAGCAGGCGCTCGCGCTGTTCGAGGTCGACGAGCTCGGCCTCGACAAGGTCGACCGGGCGATCCTGCACGCGCTGTGCGTCACGTTCGCGGGCCAGCCCGTGGGACTCGGCACGCTGGCCGCGTCGCTCGCCGAGGAGCCCGACACCCTGGAAGACGTGTACGAGCCCTTCCTGCTCAAGCAGGGTCTGCTCCAGCGCACACCGAGGGGGCGGATCGCGACGCCGGCGGGCTACGCGCATCTCGGTCTCCAGCCCCCGGCTTCCCGGCCGTCGGAGCCCGGGCTCTTCGGCTGAGGGCCACGCTCCGCGACCGCGGGAACGGCCCGAATCCCACCGATCCGGGTGCCGCGGTCAGTGCCGTGGTCACCAACGCCTAATCTGGCGGGCAACCCACGGGCTCGCCGATGACGGCCGTTTCACCCGCCGGGAGAGGCCCGCCGGAGCAGTTTCTCCGGTGTTCACCTCGCCCCGATTCGGCCGGTATCCCGCGCTAATGTCCGCCCGTTCCTCCACGAACCGAAAGCCCCGATGGACATCGCGTACTTCCTGTTGCCGTTCGTCGTGCTGATCGCGGCCTTCTTCTTCCTGGTCGTCCTGCCGCAGCGTCGACGGATCGCAGGCCACCAGATGCTGGTCGACAGCCTCAGGATCGGCGACCGGATCGTCACCACCGGCGGCATCTACGGCACGGTGCAATCCATCGCCGACACGACGATGGCGCTCGAGGTCGCGCCGGGGCTCGACATCACCATCGCCCGCGGCGCGATCGCCCGCCGCGAGGCGCTCAGCGACACCGACACTGACGCCGACGCCGACGCCGGCGACTGAGCCGGGATTTCAGCATGCGGAAGAACGTGTGGTTGCTCGCGACGACGATCGTCGTCATCGTCGCCGCGCTGTTCGCGACGATCATGAGCGGCAACTCGCCGGTCCTCGGCCTCGACCTGCAGGGGGGCATCTCGGTGCGTTTCCACGCCGAGGGCAACCCGCCGTCGTCGTCGATCGACAAGGCGAAGGACATCATCTCGCAGCGCGTCAACGCGCTCGGTGTGGCCGAGCCCGAGATCTCCCGCCAGGGCAAGGACATCATTGTCGACCTCCCCGGGGTGAAGGACCGCGACAAGGCGAAGCGCCTCGTCGGCAAGACCGCGCTCCTCACGTTCCGCGAGGTCCTGCAGACCACGCCGATCGCCGCGTCCTCCTCGAGCTCGACGACGACCACGACCACCAAGGCGGCCGGCAGCACCACCACGGCGGGGACCGCGACGACCGCGCCGCCCACGTCCACAACCGCGCCTGGGGCGGTGTCACCGGCTGAGCTCGCGGCGCTGGGCGCCAACTGCATCGGCGGCGTGGGCGACACGGGCAAGGCGACCACCACGACGGCGGCGCCGACCACGACCGCGCCGACCACGACCGCGGCTCCGGGCACGACCGCGGGTTCGACCACGACCGCGTCGGCCGGAGGTGCCGGCCGCTCCCGTCCCCGCCAGACGACCGGTGGCACCGATCCGGTCGCGACCACCAAGGCGGGGACGACCACGACCACGGCGGCGGCCACGACCACCACCGCGAAGGGCAAGACGAGCACCACCAAGGCGCCGACCACGACCACCGCGCCGCTGCCCACCAAGGCGATCCTCACGACCAACGGTGGCGACCAGGCCCACGCCAACCAGGTGGTCATCCTCCCCGGTAGGCCGCAGGACAAGCCGCCGGTCGCCTACATCCTCTGCCCCGCGGCGCTCACCGGGAAGAACGTGAGCGGCGCGACCGCCACGTTCATCAGCGGCGGCGGGTCGCAGGGCGGCTGGGGTGTCGACGCCACGTTCCGCAACGGCGGCGCCCAGTTCGTCTCCAACATCGCCCAGCCGCTCGTGAACAAGCAGGTTGCGATCGTCCTCGACGGCGTCGTCCAGAGCGCCCCGACGATCAACGCCGGCATCACCGGCAGCAACGTGCGCATCAGTGGCAGCTTCACCGAGGGCGACGCCAAGGATCTCGCGACCGTGCTCAAGTTCGGCGCCCTGCCGGTGCGCCTCACGCAGCTCAGCAGCGAGAGCGTCTCGCCGAGCCTCGGCAAGGACCAGCTGCACGCCGGCATCGTCGCGGGCCTCATCGGCCTCGCGCTCGTGGCGCTCTACATGTTCGTCTACTACCGCTTGCTCGGCCTCGTCGTGTGGCTCGGGCTGGCGATGACGGCGGCGGCCACGTACTCGATCGTCGTCTACCTCGGCCAGACCATCGGGCTCTCGCTGACCCTCTCCGGCGTCACGGGTCTGATCGTGTCGGTCGGCATCACGGTGGACAGCTATGTCGTCTACTTCGAGCGACTCAAGGACGAGGTGCGCACGGGCAAGACCGTGCGGTCGTCCGTCGACCGGGGCTTCGTGCGGTCGTTCAAGACGATCGTCGCCGCCGACCTCGTCTCGCTCATCGGTGCGGGAGCGCTCTACTTCCTGGCCATCGGCGACGTGCGCGGCTTCGCGTTCTTCCTCGGCCTCTCCACGCTGCTCGACCTGGTCATCTCGTACACGTTCATGCACCCGCTGGTGTCGCTCATGGCCCGCAAGCCGTCGCTGGTGCGCATGCGGAACGTGGGCATCGCGGCCGGTCTCGACTCCCCGGAGGTGGTCGCGTGAGCCCGAGGGCCGACGGCAGGCGCCACACGTTCAGCGACATCTACCACGAGCGGACGAACTTCCAATTCATCCAGCGTTCGTGGCGCTGGGGGCTGATCTCGGGGCTTCTGATCCTGATCTCGTTGGTCTCGTTCGGCGCCCGCGGCCTCAACCTCGGCATCGACTTCGAGGGCGGCACGGCCTGGCAGTACACGGTCAAGACCGGGTCCCCGTCGGTCAGCGCGGTCCGCTCGATCATGGCGAAGGACGGCGTGACCGACCCCAAGATCGTGGTCGTCGGCGGGAACCAGATCCGGGTGGAGGCGCCGACCCAGAAGGCCGCCGCGCTCGACAAGATCACCCGGGACCTGGCCAAGAACGGTGGAGTGGCGGTCTCGGCCGTCAGCGTCAACGAGGTCGGCCCCACGTGGGGTGGGCAGGTGAGCCACAAGGCCCTGGTCGCGCTCGGGTGGTTCCTGGGCCTGATCGCGCTCTATCTGAGCGTCCGTTTCGAACCCAAGATGGCCCTGGCCGCGCTGCTCGCGCTGGTCCACGACATCATCATCACGGTCGGCGTCTACTCCGTCTTCGGCTTCGAGGTGACACCCGCAACCGTCATCGCGTTCCTCACCATTCTCGGGTTCTCGCTCTACGACACCGTGGTGGTCTTCGACAAGGTGCGGGAGAACACCGCCCTGCTCGGGACCGCGCGCGGCGAGACCTACTCCATGGTCGTGAACCGCAGCATGAACCAGGTGCTGATGCGGTCGCTCAACACGTCGTTCGTCGCGCTGCTGCCGGTCGCGTCGCTGCTCGTGGTCGGCAGCGGGATCATGGGCGCGCTGGCGATCCGCGACTTCGCGATCGCGCTGTTCGTCGGCCTGCTCGTCGGCGCCTATTCGTCGATCTTCGTCGCCACCCCGATCCTGGCCTGGCTGAAGGAGCGCGAGCCGAAGAACCGGGCGCTCCGCGAGCGCGCCGGTCGCGCCGGGACCCCGGCCAGGACCGCGACCGCACCCGTCCCGGCGGCCGTCGCGGCGCCCCGTGCGCCGGCAGGCCGATCGTCGCAAGGCCGTTCGTCGCAAGGCCGTTCGCCGCAAGCCCCCGTGCCCGCAGCCACGGTCGTCGCCGGAGCTCCGGCCGGTGCCGACGAGCCGCAGGTCGCCGAGGTCGAGGTCGAGGTCGAGGTCGGCACGATGCCGCCCACTCCGGCGCGGGCGATCCCGCCCCGGCCCCGCAAGACCACGAAGCCGAAGCGGAAGCGCTGAGCACGCGGCTGCCGGGGCTCCCCGGTGGTTCCGCCATTCCGGACCCGGCCGGTACGATGACCCGATGGGTCTCGATGTCGACTGGTTGAAAGCACACGTCCGCGACATCCCCGACTTCCCTGCGCCCGGCGTGACGTTCCGCGACATCACGCCGCTCCTCGCGGACCCGAAGGCGTTCGCGGCCACGGTCGACCGGATCGCCGAGCCCTTCGACGGCCGCCACATCGACAAGGTCCTCGGGATCGAGGCCCGCGGCTTCGTCCTCGCGGCGCCGGTCGCCTACCGCTTCAACGCCGGCTTCGTGCCCGTGCGCAAGGCGGGCAAGCTGCCGTGGGAGATCGAGCGCGAGGAGTACGCGCTGGAGTACGGCACCGACCTCCTCGAGATCCACCGCGACGCGGTCCATCCGGGGGAGCGGGTCCTCATCGTCGACGACGTCCTCGCCACGGGCGGCACCGCGGCGGCGGCCATCCGGCTGACCGAGCGGCTCGGCGGAGAGCTGGTGGGCCTGGCGTTCCTCATCGAGCTCGAAGCCCTCGGCGGCCGGGCCAAGCTCGACGGCCACGAGGCGCACGCCCTGGTGGCATATGCGTGACTCCGGCGGTGTTGAGGCGGGCATGCGGTCCCGAAAGCTGGTCTGGACATGAGCACGGTCGAACCGGTCGTCACCCGGAGCGAGCGCCGCAAGGTGCTGCCCTGGCGGCGGACCCAGCCCCACATCGACGCCGAGGTCGCCCCCCTCGTGGCCGCCTACGTCGGCCGCCACCCCCGCGCGTCCACCGACCTGATCCAGCGGGCGTTCGCCACCGCCCGCGCCGCGCACGTCGACCAGGTGCGCCGCTCGGGGGAGCCCTACATCTCGCATCCCCTCCGGGTCGCCATGATCGTCGCCGACCTCGGCCTCGACGACGTGACCGTCGCCGCCGCGCTGCTCCACGACGCGGTCGAGGACACGAAGGTCACCCACGAGCAGCTCGAGCGCGAGTTCGGTCACGAGGTCGCGACCATCGTCGACGGCGTCACCAAGCTCGACCGGCTGAAGTTCGACTCCAAGGAGGAGCAGCAGGCCGCGACGCTGCGCAAGATGCTCGTGGCGATGGCCAAGGACATCCGCGTCCTGATCATCAAGCTCGCCGACCGCCTGCACAACATGCGCACCATCGCGTCACTGCCGGAGGCGAAGCAGCGGCGGATCGCGCAGGAGACGCTCGACATCTACTCGCCCCTCGCGCACCGCCTCGGCATCCAGGACGTGAAGTGGCAGCTCGAGGACCTCGCCTTCGCGGTCCTCTACCCGAAGCGCTACGCCGAGATCGAGCAGATGGTCGCGACCCGCGCCCCGCAGCGCGAGGAGAACCTCGAGATCGTGCTGAGCGCCCTGCGGGCCCGGCTCGAGCAGCTCAAGATCGACGGCGACGTGCGGGGCCGCCCGAAGCACTACTGGTCCATCTACGAGAAGATGGTCGTCAAGGGCAAGGAGTTCGACGAGGTCCAGGACCTCGTCGGCGTGCGGGTGATCGTCGACTCGGTCAAGGACTGCTACGGCGCGTTGGGTTCCATCCACGCGTTGTGGAAGCCGGTCCAGGGCCGGTTCAAGGACTACATCGCGATGCCCAAGTTCAACCTCTACCAGTCGCTGCACACGACGGTGGTGGGGCCGGGAGGCAAGCTCGTCGAGGTGCAGATCCGCACGACGGAGATGCACCGCCGGGCCGAGTTCGGCATCGCTGCGCACTGGGGCTACAAGGAGCAGCAGTCGCCTGCGGAGGATCTGCAGTGGCTGCAGCGGATGGTCGACTGGCAGCAGGAGACCAACGACCCGGCCGAGTTCATGGAGACCCTGAAGGTCGACCTGGAGGAGGACGAGGTCTTCGTCTTCACCCCGAAGGGCAAGGTCATCACCCTGCCCGCGGGCTCCACCGCGATCGACTTCGCCTACGCGATCCACACCGAGGTCGGCCACCGCTGCATCGGCGCCCGCATGAACGGCCGCCTGGTGCCGCTCGACTCCGCGCTCTCGTCGGGTGACACGTTGGAGATCTTCACCAGCAAGGTGGAGGGCGCAGGCCCCTCGCGTGACTGGCTGCAGTTCGTCCGCTCACCCCGCGCGAAGGCGAAGATCCGCCAGCGCTTCTCCCGTGAGCGCCGCTCCGACGCGATCGAGGCCGGCCGCGAAGAGCTGGTGAAGGCCCTCCGCAAGCTGGGCCTCCCGGTGCAGAAGCTCACCAACTCGCAGACGCTCGTCGACGTGGCCACGGTCATGAACTACGCCGATCTCGACTCGCTCCACGCCGCGATCGGCGAGAACCACATCAGCGGACAGGCCGTGGCCCAGCGGGTCCAGCGCGAGCTCAAGGAGGGGGAGGAGCAGCTCCCCATCACCACGCAGAACCCGCCGCCGACCCCGCGTGCCGCGAAGCGCCGAGCGGTCGGTGTGCACGTCGAGGGCCTCGACGACGTGATGGTGCGCCTGTCGCGGTGCTGCACGCCGGTGCCGGGCGACGAGATCATGGGCTTCGTCACCCGGGGGCGCGGCGTGTCGGTGCACCGCGCCGACTGCGCCAACGCGTCGGGTCTCGCCACCAGTCAGGCCGACCGCCTCATCGAGGTCGAATGGGACCACGATCAGCCCGCCATGTACGTCGTGTCGGTGGAGGTCGAGGCGCTCGACCGCTCGAAGCTGCTTCGTGACGTCGCCCAGGTGCTCAGCGAGTACCACGTCAACATCCTGTCGTGCTCGTCACAGACGTCGGCCGACCGGATCGCGAAGATCAAGTTCGAGTTCGAGCTCGCGGTCCCGAGCCACCTCGACACGATCATCGCGGCCGTGAAACGCGTCGACTCCGTCTACGAGGCGTACCGCATGTTGCCCGGCCGGGCCGGAGCTTCCGCGTAGGGGTCAGCGTTCTCCCTGCTGGACTAGGGCGTCGAACAGTGGTGCCAGCACGACCCTGGCGGACGGGCTGACGCCCTTGGGCCTCGCCGGGCCTGCGGTCAGACTCACCGAAGTAAGGGCGCGACTTTCGTGCCAGTGGGGGTCGATGGTTTCGTGGGCAGCGGCACGCGCTCGGGAGCACCACGGTGACCTCCACGCTTCGCGTCAGCTGGTATCGGTTCCGGGCCACCTTCGGGCGCCGGTGGGCCGGCTACCTGTCGCTCGCTCTGCTGATCGGGCTGCTCGGCGGGATCGCGATGGGCGCGGTCGCGGGTGCCCGGCGGAATCAGTCGGCGTACCCGCGGTACCTGGCCGGCACCGACCCATCCGACGTGCTGTTGCCGACCGGGATCTACAACCCCAGTTTCGGCGCCGGCTTCACCAACGGCTA
>JAODBH010000210.1 GCA_025463865.1 Actinomycetes bacterium | reverse complement strand
GGTGCAGACCGCGGCCTCACGAGCGACGACCTCGCCGAGACGGCCCGCCTCGACGCCGGCATCGACACACCCGAGCCGGCCGAGCGGCCCCGCATCGGTGATTCCCGCCCCGCGCCCGCGCCCTCCGCAGGCCGCTCCACCTCCGACGCCGTGAACGGCTCGGCCGAGGACGAGGGCGACGGCACCGGTCCGAAGCGTCGCCGGCGCCGTCGCGGCGGACGCGGTCGCACCAGCGCCGCCGGACGCACCGGCGAAGCCCCCACCGAGCGCACCGCCGCCCGCAGCGTTGGCGGTCGCCCCAAGCAGCAAGCCTTCGTCGAGGCCGATCTCGGCATCGACGACGACTTCGAGCTCGACGACGCCACGATGGAGAAGCGCAAGGGCCGGTCGCGCAAGGGCCGACCGTCGGGCCGCTACCTGATGGCGGTGCACGTCGGCCAGGACGGTCCGACCCAGATCGCCATCCTCGAGGGCCGTGCGCTCACGGAGCACTACGTCAGCTGGCCCGAGGACGACGACACGTCGATCGACGGCAACATCTACCTGGGCAAGGTGCAGAACGTCCTGCCGGGCATGGAAGCGGCGTTCATCGACATCGGCACGCCGAAGAACGGCGTGCTCTACCGCGGTGACGTCGCCTTCGATCCCGCCGACGTCGAGACCAAGGGCGAGCGGCCGAAGATCGAGCAGATGATCAAGAACGGCCAGTCGATCCTCGTGCAGGTCACGAAGAACCCGATCGGTCACAAGGGCGCCCGGCTCACCCAGGAGGTGAGCCTCGCCGGCCGCTTCGTGGTGATGGTGCCGAACCAGCCCGACACCTACGGCATCTCGAAGCGCCTCCCCGACGACGAGCGGAAGCGGCTCCGCCGCATCCTCGAAGGGCTGCGACCGCCGGACGCGGGCCTGATCGTGCGGACCGCGGCGGAGGGCGCGACCGCGGAGGAGCTGGAGCGCGACATGCGCCGTCTCAAGCACCAGTGGGAGCAGATCTCGGCCCTCGCCGCGCGCAGCAAGGGCGGCACGCTCCTCTACCGCGAGCCCGCGCTCGTCACCCGCGTCATCCGCGAGGAGTTCACCAAGGAGTACCGGGGCGTCGTCATCGACTCGCCCGAGCTCTTCAAGGAGGTCAAGGGCTACGTCGAGGCCATCGCGCCCGAGCTCGCCGAGCGGGTCGAGCTGTACGACGAGGAGCTCCCGATCTTCGAGCGCCACCACGTCCACGAGCAGCTGGTGAAGGCCCTCGACAAGAAGGTCTGGCTCGCCTCCGGTGGGTCGCTGATCATCGAGCGCACCGAGGCGCTCACCGTGATCGACGTCAACACCGGCAAGAACGTCGGGAAGAACAACCTCGAGGACACCGTCTTCAAGAACAACATGGAGGCGGCGGAAGAGGTCGCCCGGCAGCTCCGACTCCGCGACATCGGCGGAATCATCGTGATCGACTTCATCGACATGGAGATCCGCGAGAACCGCGACGTGCTGGTCCGGCACTTCAAGGAGTGCCTGGCCCGGGACAAGACCCGGACCCAGGTCTTCGACGTCTCCGAGCTCGGCCTGGTCGAGATGACCCGCAAGCGCATCTCCGAGGGCCTGGTGGAGGCCTTCTCGACCGGCTGCGAGGTCTGCGCCGGACGGGGCTTCGTGGTGAACGAGCAGCTCCTCGGCGGCTCGGCCCCGCACCCCGAGCACGTCGCCCCGGGGGCCGCCGATCGGGCGGCCTCCTCCTGAGCCCCGGATCTGCTCTAAGATCCTCCGGCTTTCCGTTCACGTTCTGAAGGGCCCCTTCGCGCCATGTATGCAGTGATCAAGACCGGCGGTAAGCAATACCGCGTCCAAGAGGGCGAGACCCTCGATGTCGAGCTGCTCGGCGCCGACGGCGAGGTTGCGCTCACGCCCGTCCTGCTCGTCGACGGCGACGTCGTGCTCGCCACCCCGTCGGAGCTCGGTGGCGCCAGCGTCACCGCCCGCGTGGTCGGCGAGGCCAAGGGCCCGAAGATCCGTGGCTTCAAGTACAAGGCCAAGGCCAACCAGCGCAAGCGTTGGGGCCACCGGCAGCACTACTCCACCATCGAGATCACCGCGATCTCCAAGGGCTGAGGGACACACCATGTCGAAGAAGAAGGGCGCGGCGTCGTCGCGCAACGGCCGTGACTCCAACGCCCAGCGCCTGGGCGTGAAGGTCTACAGCGGCACCCACGTGCGGGCGGGCACGATCATCGTGCGCCAGCGCGGGACCCACTTCCACCCGGGCCGGGACTGCGGTCTCGGCGCCGACGACACGCTCTACGCCAAGCGTGACGGCGTGGTGAAGTTCGGCTACCGCAAGGGCCGCAAGCTCGTCGACGTCGTCGGCGTGTCCGCCCAGACGCAGGAGCCCGTCTCCGTCTGACCCACCGCACCTCGGTGCGTGCACAGACAACCCATACGGTTGTCTGTGAACGCACCGACCTGGGCTAGAGCTGCTGGGGGATGGTCACGGTCACGTCGCCGGGATCGATGAGCACGACCCGGTCGCCGGGCCGGATCGACCCGTCGTCGATATCGAGCCAGCGCCCGGCGAGGTTCGCCAGCGCGGCCGGCTCCACGCCGAGGCTGCGCTCCACCGTGCGGATCACGCCGCCGTGGCTCACCACCAGCACGTCGCCGGGCGTCGCACGCGCGATCGCGAGCAGGGCGGGAATCGCCCGCTCCAGGACCGACTCGTCGCTCTCGAAGCCCGGCGGCGACCTGCGGGCCGCGAGGAATCCCGGATACCGCTCCTCGATCTCGGCGTGCGTCAGCCCCGACCATTCGCCCACGCTCCGCTCCCGCACGAGCTCGGTCGTGAGCACCGGGCCGATACCGATCTCGGCCGCGATGATCTCGGCTGTGGCCGTCGCCCGCTCGAGCGGCGACGCCCATATCGCCTCGAGCTGACCCACGCTGCGGGCCGCCTGCATCGCCTGCGCCCGGCCGAGGTTCGAAAGCGGGGGATCGGCCTGACCCTGCCAACGCCCGTCGGCATTCCACGTCGATTCCCCGTGGCGCACGAGGAGGAGTCGGGTCGGCATCGCCCGGGATCGTACCGGCGTGGCACACACGGACCGTGCGGATCGGGGATCTCGCTCCGGTGCGCGGCCGGGGGTCCGTATCCTGTTGGATTCATGGCCCAGTCCCAGTTCGTCGACGAAGTGCAGCTCAACGCCCGAGGCGGCAACGGAGGCGCGGGTTGCGTCTCGTTCCGTCGTGAGGCTCACGTGCCCAAGGGTGGCCCCGACGGCGGTGACGGTGGCCAGGGTGGCGACGTGTTCCTCCGCGCCGATCGCAACACCGCGTCGCTTCTCGCCTTCCGCGACCATCCGCACCGCCGGGCCGAGTCGGGAGCGCACGGCTCGGGCAACAAGAAGCACGGGCACCAGGGCAAGGACCTGATCGTCAGCGTCCCCGAGGGCACCACGGTCCACGGCCCCGACGGCGAGATCATCGCCGACCTCGTGCGCCACGGTGCGACGTATCTCGCCGCCCGCGGCGGGAGCGGGGGGCGCGGGAACGCACGCTTCCTCACCAACGCGCGGCGGGCCCCGAGCTTCGCCGAGCAGGGCGAGTACGGCGAGGAGAAGTGGCTCCGGCTCGAGCTCCGGCTCATGGCCGACGCCGCGCTCGTCGGCTTCCCGAACGCGGGCAAGAGCACCCTGATCTCCGCGGTGAGCGCGGCCCGGCCGAAGATCGCCGACTACCCGTTCACCACTCTCGAGCCGAACCTCGGTGTCGTGAGGTTCCAGGAGCACGAGTTCGTCCTGGCCGACATCCCCGGTCTGATCGAGGGCGCGGCCGAGGGCAAGGGCCTCGGCCACCAGTTCCTGCGTCACGTCGAGCGGGCCCGCGTGCTGGTGCTGCTGCTCGACCTCGATCCCGTCGACGGCCGCAGTCCGGCACAGCAGGAGCGCATCCTCCTCGCGGAGCTCGGCGGCTACGAGCCCGATCTCCTCGAGCGGCCGCGTCTGCGCATCGGCAGCAAGGCCGACGCCGCGCCCGAGGCCGCGGCGGAGTTCGAAGGCCTCACGATCTCGGCGATCACCCGTCAGGGTCTCGACCGCTTCCTCGGCGCGCTCGGCAACCTCGTGCACGAAGCGCGTGAGGTCGTGCCCGAGCCCGACGCGTACGTGATCCACCGTCCGGCCACCGAGGGATTCACGGTCGTGCGCGACGACAACGGCAAGTGGGTCGTCACCGGCCGCAGCGCCGAACGCGTGGTGGCAATGGCCGACCTCACCAACGTCGAGGCAATGGAGTACGTGCAGGACCGCTTGCGCAAGCTCGGGGTCGAGCGCGCGCTCACCCGGGCCGGCGTACGCGACGGCGATGTCGTGCGGATCGGCCCGGTGGAGATGCAGTTCATGGAGGGCCTCGGGTGATCGGGGTCGTCAAGATCGGCACGTCCTCGCTCACCACGCCGACGGGGACGTTCAACGAAGACGCCATCCGCAAGCTCTGCGTCGACATCGTGAAGGCGCGGGCCGAGGGCCACGAGATCGTCCTGGTCGTGTCGGGCGCGATCGCGGCAGGCATGCCCGCGCTCGGCATGGCGACGCGCCCCACGGAGATCGGCACGCTGCAGGCGCTGGCCGCGGTCGGCCAACCGAGGCTGATGGCCCGGCTCGCGTCCGAGCTGGGTGGTCACGGCGCGGTAGCCGGGCAGGTGCTGCTCACGTCGCACGACTTCGGTCAGCGCCGGCAGTACCTGCACGCGCGCGAGACGCTGCGCAAGCTCCTCGACCTGGGCGTGATCCCGGTCGTGAACGAGAACGACACCGTCGCCGACGACGAGATCCGCTACGGCGACAACGATCGCCTCGCCGCGCTCGTCGCCCATCTGATCGGCGCGCGCGCCCTCGTGCTGCTCACCGACACCCCCGGGCTGTTCACCGCCGATCCGCGGCTGCACACCGACGCATCGCTGATCGAGCAGATCGAAGAGGTCGACGCCGCGCTCGAGGCCGTCGCCGGCGGTGCCGGGACCGATCGCGGCAGCGGCGGCATGGCCAGCAAGCTCGCGGCGGCCAAGATCGCCGCGTGGTCCGGTGTGCGGGCGGTGATCGCCGCCGCAGGTGCTCCCGATGTCGTCTGCGGAGCGCTCTCCGGCGCACCCGTCGGCACCGCGGTCGTTCCCCGTCCCGACCGGCTCTCCAGCCGCAAGCTGTGGATCGCGTTCGCGATGGGCTCGGTCGGCCGGATCGTCGTGGACGACGGCGCCAAGCGCGCGCTGACCGCCCGCGGGCGGTCGCTCCTCCCGGCTGGCGTCCGATCGGTCGAGGGCGGCTTCGAGCCCGACGCCGCGGTCGAGGTCGCGGGCGAGGACGGGGTGGTGTTCGCCAAGGGCATCGCCCGGCATTCGGCGGCCACCCTGCGTTCGGTCGCCGGACGGCACACCGCCGACCTGCCGGAGGGGGTCACCCACGAGGTGATCCACCGGGACGACCTCGTCGTCCTGCCCTGACCAGCCCGACGGCCCGACGGCCGGACCGTCGAGCGGGCGCTCGATCGGTGCGCCGCGAAAAAAATCTGAACCTGTGCTTGCCGCCGAGCGTGCCCCAGGTCACACTCTCCCCAGACGGGAGGCGGCACTACCTGCGAAAGGCGCCAATCCGGCAGAGATGTCGGGGTGCAGTTTGCGGGAGAGGGGGGAGGCCGCCTCCCGTATTGACCGAGGGGGGAACCATGAACGTCACGGCATCCGAACGTGCCGCGCTCGTTGCCGAGCTGTTCGGGGACGGCGCGATCCCGGCGGCTGCCCGGGAGCGATTGCTGCGGACCCGTGACGTCGCCGTGCTGTTCCAGGTCTCCGAGCGGACCGTGGCCGAGTGGGCCCGCCGGGGTCGTATCCCGTCGGTCCGCACGCCCGGCGGCCACCGGCGCTACCCGGCGGACCAGATCATGTCGTTGCTGGCAGGGTCGCGGGAGTCCCTCCCCGAGGTGAACCAGCCGCCACCGGTCTGAGCCGATGCCGCGGCCGGGAACTCCGGCCCCGGTTCGATCGCCACCCGAACGCCGGCCGGGCCTGCTCGCGGGCGAAAGCTACCTGGGGGTAACGTCCCGCCCGTGAATTCACGACTGCCCGATCAGCCCGAAGACCTGCCCGCCGTGACTCCCGAAGATCCACCCGGCGCCGCCAGCCGTGAGGCCCTCGACCGCCGCCGTTTCCTCGAGTGGGCCGGCAAGGCCGGTGCCCTCGGCGTCGGCGCGGTCGCGCTCGGGTCGTTCGCCTCCGCGACCGGCATGGCCGGCCGCGCCGCGGCGGCCACCGGCGGCCGGCCCTCGCTCCTCGATGCGCTCGCCGCCAGCCCGCCCAGGGGCAAGCGCACCGTCGCGGGCCTCCCGAAGACCATGAAGGTCGGCGTGATCGCGCCGCTCACCGGTCTGGGTGCCTTCATCGGTGACCTCACCACCCGTTCCCTCAAGGCGGCGCAGAGCCACATCAAGGACACCAAGCTGTTCCCCGGGATCGATGTCTCCTACGAGTTGGTCGACGCCCGGGCCGAGGACCTCGCGGCCGGCGCGCAGAAGGCCTACAACCAACTCGTCGCCGACCCCACCGTCGTCGGGATCGTGTGGGCGACGCCCTTCGGCCTCAGCGAGACCCGGGCCACGATCAACCGGGACGGCATCCCGGTGGTCGCGGTCTTCAACGACCTCTGGTCCGACGGTCAGCTGTACCCGAAGTCGCCGGAACGCTCGATCTTCCAGATGTACCTGCCGCAGCGCAAGGCGATCGAGCAGATCCTCAAGTACGCGAAGAACGACCGCGGGTACACGTCGGCCGGGCTCATCTACGACACGGTGACGCCCCCGGGCGAGGCGACCAAGGAGTACTTCGAGACCGCGGCCAAGAAGTACGGCCTCACGGTCGCGGGCACCGAGCAGTTCAACTTCGCCACCGCCGACTACGGCGCGCAGCTCGCCCGCCTGAAGGCCGCCAAGCCGCAGTGCCTGCTGGTGTGGGGACTGGCCGAGAACACGGCGGGGGTCGTCAAGGCGCTCGACTCGATCGGCGCGGCCTACGTCGACACGCCCACCGCGAAGGGGCCGGACTGGCACCCGCAGCTGATGGGCTCGCCCGGCGCCACCGGCGAGAAGAAGTGGGCCGCGCTCGCCGGCGACTCGGCCAAGGTCGGGACCCTCACGTGTTGGTACCTCGGTGGCTTCGTCGGGCTGCCCACGTTCCCCATCCGTTCCTGGCTCGCGCAATACGGTCTGGGCGCACCGACCGGTGGCGAGGAGTCGCCGGCGAACGGCTATTGGGCGGTGCTCGAATCGGCTCGGCTCGCCAAGTCCGTCGACCGGACCAAGGTG
Organism: Actinomycetes bacterium; assembly: GCA_025463865.1. GTDB lineage: Bacteria > Actinomycetota > Acidimicrobiia > IMCC26256 > Chersky-534 > Chersky-534. The sequence goes on along the minus strand of JAODBH010000210.1, from coordinate 4,829 downwards.
GTCGCGCAGATGGAGAAGCTGAAGACGGTGTTCGCGGGCCTGGAGTTCAGCTTCACGGCCAAGCGGCACCTCTCGCTCACCGACGACCAGCTGTGCCTGGTGACGCTCGAGCGCTACTCCGGACCGGTGAAGACCGATCCTCCCTACGCGCTCGGCCAGGAGTGGCCCGAGGTGTTCCTCAAGGCCGACCCGAAGTACGTCGGGCCCACCGTCCTCGTGCGGCCGACGCTCGCCGCCAACCGCAAGGCCTATCCGGACACGGTGAAGGTGATGCTCGAGCAGGGCTACGGCACCGAGTGCACCAAGACACCGCCCGACGCGAAGTCGGCGACCGTGAAGCTGACCAAGGCGTGCAAGGTCCACTGAGCCGGTGAGCGACGTCACCCAGATCGCCGTCTACACGCTCACCATCGGTTCGATCTACGGCCTCGTGGGCTTCGGCTACAGCCTGATCTTCTCGACCACGCGCATCGTCAACTTCGCCCAGGGGACGCTGGTTCTTGTCGGCGGATACCTCGCCTGGGATCTCTACGCGCACGCGTTCCATGGCGACGTCGCACTGCCGATCATCCTGATCCTCGTGGTCCTGCTCTCGGCGCTGATCGGCGTGCTCGTCGATCTCGTCGGCGTCGCCCCACTCGGGCGGTTCGACCCCCGCACGAACGTCTCGTGGCTCGTCACCACGTTCGGCCTCGGGATCGTCGCCGAGGAGCTGGTGCGCCGCTACATCAGTGACAGCTCCCAGACGTTGCCGGGGCTGGTCCATTCGCTGCCGCTGTTCGGAAGCCGCCGGCTGCCGTTCGGCGTCGCGGTGAGCGCGTCCGACGTGCTGCTCGTCGTGGTGCCGATCATCGTGGTCGTGCTGCTCGAGGTGATCCAGGCGCGCACGCGTCTCGGTCGCGCCTTCCGCGCCGTCGCCCAGGACCGGCAGGCCGCGTCGCTGATGGGCATCAACCCGACCGTCATGGTGATGATCGCGTTCGCCCTCGCGGGCGCGCTCGCAGGTTTGGCGGGGGTGCTCGTCGCCCCGCGCCTCAACGTCCGGTTCAACATCAGTGTCACCCTCGGCGTCTACGGATTCATCGCCGCGGTGATCGGCGGTCTCGGCTCGACGCGCGGAGCGATGATCGGCGGCTACCTGATCGCGTTCGTCGAAGCCTTCACCGGGGTCTGGAACCCGTTCTCGAGCGGCGAGGTCTACAAGCCCATCGCGGTGTTCATCATCTTCATCGCCGTGCTCGCGGTCAGGCCGTCGGGGTTGTTCGGCAAGAAGATCGTGGAGAAGGTGTGACCGTTCAGGGTGCCGCGGTACCGACGGCTCCCGCCCCTTCGGTCGCGCTTCCCGACGACGGCCGTCGGCCACCACCGGCGTGGGCCACCGTCGCGGCGCGGTTCGTACCTGGTGTGTTGCTGATCGCGTTCCTGATCTGGTTCGGGCTCGCGCAGCAGACCGACCGGGTCTGGATCAGCCTCGGCGTCGACGCGGTCGCGACCGCCATTGCGGTCGTCGGCGTCAACGTCCTCCTCGGCTACACCGGCCTCCTCTCGCTCGGGCACTATTCCTTCTTCGTGTTCGGCGGCTTCGTCGGCGCGATCTGGGCGGTGCAGGACTGGGGCGTGAACCCCTGGCTCGGCTTCGGCATCGCGTTGTTGGCGGGGATGGTGCTCGGCGCGGTGCTCGCGCTCGCGTGCTGCCACCTGCGCGGCTTCTACCTCACCGTCGTCACGCTCGGGTTCGCCTTGATCAGCGCGCCCATCGCGCAGGCGGCCAGCGGCCTCTTCAACGGCCTGACCCCGCGCCAGGTCGAGCAACCGCTCGACATGCAGCCGATCTTCGACCACCTCGACCTGAAGAATCTGCAGATCGCCGCCAACAAGTACCTGATCGGCCTCTACTGGATCGGTGCCGCGCTGCTGCTGTTCTCCGTCTACATGACGTGGAATCTCGTGCACAGCCGCTACGGCCGCGGCTTCAAGGCGATCCGGGAGTCGGAGCTCGCGGCCGGCGCGTCGGGGGTACCGACGTACTGGTACAAGGTCGTCGCCTTCGCACTCTCGGCCGGCCTCGTCTCCATGGCCGGCGTCATCGCGGCCCAGAACACCCTCAACGTCGGCGTGTCCGACGGCGCGGCCATGGTGGGCAACTCGTTCAAGTACGTGGTCGAGGCGTTCACCGGCGGGTTGGGCACGCTGGCGGGCCCGGTGATCGGCGCCTTCACGTTCACCATGGGATTCGGCATCGACATCGGTGGCAAGACGATCACCCAGCGTCTCGGAACCGCGGTGGCGTTGTTCGACGCCGCGCTGGTCGTCGCGGTCGCCCTGGTCGCGCCGGAGGGAGTTGTCGGCAACCTCAAGCGGATCGGCGCGTGGGTCACGCGGGCGTACTCGGGCGCGGCCCGGCCGACGCCCGTGGCGTCTGACGCGATGCAGCGACCGACGCCGCGTGCAGCCACGCGCTCGGGCGACGGGTCGGCCGCGGTGCTCGAGGCGCGCGGCCTCGTCAGGCGGTTCGGCGGGTTGGCCGCGATCGACCACGTCGACGTGTCGATCGCACCCGGAACCGTGCACGCGCTGATCGGGCCGAACGGCTCGGGCAAGAGCACGTTCATCAACCTGATCACCGGCATCTACCGCGCCGACGAGGGACGGGTCCTGCTCCACGGGCGCGACATCGGCCGCATGCGCCCGTCCCACCGGAGTCGGCTCGGCGTCGCCCGTACCTTCCAGACCTGTCTGATCTGGCGGCGGATGACGGTGCTCGAGAACGTGAAGGTCGGTACCCACGGCCGCAACGGGCGCCGGTGGTCAGCCACCCGCATCGCCGTCGGCGTCTTCCTGACCCTCGCGTTGGGCATCTGGTTCCACGCCGCCGGCGACACCGATCTCGTGCCGGCGTTCCTCGTTGCGCTTGCGTTCGCGGCGGCTTCGGTCAGCGATCTCGGGATCGCGTTGCTCGTGCCCCGCTTCCTCCGCTTCGACGAGCAGCGCACCGCCGACCGGGCGTGGGGGCTCCTGCACTTCGTCGGCCTCGCTGAGCGCGGGCGGGACCGCGCCGGGGCGCTGCCGTTCGTGGACCAGCGCCGGCTCGAGATCGCCCGCGCACTCGCGTCGGATCCCGACGTGCTGCTGCTCGACGAGCCCGCCGCGGGCATGCACCCGAACGACGTGCACCAGCTCACGGAGCTGATCCGGCGCATCCGCGACGCAGGCATCACCGTGTTGCTCATCGAGCACCACATGGACCTCGTCATGGAGCTCTCCGACACCGTCACCGTCCTCGACTTCGGTTGCGTCATCGCCGAGGGCACACCTGCCGAGGTCCGGACCGATCCGAAGGTCATCGAGGCCTACCTCGGTGTGGGCGCCGAGTCGGAAGCGACCGAGGAGGGGGTGTCGACGTGACCGCCGCCGCGGATCCGGCTCCCGAACGCACGCCGATGTTGTCGGTCCGGTCGCTCCACGTCCGGTACGGCGCGGCGCAGGCGCTCCGCGGGATCGACCTCGACGTCTACGCGGGAGAGGTCGTCACCGTCATCGGCGGGAACGGCGCGGGGAAGTCGACCACGCTCAAGACCGTCTCCGGCGTGAGCGAGATGCTCAAGCACGTCGACGGCTCGATCACGTTCCTCGGCAAGGACATCGTCCGCAAGCCCGCGTACCGGATCGCCCGCATGGGGATGGCCCACGTACCCGAAGGCCGGAGGGTCTTCCCCGACTCGAGCGCCGAGGAGAACCTCATGCTCGGCGCGTACCGGCGCAAGGACTCCGACATCGCGTCCGACCTCGAGGCCGTCTACGCGCGCTTCCCGATCCTCGCCGAGCGCCGCCGCCAGCCGGCCGGGCTGATGAGCGGGGGAGAGCAGCAGATGCTGGCGATCGGGCGAGGCCTCATGGCCAAGCCCACCTTCCTCCTGCTCGACGAGCCGTCGCTCGGCCTCGCGCCGCTCGTCGTCGAGCAGGTGTTCGCGGCGATCCGCCAGCTGAAAGCCGAGGGCCTCACGATCCTGCTCGTCGAGCAGCTCGCGACCAAGGCGCTCGCTGTCGCCGACCGCGCCTACATCCTCGAGACCGGATCCGTCGTGATGTCGGGCTCCGCCACCGACCTCGCCCACGATCCCAAGGTCCGCGCCGCCTACCTCGGCGCCTGACCGCCGAACCTCAGAGATCGTGCGCGTCACTGTGCGTTGGTGAGGCGGGTGGCGGCGGCTTGCATGAGCGCGGCGGGGACCGACGGGTCGTAGGTGCCGCTCTGGTCGGTGAAGACCACCTGCGTGGCGGCGCGGCCCACGCCGACGAAGCCCGCGTACGACGTGAGGGTCACCGTCTGGCCGCTACCGGTCGCGACGATGGTGGCGACGAAGCTGGTGGAGACGTCGCCGAGCTGGAGCGGTTGGTGCTCGACCCGGATCGTGCTGGTGATGCTCTTGTTCTTGGCCAGCTGCTTCCGGAAGGTCTCCTGCAGGCACCGCGTCGTCGTATCAGCGTCGACGATGGCCACCGTCTTCTTCATCGCCGACGGGCTCTTGAACACGTCGACGGTCGAGTCGATCGAGGAGCCGTCGGCGGCCTGAAACGCCGACTTCCACTTGTCCTTGGTGATCGTGTTGACCGCCTCGACCGGCTTGCACGCCTTGATGCCACTCGCCTTCGGCTTGGTGATCTTCGCCGCGACCCGCGTGAAGCCGGACGGGACGTCCGACGGGCCCAGGGCGGCGGCCTTGGCGATCGCGAGGCTGGGATTGCTCTTCGCCGGGACCGCGGCGCCTGCCGGGCCAACCGCGTTCGTGACGACGAGCGCGATCACACTGAGCCCGATCCCAACCAGG
>JAODBH010000207.1 GCA_025463865.1 Actinomycetes bacterium | reverse complement strand
TGAAGTTCGTCATGGAGATGTGCGAACGGGTGCTGGTGCTCCAACTTGGCCGGGTCCTTGCCGAGGGCACCCCTGCCGAAGTGCGGGAGAACGAAGCGGTGCGGGCCGCATACCTGGGCTGAGCGGTACGCCCTCCGCGCGCACTGCGGATCGGCCCGCCGCCGGCAGCGGCCGACGCGGCGCGTCGGGCGACGGTTCTGTCTGCGCGTGCGCGGCCGGGCTCGTCGTGCGCCGGACCCCCGGAACCCGCCTCGCGAGGTGCGTTTCAGGCACGGCGTGGGGGAAGCGCCGTGCCTGAAACGGAAGCGGCGGCGGGTGCGGCCAGACCCGCCGTTCGGGATCTGCGTGACCCGAGCCGATGCGGCCGACGGCTCGGGCGGAGCGGTGACGACAGGGGTCGGACAACAGTTCAGGGGCGGGACAGTTGTCCCGCCCCTGAAGGTCTTGCACCCAACGATTGCTGGCCGGGCTACCGACGCATCACTGGGTCATCTGCGGGTAGCACTTGAACGGCACGCTGACGACGTACTTGCCGCCCTTGACCTGCTCGACACCGGCACCACCGGCGCTCTTCAGGTGGTCGGCGGCGAACGTCACCGGGCACGGGCCACCCTTTGGCGGGGTGGTGGTGAACCCACCATTGATCTTCGTGCTGAAGTTGTCAGCCGTGAGGTCCTTGCCCACCGCCTGCAGCATCTGCGTGAACATGTCGGCGGACCAGTACCCGACCGAGAGGCCGAGGGTGAGGTTCACCGGCTTGTTGATGGCCTTCACGTTCGCCTTCATCTGCTGAATGGCCGGCGTACCTTCCTCGGCGGCCGGGACCGAGTTGTAGATGTACGCACCCTCGAGGCCCTTGGCCACGTCAGGGGACTTCTCGAGCAGACCGGGCACGTAGCCCACGCCGTTCGCGACGACTCCCTTGTAGCCCGCGGCGATCAGCGCACCGGTCAGGCCGACCACGTTCTGGAAGTTGGCCGAGACGTACACCACGTCGGGGCTCTTGGCGAGAATCCGCTGCACGTACGGCGAGTAGTCGGTCGTCTGTGTCGCGCCGGGGATCGATGTGTCGGTGTAGACGACGTTCCCACCCCGAGCCTTGAACTTGTCCGCCACCAGCGTCGTCGAGCCCGCCGATGCCGCGTCGTCCGCACCTTGGACCGCGAACTTCAGTTGCGAAGCCTTCTTGCCGACCGCTGCCGCGAGCGAGTCGGGAATCGAAGAGTCGGTGCTGTGCGTCGCGTCGACGCAGCCGTTCCACCCGAATCCCCACGTGTTCTCGCAGTAGTTCGGGAGGTAGGCCCAACCGAAGAACGGCACCTTGTTGGCCTTCAGATAGTCGGTGCTCTGCTGCTGTGCAGCGTTGCTCGTCATGAAGACGGCGAACACCTTGTCCTGCTCAACCGCCTTGTGCACCTGGTCGGTGTTGGTGTTGGGGTTGCCGCCGTCGTCGAGCACGTTGCCGATGACGATCTTGCGCCCCGCGATTCCGCCGGCCCGGTTGGTCGCCTCGATTGCGGCGCGGATGCCGTCGTCCATTCCGGGGAACGGAGTTCCCTGCGCTCCGGAGAGCGTCATGATGATGTCGACCTTGATCGTCGAGCTGGTGACACCCCGCGCCGACGACGAAGCAGCGCTACCGCCGGCCGAGGTCGTTGTTTGCTTGGCCTTTGACGAACTCTTCGAGCTGCTGCTGCCACACGCAGCAAGCACCAAAGCGATCGCCACGGCGACACATACGGTCTTGAATCTCACGAAGGTTCCCTTCCCCCCAATTGACTTGCCTCCGAGCCGCCGACCGAAGCGAGCAGTCGACGGAAGAGGTGAGCATATTCCGGACACTCATTGTTTGGCAAGGCTCTGCGTCGTCGGATGCCCGAAACCGAGTACGAGCTTCCCGAAGGGCCCGTTAATGCTGGTCAGATGGCGCGAAGGGCCGGGTGGTGACGCCGCCTGCATCGTGTGACGATGTCCCGTATCCGTGAGGAAGCAGTATCCCGATTCGCGGATCTGCCGGTGCTCACGGCCTACGCGCGGCCGCCGAGGTACGCGTCGGTGAGTGCGTCGGCGTTGACGTCGCGGGCACTCCCGCTCCATGTGATCTCACCGCGGGTCAGGATGGCCACGCGGTCGGCGATCTGGACCACGTCGCGAGCCCGTTCCTCGACGAGCAGAATCGCCACGCCGCGTTGCGTGAGCTCCTGGAACAAGGTGACGAGCTCCTCGATCACCAGTGGTGCGAGGCCCAAGGTCGGCTCATCGGCCACGAGAATGCTCGGCGGACGCACCAGCAACGGGGCGAGCGTGAGCATCTGCTGCTCGCCGCCGGAGAGGTTCCCGGCGTGGGCCGACCGCCGCTGGTAGAGCACGGGGAACCGGTCGTACGCGGCGGCTCGATCGGCTGCATCCTTGAGCACGAGCGCAAGGTTCTCTTCAACGCTCAGGGCCGGGAAGATGCCGCGCGATTCCGGGGCGAGCTTGAAACCGCGGCGGGCCCGGATGTGCGGTGGCATCGCGGTGATCTGCTGGTCGCCCATCCACACCGTGCCGGTGCTCGGTGTCAGCTGTCCGGAGAGGACCTTGCAGAGCGTCGACTTTCCGGCTCCGTTCGCGCCGAGAAGGCTGAGGAGCGAACCCTTCTCGACCGTCAGGTCGACGCCGTGGAGGACTTCGACCTCGTGATACCCGGCCCGCACGCCCTCGATGGCCAGCGCGATGTCTGCGCCGTGCTTCGCCGACGTGGCCGACGCGGCCGACGCGGCCGAGGTGTCAGGCTCGGGGAGCCTTTCGTGCACGATTGCCATCGTCGGCGCCGAGCCCCCGCTCGCCAGCGAGGTCGTCATCGTCTCGCCGAGCACGGTGACCGTCCTCTGCTCACGCCGCTTCTGCCGACGGGCGAAGTTCTGGGCGCTGGTGATCGAGATCGCGCCGTCGGGGTAGCGCGCCATCTGGATCGCACCGATCCCGAAGAGGATCTGCGGCAGGTAGGTGGTCTGCGTGCCGTTCCAGCTCAGGAAGTTCGGGAGGAAGGCGAGGTGAATCCCGTTCGAGAGGATCGCCGGCATCAGCGCGGCGACGAGCCCTGCGAGCACCGCGCCAGCGGGACGGCGGACTCCGAACAACACGACGCTCGCGAGCCAGATGAGCCCCGCAGTCGTGGGATTGGCGTTGCCGTTCGCGCCCCCGGAGTACGAGGCGAGGAGCACGCCACCGACCCCGGCGATCGCGGCCGAGATGGCGAAGAGCGCGAGCTTCGTCTTCGCCGACGAGATACCTGTCGTGGCGGCCGCGACATCGGATGAGCGCACCGTGAGGATCGCTCGTCCCGACGCGGACCGCTCGAGGTTCCGGATCAGCAAGCAGGTCACGCCGATCAGCGCGAGCAGGAACAGGATGAACCATCGATTGTCGGTGAGGTCGATGAAGCCCAACGGGGGGCGAGGAATCCGCCAGCCGGCGTTCTGGACGCCGGACAGGGTCTGCCAAGAGAACAGCACGCGGTCTCCGACGAGCCCGAGCGCGAGGGTCGCCAGCGCGAGTGAGAGCCCGCTGACGCGCAGGGCCGGAAGCGCGACCACGACGCCCGCGACCGTGGCGGCCAGTGCGCCCACGAGGAGCGCGGGCCAGAACGGCCAGCCGTTGCTGATCAGCACACCCGCGGTGAGGCCGGCGAGCGTGACGAAGGCGGCCTGGGCGAGGCTCACCATCCCGCCGAGACCGGTGACGACGACGAACGACAGGAAGATGAGGCCGAAGGCGAGGCCCTGGGTGATCTGCCCGATCCAGAAGCTGTCACCGATCGCGAAGACGTACACGAGCAGGAGCGCAACGGCGACCGCCCACGGGAGCGCACGCCTCCAGAGGGGTAGGTCGGACAGGTAGTCCTTCGACGCGACGTCGACGTTCACCGATCCGGCCACCCGCACGCGGTCGCGTCCGAGGATCACCAGCAGGACGAGGAGCAGCAGGGCCGGGATCGACGCGCTGAACCCCGGGATGTTGCGGGCGAAGTCGGCGTAGCCCGCGACCAGGTTCTGGATGATGCCGAGCAGCAGGCCCCCGGCGAAGGCGATCGGAATCGAGCGCAGGCGCCCCGCGACCGCCGCGGTGGCCGCGGCGAACATGATCAGCGTGTACGTGACCGGCGAGAGGCTGTTGAACACGGGGGCGCCCACCACGCCGACGAGACCGGCGAGACAGATGCCCACGGCCCAGGCGACCGCGGACGAACGGGCCGGGTTCACTCCCCGGAGCGACGCCAGATCGCGGCTGTCGACCGTCGCGCGGATGTTGAGCCCGAGCGAAGTGTGGCGCATCAGGATCCACAACCCGACCGAGACGGCGGCCGCGACCACGAAGACGATGACCTGATTGCTGTCGATGTTCACGCCCGAAGCGAGCTGGTAGTGGTGGGCCGGGGTCGGGCCGATGCCCGGAGGAAGGAAGATGTTGTCGCCGCCGGGGATCGCCCACTTGAAGGTGCTGATGCCGCCTTCGACGATCCAGAGCGCGATCGCGGGCAGGGCGATCAAGAGTCCGACCGGAGCGAGGATGCGCGCCGTCTCGTTCGCGTTCATCAACGGACGGAAGATCAGGAAGTCGAGGATCAGCCCGAGGAGGGGGGCGAAGATGAAGATCGAGACGAGCGCCGCGACCCAGACCGACCAGTGCAAACCGGTGTTGAGCTCGTAGAAGAGGAAGGCGACGACGAACGCGACCGCGCCCTGGGCGAAGTTGAAGATGCCCGACGCGGAGTACGAGAGGGTCAGCCCGGCAGCGAGGAGTGAGTAGATCGCGCCGGAGACGGCCCCGGTGACGCAGAGGGAGAGGAATGTCGACACGTCAGCGTGCCCAGCTCGCGTCGGCGACCGGACGCGGGTCGACGGACGGTAAACCGCGGTGGCGACTCATGTTCCCCCCAAAGCCGGTGGCGCTGAAATCCGGATACTGAATAGTGGCAAGCATAGGTAGCCTGTGCAAGGTCGGCGGGTCGCGTCGCTGCGGTCTCGGCATCGACGCGGCGAGGCGCACGGGGCTGCAGCGGCAGGAAGCGTCATCCGCCGGACGCGACGTAACGCTGCTGCCCGTCCCGCGTGTACTCGAATTCGGTGAGCTTGCCCGGTTCGACCGGGAATGCGATGCCGAGGGCCACAAGGACCCGATTGCCCGTCCACACGACGAGGCTGAACGCAAGCTCCGCCAGCTGCTCGGCGGTGAACCAACGATCGATCTCCGCGCGAAGCTCGGGCGTGAGGAGCAAGTCGCGGCCGGTGAACACGTCGCCGAGCGCGATGGCTGCGCGTTGGCGCTCCGAGAACTGCTCGTCGACCGAACCCGGCCGGGCGAGCTCGGCCACCATCGCTTCGTCGAGGCCGTCGCGTACGGCTCCGGCCCGTCGGAGGTTCATGCAGAGGTCGCACCGCTGGCGCTGCGCGTTGCGCAGGCGGACCAGCTCCTTCGTGACCTCGTCGACGGCGGTGAGCTTGCAGACCTCCGTGCCGAAAGCTCCGAGGACAGCTGCGTATTCGGGCTGATAAGCCTGGATGTACGCCGCCGCATCGGGTCGCGCGCCCTGTGCTGGAGGGGCGAGCCTGGGTCCCGTCGTATCGGTCGGGAGGGACTGGGCGCCGGAGTCGGGTCTCGTCGGCCGACCCGAGGCGCTGTATCCGAAGACCGCATGCATGCGCAGCTCCGCGTCGAGCAGATACATCGCGCTCGCAAACCCGAGGAGCTCCGCCGGCGAGAGGTGCTCGAGGATCGCGTCGATCTGCGTCTGGGTCACCCCGGACGGATCCATCTCGACCTGCTCGAAGTAGGAGAGACACGCCCGTTCCAGGGAGGTGAAGCCGGGCTGGCGCGACCAGTCGGCGACGGCTCCTCGGGTCTGCACGGCGTGCTCGGTCGTGGGCTCGGGAACGAGCGCCGATGCCTCTTCGGGGCAGCCGAGAAACGTCCCGGCCCAGGTGAGGCACAGGGCCAGGAGCTCGGGATCCGCCATCGTCCACGTGAAGTCGATGAGGCGGTGGAACGCTGCAGAAGCGGCGGGTTGGGCTGCACGCAACTCGACCCATCCGCCGCCGGTCTGCGGCAACTGTCGCGTCATGTCCAAGCGCCCCCGACTCGAGCGGGCAAGCGGCAGCGGGATCGCGTGCCGCGTGAGCGCAATGAGTGTACTGAGTTCTTGCAAACGAGGTCAACGGCACCTGGTGCGCGCGCGAGGCCGTACCGCGGCGTCCTCCACGTCATCGAGCGCGCGGTCCCCTGCAGCACGTACGCTGTTCGGCAATCAGTGTCCCAATGCGCCTGCGTTGCGAGAGCCGTTGCACGCCGCGTCCGCGTGATCCGAGGAGTTCGCTTGCCCGCCAAGAAGGGATCAGAAACGGCCGCCGCTGCGAAGCCCGATTCGAAAGCACGAATCGCGGCGAAGCCCAATGGCAAGGTCCCGAAATCCAACGGGAGAGGGCGAACTCCGCCGGCCAAAGTCGCCACTCGGCCGACCGAAAAGCTCGCCGAAGGGCTCGCACGCGAGATCGAACGCGAGGTGATCGAGCAAGGCTGGCCTGTAGGTACCGTGCTCGGATCCGAGACCGAGCTCCTGGATCGCTTTTCGGTCAGCCGTGCCGTCCTGCGGGAAGCAATTCGTCTGCTCGAGCATCACGGCGTGGCGGGTATGCGCCGCGGACCCGGGGGTGGCCTCATCCTCACCGAGCCCAACGACCAGGCCGTCGTTCGGTCCGTCACCTTGCTCCTCGAGTACGAGCACGTCACGAGTGCCCAGCTCTTCGAAGCGCGCATGGCCATCGAGCTGAACGCCGTGGAACTTGCCAGCGAGCGCATCACCGAACCGGGAATCGCCGCGCTCCGAGAGGCGCTCGAGGTCGAGCTCGAGGCCGCTGACCAGCTTGGTCCGCTCCCGGATCCGAGTCTCGACCGCATTCACGAGCTCATCGCCGAGGCGACGGGCAATCCGGCCATGCGGCTGTTCGTCGCCGTGCTCGGTCAGCTGACCTCGTTGCACGCGATGCCCAGCTACCGGACCGGTTCCGCCCGCGAGCTGCGGCGCCAGGCCCTGGGCGCGCACACCGCGCACGAGGCCATCGTCGAAGCGGTGGTTGCCGGAGACAGCGCGCTCGCCCGGCACCGGATGCTGCGCCACCTCCAGGCGATCGCACCGTGGGTCGCCGCGGGCCCGGGCGCTCCCGCCCCGGCTGCCCGTCGAGGCCGGCGGACCACGAGCGACTGAGGCCGGGCGTCAGGAACGAATGCGGGTCAGGATCCCGCGGTTTCGCGCCATATCGGTGAACTCGCCGACGTCGGCGCGCTCGTCGTCGAGGTCCTCGTCCTCGAGTGCGGTGACGAAGTGGTCGCGATTCGAGAACAGCTCGTGGGCGACGCCGGCGACGTCGGTGATCCCGAAGCCTGCGAGCGCCGAGACGCGTGCGGTCGTGACGGAGTCTGCGTGGAGCTGGTGGTAGTGGATGACGTATGGACTCTCTTTGACGTACTCGACGTGCCCTTCGTACCAGAGCTTGGAAAAGCGCTCGGCTTCGTGGGCCGGATCCCGGAAAAGCGCGTAAAAGAGCTTCACCGGTTCGAGATCCGTCGACAGATCCTTCTCGAAGATGATGCGATCGCCGCCGACGACGACCGCCGATCCAGCTGCGTCGACGCGGCCACCCAATCGGTCCGCCATTCCCGCCACCGCAGCCTCGAGACCATCCAGCGCACCATGGATCTCGATGACGTCGACCCAGACCGCACCCATGTCGGGCGCGTCATCGAGGATTTCGGCAGTTGTGACCGCGACCTCGGCGCCGAGGGCGTCGCGCAAACGGGAAGCCTCGTCAACGGTTGCAGCCCCGAGTCCGGCGCCGCCGGGGGCAAGAAGGATGATGGCGGTGTCGGCCGTCACGAGCACGCTCCAAGTCGCGGTCGGCTCGGCAGCCGACAATGAGAATACTGAATACTTGACCTACCGATGCGGGCTGTCAATGAACGTCGATGCGGCCGCAGCGCGGCGGGGGCAATACGGTACCCTCTGATATTTGGGCCGCACCACGGGGAGGACTTGGGTGACGGGGAGTGCCGGGGACCGCTCGGTGGATGTCGTCGTGGCGGGGAGCGGAGCGGCCGCCATGGCTGCCGCCGCCACCGCTCTCGCGTCGGGAGCCCAGGTGGCGGTCCTGGAGAAGGCCGAGCAGCTCGGCGGCACGACGGCCAAGTCGGGGGGCTCGACGTGGGTCCCGAACAACAGCTTTCTGCTCGCCCGCGGCCTCGAAGACCCCCGCCCTGACGCCCTCCGCTTCATGGCGCGTCAGTCCTTTCCCGCCCTCTACGACCCGGACGCGCCGAACCTCGGGCTGCCCGAGTTGGCGTACCGGCTCATCGGTACGTTCTTCGACCACGCCGGTCCGGCCATCGACGCCCTGGCCGACATGGGCGCGCTGCAATGCATGATGGAACCTCGGTTCGGCGAGATGGTCGACGGCGTCGACTGGGCGAAGCCCGACTACCACGCCGAGTTCGCCGACAACAGGGTGCCGAACGGGCGCATCCTGATGCCCGACTTCGACCTCGAGACCGCGCAGCTCGGCGGTGCCGTCATGATCGAGCAGATGCGGCAGTTCGTCGCTCGAGAAGGCGGGACGATGCAAACGGCCACTCGGGTCGTGGGCCTGCTCACCGAAGACGGCGCGGTCCGCGGGGTGGAAGTCGAGTCCGGCGGCAAGCGGTCGGCGATCCACGCCCGTCAAGGCGTGATCTTCGGGACGGGCGGCTTCACCCACGATCCCTTCAAGCTGCTCGCGCACCTGCGGGGGCCGATCTTCGGTGGTTGTGCGGTGCCGACGAACACCGGCGACTTCCTCGACCTGGCGAGTGAGCTCGGGGCTGAGCTCGGCAACCTGAGCAACGGCTACTACTCGCAGAACGTGCTGGAGCGGACGATCGCCCAGGGCGGCGTCCTCGGGCACGACGAGGACGTCTTCATCCCGTTCGGCGACAGCATGCTCATCGTCAACAAGTACGGCGACCGCGTCGGATGCGAGAAGACGCCGTACCACGAGCGCACCCAGTCCCATTTCGTCTACGACCACGTGCGGTGCGAGTACCCGAATTTGATCCAGTTCATGGTCTGGGACGACGCCGTCGCCTCGTACGACCGCGAGCACTTCCTGCGCTACCCCGTGCCCGAGCCCGGCGCGACCTCGCCCTGGGTCATCGAGGGCAACACGTGGGAGGAGCTGGCCGCCAAGATCCAGCAGCGCCTGCTCGGGTTGGAAGGGGCGCGAGGCCTGACCGCGGCGATCGGCCCGAGCGCCCGTCTCGCTCCCGACTTCACCGCGCACCTCCGTGGCGCCGTCCAACGGTTCAACCGGTTTGCCGAAACTGGTCACGACCTGGACTTCGGTCGCGGGGATGCGCCGATCCACCTCGCCTGGGGCTCCGCTCCGCGCGACGACGGCCGGGCGAACCCGACCATGCGTCCGTTCGCGTCGAGTGGTCCCTATTACTGCTGCCTTCTCGGAGCCGGGACCCTCGACACGTGCGGCGGGCCGGTCATCGACGAGCGCAGCCGCATCCTCCGCCGCGGCGGCCAGCCGATCGACGGGCTGTACGGAGCCGGGAACTGTGTTGCCGCGCCGACCGGCCAGGCGTACTGGGGTGCGGGCTCCACGCTCGGCCCCGGGCTCACGTTCGGACACCTCGCCGCCAAGGATGCCGTGCAACGGTCTCCACGAACCTGAACCGGAGCGCCGGCGGTTGCGAGGCGCGGACCGAGTTCAGTATCCTCCTTTCTGTTGAACGAGGATGAGCGTCACGCAGCCGCGACCGCACTCTGGGACTCCGAGCAGGCGCGCGCCCCGATCGCTCCGGTCACGGAGCAGTGGTCCGGCGTGTCCGTCGTCGATGCCTACGAAATCCAACGCCTCAACGTCGCGCGTCGCCAAGAGGCCGGTGCGCTCCTGCGCGGCCACAAGGTAGGACTGTCGTCCAAGGTCATGCAGCGCATGATGAACGTCGACGAGCCCGACTACGGCCACCTCCTGCACGACATGTTCGTGTTCGAGAGCGATCCGGTGGACGCCGCGGCGCTGTGCGCCCCGAAGGTCGAGGTCGAGATCGCCTTCGTGTTGAAGGCCCGACTTGCGGGACCTGGCGTCACGGTGGCCGATGTGCTGCGTGCGACCGATTTCGTGATGCCCTCGATCGAGATCATCGACAGTCGCATCGAGAACTGGAAGCTGACGATTGCCGACACGATCGCCGACAACGCGAGCTCGGCGCGCGTCGTCCTCGGCGGAAACGCAACCAGCGTGATCGGGATCGATCTGCGCAACATCGGCGCGGTGCTGTGGAAGAACGGCGAGATCGTCACCAGTGGCGCGGCGGGTGCGGTACTCGGAAACTCCGCCACCTCGGTCGCGTGGCTGGCGAACAAGGTGCATGCCTTCGGTATCACGCTCGAGCCCGGCCACGTGATCCTGCCCGGCTCGTTCACCCCCGCGATCGACGTGGCGCGGGGCGACTCGGTGACGGCGGTCTTCGACCGGCTTGGTCCCGTGGCGACGAAGTTCGAATGAACCGAGGGTCCCGCATGCGCAAGGTTTCCGCCGCGATCGTCGGCTCCGGCAACATCGGAACCGACCTGATGTACAAGTTGCTCCGCTCGGATGTGATCGAGCCGCGCTTCATGATCGGCATCGATCCGGCGAGCGATGGGCTCCGGCGCGCCGCGACCGCGGGGATCGAGACGTCGGCCGCGGGAGTCGATTGGCTGCTGGAGCGGGACCAACCGCCCGCGATCGTCTTCGAAGCGACGTCTGCCGCCGTCCACCGGGCGAACGCGCCGCGCTACGAGGAGCGCGGCATCGTCGCGATCGACCTGACTCCGGCCGCAATCGGCCCCTACGTGGTTCCGCCGGTGAACCTCGACCAGTTCCTCGATCAGCCGAACGTGAACATGGTGACGTGCGGTGGCCAGGCAACGGTGCCGATGGTCTACGCCGTGAGCCGCGTGGTGCGCGTTCCGTACGGCGAGATCGTGGCCACCGTCGCGTCGGAGTCCGCGGGACCGGGCACCCGGGCCAACATCGACGAGTTCACGCGGACGACCGCGAACGCGGTGAAGGTGCTGGGGGGAGCGGAGTCGGGCAAGGCGATCATCGTCCTGAACCCGGCCGACCCGCCCCTGCTCATGCGGGACACGATCTACTGCGCCCTACCCGAAGGGAGCGACCATACGCTCGTCCGGGAGTCCATCGAGTCGATGGTGCACGAGGTGCAGCAATACGTGCCCGGGTATCGACTGACCTCGCCACCTCAGTTCGACGACGAGAAGGTCGCGATCTTCGTCGAGGTCGAGGGCGCCGGGGACTACCTCCCCAAGTTCGCAGGGAATCTCGACATCATGACGGCAGCCGCGACTCGCGTCGGTGAGCGCATCGCGGGCGCAGTTCTCGAGGGAATGGTGATCCGATGACATTCGACGAGGCCCTCGACATCCGGGTGTGTGATTCGTCGTTGCGTGACGGTTCCCACGCCAAGGGACACGCGTTCACCATCGAAGACGTGCGATCGATCGTCCGAGGGCTCGACAGCGCGGGCGTCCCTGTCATCGAGGTCTCGCACGGTGACGGCCTCGGCGGCTCGTCGTTCAACTACGGCCGCTCCCTCGTGGATGAGCGCGAGCTCATCGCGGCGGCAGTGGCGGTGGCGGGCAACGCCAAGATCGCCACGCTCATGCTTCCGGGTCTCGGCACGAAGGACGACATCCGTTCCGCCGCCGATCTCGGGACGTCGATCATCCGCATCGCCACGCACTGCACCGAGGCCGACATCGCGAAGCAGCACTTCGGCCTCGCGCGGGAGGTCGGGCTCGAGACGGTCGGGTTCCTGATGATGGCGCACACGATCTCGCCCGACGACCTGGCCAAGCAGGCGCGGATCATGGCCGACGCCGGGTGCCAGTGCGTCTACGTCACCGATTCGGCCGGCGCACTGATCCTCGACCAGGTGTCCGATCGCGTCGCCGCGCTTCGGGAGGAGCTGGGGGAGGACGCGACGGTCGGGTTCCATGGTCACCAGAACCTCGCGCTCGGCGTCGGCAACTCGATCTTCGCGATCAGGGCCGGTGCGACCCAGATCGACGGATGCACCCGGAGCTTCGGCGCCGGGGCGGGCAACACGCCGACCGAGGCACTCGCCGCTGCGTGCGACAAGCTCGGCATCCGAACCGGCATCGACGTGCTGCGGCTCTTCGACGTGGCTGAAGAGATCGTCCGCCCCGTGATGGACGGGGAGTGCGTGCTCGATCGGCTCGCTTTGATCATGGGATACGCCGGCGTCTACTCGAGCTTCCTCCGCCACGCCTACCGTGCCGCCGATCGCTACGGCGTCTCCGGCGCCGACATCCTGTTGAAGTGCGGGGAGCGGAAGCTGGTCGGCGGTCAGGAGGACCAGATCATCGACATCGCGGTCGAGCTCGCGGCGGCCCGCGGCAACGCGTGAGCGGCACGCTCGAGGGCGACGTCGCGATCGTCACCGGCGGCTCACGCGGGATCGGCCGGGCAACCGCGGTCGCGTTCCTGGAAGCCGGCGCGAGGGTCATGATCGTCTCCCGCAAGCAGGAAGTGCTCGAGCGCGTGGCCGCGGAGATCGGGTGTGAGTGGTTCGCAGCCGACGTCGGGGACCGCGCCGCCGCCGAAGCGTGCATCGACGCGACCTGCTCGCGGCTCGGACGGATCGACATCCTCGTGAACAACGCGGCCGCCAGTCCGCACTACGGGCCGCTCATGGAGCTCGATCAGCGCAGCGCAGAGCGCATCGCGCAGGTCGACCAGTGGGCGCCGGTGATGTGGGCCCAGCTGGCGTGGCACGCGGCGATGCGCGAGCACGGCGGCAGAATCGTCAATATCGCGTCGATCGGCAGCACGCTGGTGCAGCCCGGATTGGCCTATTACAACTCGGCCAAGGCCGCGCTCATCCACCTGACACGACAGCTGGCGGCTGAGCTCGGCCCGGACGTCCGCGTCAACTGCGTGTCACCGGGTCTGGTGCGAACCGACCTGGCCCGTCCGCTCTGGGAAGCCCGCGGCGACGAGATCGCAGCCGCCCTACCGCTCCGACGGCTTGGACAACCCGAGGACATCGCGGCCGCCATCCTGTTCCTCGTGTCGGACGCAGCCTCTTGGATCACCGGCCAGACGCTGGTCGTGGACGGCGGCGGTTCACTGGGCAGTGCGCTGGGCCAGGTGTCGGACCGCCCGCAGCCCCCAGGCTGACCGTCACAGGTCGCGGATCGCCGGCATCACCTCGGCGGCCAGCCAGTCGAGCCGGTCGCGGTACTCCGCCGGTGTCCGCCATGGGAACAACACGTTCAACTGGGTGAAGCCCGCCTCGGCGTGGCGGGCGATCGCATCGGTGACGGCTCCCGGGGTGGTGAGCGAGCGCTCGTCGTCCCCGATCGTCGGCGCCTTCGCCCGGGCGACCGCCTTTTCCTCTCCGAGGATCGGAAGATCGGCGGCGAACGCGAAATCGCCGCTCGCGCGACCGTGTCGGTCGAGCTCGTTCCGAAGCCAGTCGATGCTGCGGACGAGGTCGGCGGGATCGCCTCCGAGCGGGGCCCAGCCGTCGCCGATCTCGACGGCGCGCCGCAGCGGCCGCGGCCCGCTCCCGCCGATCCAGAGCGGAACGTGGGGTCGCTGCACGCAGCGAGGCTCGAACGCGAGGTCCTGGAAGGAGACGAACTTGCCGGCGAAGGTCGGATGATCCTGCGTCCAGAGGGCCTTGATGGCGGCGAGATACTCGTCGGTACGGGCCCCCCGCTCATCGAACGGGACGTCGAGCATCGCGAACTCCCGACGCATCCAGCCCGCGCCGGCGACGACCGTGACCCGCCCTTCCGACATGACGTCCAGGCTTGCCACCAACTTGGCGGTCAGGAGGGGATGGCGGTACGGAACGACCAGTGCATGAAGCTGCAGCCGGATCGTCGACGTCTTCGCCGCGACGTGGGTCGCGAGGACGAAGGCGTCGTACCAGACGGCGCTCACCGGATCGGAGCCCGGGCGCACCGGCATGACGATGTGCTCGGGTAATGCGACGGCCGCGAACCCGAGCTCCTCCGCGTGTTGCACGCCTCGCACGATCTCGCTCGGCGAACCCCAACGGTCGTACGGGAACAACGGAACCGAGAGCTTCACGACGCCTCCTCGCTCCGCCAGATGTCGAGGTCGGACGTTGTGGAAACGGAGCCTGTGTAGGATACTGATTTCCGGCCGCTCGTGCCTCCGATGCACGAAGCGAGGCACCGCCTCGGGCCGAATTCTCGAGACGAGTCGACGGAAAGCGAGCGCAGCATGGGGGCACTGGCCGGAGGCGAACAGTTTTCGCGGCTGAAGTTCGAGAGTCCGGCGGAAGGCGTGCTGCGGGTCGTCATCGACACCGCCGCGCACCCCCTCTGTGACGAGGTGATGCACCGGGAGCTCGGTGAGGTGTGGCGCGCGATCGACCGCGACCCAGCGGTCCGGGCCGTGGTCATCCAAGGTTCGGGGGAGGGCTTCTCAGGCCCGGGTACGCCGGGGATGGTCGGCTCGCTGGCTCAGGACGACGCCGCGCGCACGCGTGTCCAGCGCGAGGCGCGCGAGATGGTCTACAACGTCTTGGCCTGCTCGAAGCCGGTGATCTCGGCGATCCACGGTCCGACCTTGGGAGCCGGTCTCGGCATCGCACTCCTTGCCGATGTGCCCATAGCAGGCAAGAGCGCGCTGCTCATCGACGCCCACGTCCAGATCGGCGTCGTGCCCGGGGACCACGCCGTGTTGTGTTGGCCGCTCCAGATGGGAATGGCCAAGGCGAAGTACTACCTCCTGACCGGCGATCCGATCCCGGGTGAGGAGGCCGAGCGGCTCGGGCTCGTGGCGCTGTGCGTCGACGACGACGTGCTCTTCGACACGGCGCTCCAGCTCGCGAAGCGCTTCGCCGCGGGATCCACTCCGGCGATCGCGGGCACCAAGGCCGCGCTGAACGCGTGGTACCACGCCGCCGCGCCCGCCTTCGAAGCTTCGCTCGCGCAGGAGTTCCTGGGCTTCACCGGTCCCGACTTCGCCGAGGCGCTCGCGGCGTTCGCGACCCAGCGCGCCCCCCAGTTCGATCACGGGGACGGCGGCTGAGCGGACCGCGGGTTTGATCGCCCCAGAAAGCCTTTGTATTATTCAGTACACTGTTTCGTTGGCGAACACCGGTGTGGGGGAGGGTTCGACGTGAAGATCGTCGATTCGGCGTATGAGGCGCTCGACAGCAAAGACGGCAGTGGGTTCGCGGACTGCCTCGCTGAGGACGTCCGGATCCAGCTCATCAACGACCCCGCGATCCACGGACGCGAGAACGCCCGGGAGTTCTTCACCGCGCGTCTCGCGATGGTCGACGAGCCGGAGCACACCACGATCAATCTCTGGGAGCTCGACGACACCGTCATCTGCGAGGATGCCTCGCACACCAAGCGGCTCAACGGTGAGCGGGTGTCGGTCAAGGGTCTCGCGTTCTGGCGGGTGAAGGACGAGGAGATCTTCGATCTTCGGGTGTACGAGGACCTGTCGCCGTTCGCGGACGACTTCGCCGCCCACCAGGTCGAGGGCGACGCGCCTGCCGAGCACTGGAGCCTCGGATTCTTCCGGGCGCTGGATGCGCGTGACGTCGACGCGGCGACCGCCCTGCTCTCCGACGACGCCACGTACCAGCTCGGCAGCACGGAAGAAGTGGCCTCGAAGCCCGCGGTGCGCGCAAAGCTGGAGGAGTTCCTCGGCGAGTATCCGGCCATCCGCCATGATCTCCTCGGCACGCGTGACGTCGACGATTCCCTCGCCTTGCTCCAGTTCACGACCTCCTACGCGACCGGGAACGGACGGATCGTGACGATTCCGGAGGCGGCGATCGTGCGTCGCAGCGGTGGCAGGGTGACCGCGGTTCGATCGTTCATGGATCTCACCACCGCGGGCAACGGCTGATGGGCGAAGCGCCCGCCGCGGGTGAAGTCCCGGGGACGGACGGCCACGCCCAGTTTCCCCACCTCTTCACTCCGCTTCGCCTCCGGAACATCACGCTGAAGTCGCGCGTCGTCTTGCTGCCCATGGGCATCGGCGGCGGATCACCGATCGGCGCGCCACTCGAGGACGAGATCTCGTTCTACGAGCGACGTGCTGCGGGCGGGGTCGGATTGGTCATCACCGGCGGGACCGTGGTGCACGACACGTCGACGCTCCGCAGCAATTCCGTGCTCGACGCATTTCGCCGGGAGAACATTCCTGCATTCAAGGAGCTCGTCGACCGGGTGCACGCGCACGACGTGCCGATCGTCGGCCAGCTGATGCACCGGGGTACCGAGTCGCTCGGCGGCTCGATCTTCCCGACCTGGGCACCGTCGGCGGTCGCGAACAGCGCCGGCGAGGTTCCGCACGCGATGAGCAGGGCCGAGATCCGCGAGACCGTCGACTCGTTCGCCGCCAGCGCCGCGAACCTCATCGAAGCGGGATACGACGGCATCGAGATCCACGGCGCCCACGGATTCCTCGTCGCGCAGTTCCTCTCGCCCCGGAGCAACCAGCGCACCGACGAATACGGCGGGTCGCTGGAGAACCGCATGCGGTTCGGCCTCGAAGTGCTCGACGCCATCCGCGCTCGGTGCGGAGAATCCATCGTCGTCGGCTTCCGCCTCTCCGGCGAAGAGGAGATCGAAGACGGCTTGCACCTCGCCGAGTCGACCGTGGTCGCGAAGACCCTCGGCGAGACCGGCGCCGTCGACTACCTCTCGGTCTCCATCGGGAGCGGTTCGAGCTATGTGCGGGACATGAGCCAGCCGACGGGCCTCGCGGTCCGGTACTCGGCCGCGCTCCGCGAGGTCGCGGGCATCCCGGTCGTCGCGTCTCAGCGCATCACGCATCCGCCGCTCGCGGAGGAGATCCTGCGGTCAGGAGCCGCCGATCTCGTCGGCGTGGCGCGCGCGCTCATGGCCGACCCGGACTGGGTGAAGAAGGCCCGCGACGGTCGCCTCGACGAGATCCTTCCCTGCGTCGGCTGCGTGCAGGTCTGTCGGCCTCCTCTCGGCGGCGCGGGCTGCCTGCACAACCCGGTCTCGGGTCACGAATGGGAGTACCCCGTCGAGATCGGCCGCGCCGCTCGGTCCCGGCGCGTCGTCATCGTGGGTGGTGGCCCGGCCGGGCTGGAGACGGCTCGCATCGCCGCTGAACGCGGCCACCGGGTCGTGCTGTTCGAGCGGGGAAAGCGGGTCGGGGGCCAGGTGCTTCTCGCCGCCGGCGCACCCAACCGGGGTGAGCTCGACGGGGTCGTCAGCTTTCGTGAGTCGGAGCTTGCCCGGCTCGGCGTCGACGTACGACTCAACACCGAGGCGACCGTGGAGTCGGTCCTCGCCGAGCAGCCGGACGCGATCGTCGTGGCCACCGGTGCGGCGCCCGTCCCCGCTACCGACCTCATCGGGTACGACCCCGCGCACGTGGTGACCGACTGGGATGTCCTCACTCCCCAGGGCGTGCCGACGGAGCTGATCGGCGAGGCCCGGAGCGCGGTCGTCGTCGACGAGTCGGACGGATTCTGGGAGAGCGCGAGCGCGGCCGAGGCTCTTGCCGAGGCCGGTCTGAAGGTGCAGATCGTGACGGGGGCGCCGCAGGTCGGCCGCTCCATCCCGTTCGACAGCATCGGCGGCCTCTACGTCCGCCTCCGTCGACGGAACGTCGTGTTCAACACGATGACGGCGGTGGCGTCGGTCGAACCGGGAAAGGTCAACGTCTACGACCCGGTCTGGATGGCCGCGCACCACGAGCTCGACGATCACCCGATCCCCGCCGACCTCGTCGTCGTCTCCCGGCCGCGACGCGCGGTCGACGACCTCGTCGACGCCTTGCGCGCGACGGGTATCGAGATCCACACCGCCGGCGACTGCATCGCGCCGCGGCGCATCACCGAAGCAATTGTCGAAGGTCACCGGATCGGACGCCTCCTCTAGGAGGCGTGCCCCGGCCGCAGGATCAGGGAAGGGTAGGTCGACGTGGAGTTCGGATGGTCCGACGATGCACGGGCGCTCCGTCGCGATATCCAACGATTCCTCGACTCGTCGCTTCCCGACTGGTGGGGCACCCCAGGGACGGGACTCGGCAGCATCCGGCATTCCGAGTACTCGAAGGAGTTCGCGCCGAAGCTCGCGGCTCGCGGCTGGCTCACGCCGCACTGGCCCAGGGAGTACGGCGGTGCCGACGGCGAGCCGTGGCAGCACTTCATCCTCGGTGAGGAGCTCTGGCTACGTGGCGAGCCGCGTGGACCTCAATACATGAACGTCAACTGGATCGGGCCCGCGATCATCGCCTTCGGCACCGAGTCGCAGCGCAACCAGTACCTGCCACGCATCGCCGGCGGCGACGTCCTCTGGTGCCAGGGATTCTCGGAGCCGGAAGCCGGCACCGATCTCGCTTCGTTGCGCACGCGTGCCGACCGGGACGGCGACGACTACGTGATCAACGGCCAGAAGGTCTGGACGTCGTACGCGAACGTGGCGGACTATTGCTTCCTGCTCGCCCGTACCGGGTCGACCGAAGACCGCCACCGGGGCATCTCCGTCTTCCTCGTCCCGATGGACGCCCCGGGCGTCGAGGTCCGCGAGATCGACGCCATCCTCGAAGGCCACGCGTTCCACGAGTTGTTCTTCACCGACGTGCGGGTGCCGGAGTCGGCCCGCCTCGGTGAGGAGAACGCCGGTTGGGACATCGTGCGGCACGCACTCGCCTACGAGCGGGTGGGCATTCCGCGCTACTGCCGCGCCGCGATGCAACTCGATCAACTGGCCGAGTGGGCCAGGGAGAACGGCCGGCTGACGGATCCCGCGGTCCAGGAGCAGATGGCCGGCGGGCGGGCGCTCTGCGAGGCCGCCCGTCTCCTCGTCTACCGCGTCGTCGACGAACGCGCGAAGAACACGCACGTCTCCTCCAACGTCCATGTCGCGCGGGCCGCGATGGTCCTCGCGGAACGTGCGGTTGGCGATCTCGGCCTTGCGGTGATGGGTGGTTACGCCGTGGCGTCGCCGATCGACTCGCAGTATGTGGACTCCGTGGCGGCCGGACTCGCCGCCGGAACGTATGAGGTCCAGCTCAACCTCATCGCGCGCACCGTTCTCGAGCTCGAGCGGCGGTAGACGGTGGACTTCGAACCTACGACGGAACAGCGCGGAGTCCTCGACGCGTTGACGACGCTCCTCGCGCGCCACGCGGGCACCGCGCGTGCTCGGACGGGGGCAGGGCAGGGGTACGACGCCGACCTCGATCGTGCGCTCCGTGAAGCCGGATTCCTCTCGCTCTTCGGCGCCGAAGGCGCGGGACCGCTCGAGGCTGAGCTGGTGGTCGAACAGGTGGCGCGCCACCTCGGCTCGGTCACGATCGGGGCGAACGCGCTCGTCGGTCCGGCGTTGGGCATCGAGGCGGACCGCGGCCCGATCGCTCTGGTGGCGAATCCTGCGGTACCGATCCGGTACGGCGCCGAGGCCGAGATCGCCCTCGTGGTGCAGGGCGACGAGGCCTGGTACTACACCCTGCAACCCGACGTGGTCACCGTGGTGGAGAGTCCCTACGGCGTGCCGCTCGCGAGGCTCGCGCCCCGCGACGGCCATTCCCTGGGCCCGGGGTCATCCGGCCGCATGCTGGCCTGGTGGCGGGTCGCGATCGCCGCGGAGGCCGTCGGACTGATGTCCGGTGCATTCGCGCTGACGTTGACCCACGTGCGCGGACGGAAGCAGAACGACCGTACGATCGGGTCGTATCAAGCAGTGCAACACCGGCTCGCGGAGTGCGAGGTGTTGTTGGACGGCAGTCGTTGGCTCGCCCGGCAGGCCGCGTGGCTGGGCGCGCCGGAGGAGGAATCGGCTGCCGCCGCGGCCCTGGCGGTCGCCACCGCCCTCCGCCTGAATCGGGAAGTGCATCAGGTGACCGGAGCCATCGGCTTGACCCGCGAATACGACCTGCACCTGTGGACCCAGCGCCTGCGCCTCGTCACGCTCGAGCTCTCGGGTCTGCTGGGACAGCGCCGCGCCCTCGCGCAGGCGCGGTGGGTGCACCAGGACGTATGAGCCTCGATCTCTCCTTCTCCGACGAACAGACGGCGCTCGCCGGCACGGTCCGGGCCCTCTGCGCCGCACACCGACCTGCGACCGGTGACGACGCGCGGTTCGCGGTGCCGGATGCGCGGTGGTCCGAGCTCGGATCGCTCGGCCTCCTCGGGCTGACCACCCCTGAGGTCGGCGGTGGGGCGCTCGATCTCGTGGTGGTGCACGGCGAGTTGGGACGCGCCGGATGGGTGGGACCGCTCATCGGAACGGTGCTCGCAAGCTCGGTGTTGGAGCCCGATGATCGGGCCGCGGTTGTCGCCGGTGACGCCATCGTGTCCGTCGGTGATGCCGACCTGTTGCCGTGGGGCGCGATCGCAACCTGCTTCGTCCGGCTCGTCGACGGGCACGCGTGGACGGCACGACCGGTGGGCGACGTCATCCCGTGCGCGACGATGGCTGGGGAGCCATGGGCTCGTGGGACCCTCGAGCTCGTCGACGATCTGGGTCCGGCGGAAGGCGCCATTGCCCTCGCGAACCTCGCCGCTGCGGCCTACCTCGCGGGCGCCGCAGACCATTTGCTCGAGCTCGCGACCACGTACGCACGCGACCGCCGTCAATTCGGTCAACCCATCGGGTCGTTTCAGGCTGTCGCCCATCCTCTCGCGGACCGCGCCTTGGCGATCCACGCCGCGACGACGTTGACGAAGATCGCGGCGAACGCGCTCGACGGGTCCGATCCCGACGGTTCGGCACTCTGCGCGAGTGCCCGATTGTCCGCCGCGCGGGCAGCGCTCGACACCGCCTTCGTCGTGCATCAGACCCTCGGCGCGATCGGATACACGACGGAGATGGGCGCCGGGGCCATGACCCTCCGGATCCGGCAGGTGTCCCTGACCCCGCCGAGCCTGGCTGCGGCTCGGTCCGAGGTCCTCGCCGGACGCGGACTGTAAAGGAGCTCTTATGGCCGAACCGACCGGCGACGAGCCGTCCGAACCGCAGCTCCGCTTCGAGAAGCGTGGGCCCATTGCGCAGATCACGCTCAATCGACCACATCGTGGCAACGCACTCACGCCGACGATGCACGACGCGATCAGCGGCATCTGGCAGGAGGTGCGCGACGACGGTGCGATCCGCGTCGTCATCGTGACCGGCGCCGGCGACCGGCATTTCTGCCTGGGCGCCGACCTGGAAGCGGTCGCCGAGACGGGCAAGGTGAGCTCGGGCTCCGGGCCGCTCGTCGACGAGGTGCGCTGGTCGCCGCGGGTGAATCGCGTCTGGAAGCCCGTCATCGCCGCGGTCAACGGCTTGGTCGTCGGCGCAGGGCTGCACTTCGTCGTGGACGCCGACCTCGTGATCGCCGCCGACACCGCGGCGTTCATGGACACCCACGTGAACGTGGGCATGGTGGGGGCGGTCGAGAACATCGGTCTCGCCAAACGGCTTCCGCTCGGCACGGCGTTGCGCATGACGCTCATGGGGAGCGCCTACCGGTTGCCGGCCGCGCGTGCCCACGCTCTGGGGCTCGTCGACGAGGTCACAACCCCCGACCACCTGATGGAAGCGGCCGAGGAGATGGCCACCGTGATCGCGAAGAACTCCCCCCAAGCGATGGCCTTGTCGCAGCAGGCGATCTGGGGCTCACTCGAGATGGGTTACACCGAGGCGACGGAGTACGGGTGGGCGCTGGTGCGGGCCCACTGGTCACACCCCGACTTCACCGAAGGGCCGCGGGCGTTCGTCGAGCGGCGCGAGCCGAATTGGACCGTCGACGGGGCCCCAGGCTGATGCGCGGTTGCTTCTCCGCGGACGAGGAACAGTTCCGCTCGGAAGTGCGGGCCCTCCTCGAGGAGTATCGCGATCTCGACGGCTTCTTCGACCACGGCACCGACGCCGCGACCCGCGTGCATCCGCTGTACCGCGCGCTCGGCGATCGCGGCTGGCTCTCGCTCGGGTGGCCGCGTGAACACGGCGGACAAGAACGTTCCGTGGTGTACGAGTTCATCCTCTGGGACGAGATGGCGTACGCCCGAGCCGCACGACCGCCCCTTGCGGCCGGCGTGGTGGCCCAGTCGATCATCGGGCACGGCACCGCCGAGCAGCACCAGCGCTTCTTGCCGTCCATCCGCTCGGGTGAGGCGGAGTTCTGCCTCGGTCTGTCGGAACCCGAGGCCGGTTCGGACCTCGCCGGGGTCCGCACGCGAGCGGTTCTCGACGGTGACCGCTACCTCGTGACGGGTGAGAAGGTCTGGACCTCGATGGCCCATGCCGCCCGCCACATCTGGGCCCTCGTCCGCACCGGTGATCTCGAGAGCCGGACGCGGGGGCTGACCTTCTTCCTCATCGACCTCCAGTCACCCGGCGTCACCATCCGCCCGATCCCGACGCTCGACGGCGGCCAGCTCAATGAAGTGCATCTCGACGGAGTCTCGGTTCCGGTCACGGACCGGCTCGGTGAAGAAGGCGACGGCTGGAGGATTCTCGGAGAGTCGCTGGTGGTCGAGCGCCACGTGCAGTTCGTCCCGGGAAGGCTGCGCCGCGACTACGACGACATCCTCGCGTGGGTCAGATCAGTGGATCTCGTCACCGATCCGGTCGTGCGCGCGCGACTCGCCGACCTCGCCGTCGGTGTCGACGAAGTGGAGGCGTTGTCGGTCGGGCTGCTGGCCGCGATCGAGTCGGGGAGAACCGCGACCGCCGAGACGGCGTACAACAAGCTCGCCGGCAGTCGGCTGAGCCAGGAGCTCGCGCGCGCCGCGCTCGACTTCGGAACTCCGGAGGGCCTGGTGGTAGGCACCCCGGTCGAGTTCCTCTGGCGACAGTCGATCCTCGAGACGATCGGCGGCGGAACGTCGGAGATGATGCGGAACACCATCGCCCGCCAGGCGCTCCAACTGCCGTCCTCCGGCTGACGCCGATCAAGCGGTCAGCTCGCACGATCACCAGGCGGCGTGCTGCGCGCCTCCGTCGATGGTGAAGACGGATCCGGTGATCCATGCGGCCCGGTCGGACACGAGATAGCCGACGAGGCCGGCGATCTCCTCGACCCGCCCGATGCGGCCGAGCGGGATCGGGTGCTTGCGCAGCATCGCGGCCATGATCTCGTCGACCGTTCGGCCGGTCACCCGTGCGCTCTCCTCACCGACCGCACGTGAGCCTTCCGTGTCGACGATGCCGGGCGTGATGCAGTTGGCCCGGATGCCGTGCTGGGCGGTCGCGTTCGCCAGCGCCTTCGTGTAGTTCACGAGCGCGGCCTTCGCGGCGCCGTAGGGCCCGAAGAGCGCATCCGGCTCCCGGGCCACGCTCGACGCGACGTTGATGATCGAACCTCCACCGCCCGCGATCATCGCGGGGGTCGCTGCGGCCGCGCCGCGTACCGCGCTCAGGAAGTTGAGCGCGAGGCCGGCCTGCCAGTCGTCGTCGGTCAGCTCGAGCAGGGGACGGATCGGACCGCCACCTGCGTTGTTGACGAGCACGTCGATCCGGCCGAACGTCGCGAGGGCACGCTCGACCGGTGCGCGTGCGCCGTCCGGTGTCGACACGTCGGCGACGACGGCTTCGACCGCCGCCGCTCGGGGTCGGAGGTCGGCGGCCGCGCGCTCGAGCTCGGCCGCACCGCGCGCGCTGACGACGAGCGCCGTCCGCGCGCCGGCGAGCTCGGCAGCGATCGCCCGCCCGATGCCTTTGCTCGCGCCGGTGACGACGACGACGCGGTCCGGCTCGGTCACGTGGGGGCGGACGTCGAGGAGGCGCCGAGCGGGACCCCGGTCATGGTCGTCAGCTCGGTCTTCGCCACCTTGCCCATCGCGTTGCGTGGGAGCTCGTCGACGACGATGAACTCGGCCGGGACCTTGTAGCGGGCAAGATGCTGCAAGCAGTGCTCCCGGAGCGATTCGAGGTCGGTGTCCGACGCGAGCTCGACGTACGCGACGACCCGTTCGCCCAGCCGCGCATCCGGCCTTCCGACGACCGCCGAGCCCGCGATGGAGGGAAACGCCTGGAGGACGCGCTCCACCTCGGCGGGGTAGACGTTGGCACTGCCACGGATGATGAGGTTCGACCGCCGGTCGGTGACGAACAGGTTGCTGTCCTGGTCGAGTCGGCCGACGTCGCCGGTGTGCAGCAAACCGTTCCGGAGCGTGACCGCGGTCGCCTCCGGGTCGTGGAGGTAGTGCAGCATCGGGGTCCAGGTGTGTGCCCAAGGTCCCGAGCTCGCCGCGCGCACGCAGATCTCACCGACTTCACCCTGCGGGACGGGTTGGTCGTCGTCGTCCACGATCACCACCTCCAGGTACGGCAGGGGCTTGCCACTCGACCCTTTGACCCGCGGGGGTGCGCCGTCCTCGACCGTCACCAGCGTCGGGGCCTCGGTGAGACCGTAGCTGCGCGTGACGAACTTGCCGAGGCGCTCGTACATGTCGTCGAGGAGCGAGTCGGGGCAGTCCGCGCCACCGGTCTGGACGAGTCGCCACGACGAGAGCGCGGCGACGTCCACGGCGGGGTTGGTGGTGAGGTCGTAGAGCGTCGTCGGCACCGCAGCCATGGTCTCGATGCGCTCCGACCGTACCCACTCGGTGAGTCCTTCGACGTCCGTGCGGTCGACCAACACGCAGCATTCAGCGGCCGAGAACGCGACGAGCGGACCGAGGATCACCAGATTGAGGATGGTCAGCGGCATGTTCAATCCCAGGCGGATCCCGACCGGGTACTCGGGGGTGCTCGCGAGATAGAGCCCGGGAAGCAACAGGTTGTGCTGGCTGTGGACGACCCCCTTGGGCTGTCCGGTCGTGCCGCTCGTGTACGAGATGGCCGCGGGCAGCGATGGGTCGATGGTGTCGAGCGGCGGCAGAGCGGTCGGATCGCCGTCGAGCACCCGTTGCCACGGGGACCCGGGTTCGTCGTGTCCGACGCGGATCAGATGGTGGAGTCGGGGCAGGTCCGGGATTGCCGCCTCGAGGCGGTCGGCGACGTCGTCGTCGGCGAAGAACACCGACACGCCCGCGTCATCGAGCACGAACTGCTTCTCGGGCGGGGCGAGGAGCCTGTTGATGCCGACCCAGACGCCGCCGAGGCGCATCGTCGCGAGGAACGCGACGACGAGCTCAGGCCGGTTGCCCATCGACGCGGCGACGCGGTCGCCCGTGCCGATGCCGAGGGCGGCGAGCCCACCGGCTGCCCGCTCGACCGCGTCGTGCAGTCCCTCGTAGGTGAACCGGAAGCCGCGACCGACGAGCGCTTCCGCCTGCGGATCGATGGCGCAACCACGCTCGAGGATCCCCGCGACGGTCCGCGGTGCATCCTGCAACGGGCCGGCCTCGCTTCGGCGCGATGGAGTCGACGTCTGGGTCGGATCGGTCACGAGCTCCCCTTGGTTCACGCGAGTAAAAGAGTGTACCGTACAGCCCTCAACGGCGGCCGGGCCGAGGTTCGCGCCGCGCGCCGGTGAGCTTCCGGGGGCCCCATGACGCACGAGGACACGAAGGTGACGGCGCCACGATGCCCGTTCGACCGGGGTTCGATCGGCGAGGCGTTCGATCCGCTCGCGGGTCCGCAGTCCGAGGAGCTCCACGCGGTGCTCCGCGCCGCCCGCGCCGAGTTCCCCGTCTTCTTCAGCCCCGCGCTGAATCTCTGGGTCGTGACGAGGTACGACGACATGCTCACCGTCGTCAACGACCGGGACCGGTTCACCAGCAACGGCGTGCTGGACGCGATCGCCGAGTTCCCACCGGAGGTCGAGGCGATCCTCGCGGAGGGTGTCCCCCATGACACCGCGGTGTTGACGAGCGTCGAAGGCCAGACCCTGGAACGTCTGCGCAGCAGCGTCTCGCGCGCGCTCACGCCGAAGAGCGTGGCTGCGTTGGAACCACGCATGCGCGAGATCGCGGACCGGTACATCGACGGCTTCATCGACGACGGTCAGGTCGACATCTTCCGCGAGCTCGCCTATCCGCTTCCCTTGCGTGTGATCCTCGACTACCTCGGGATCCCCGAGGCCGACGAACCGCAGATCGCGCACTGGGCGGCCGACTGGATGGAGCTGCAGTTCTCGATGCCGTCGAAGGCCCGGCAGTTGGAATGCGCCCGCAGCATCGTGGCGCACCACCGGTACCTCCGAACCTTCATCGCCGAACGCCGTGCACGCCCCCGCGACGACTTCACGAGCCGGCTCATCGCCGCCATCGACGCCGGAGAGGCCGAGATCAGTGACGACGAGCTCGTGCTGCTGCTCGGGATCACCTTCACCGGTGCCGCGCACGAGTCGATGTCCAGCGCGATCTCCGCCATCCTGCTGCAGCTCCTCCGGGACCGGAAGTGGTGGGAGGAGGCCTGCGCGGATCCGTCACTCGTTCCGGACATCGTCGAGGAGGTCCTGCGGTTCGACGGCCCGGGTGGCTTCTTCCGCGAGGTCGTCGACGACACGGAGCTCGGGGGTGTGACGATCCCCCGGGGTGCGCGCGTCATGTTCTATCCGCCGTCGGTGAACCGGGACGAGACGCGATTCGAGGACCCCGACCGGTTCGATCCTCACCGCCGCGACAAGTCGCGGCACTTGTCGTTCTCGCACGGTCCGCACTTCTGCCTCGGCGCATCGTTCGCCCGGGCCGAGCTGCGGGTCGTCACCGCGGCGCTGGTGGAGCGGATCCCGAGTCTCCGCCTGCCGGAACAGGACTTCGTGTACTTCCCGAGTGTGCCGATGCGTCGGCTCGACCGCCTCATGGTCGAGTGGGATGTCGCGTCGCCGATCGCTTGAGCGACCGACAGGAGCCGGCGGCGCTCTCGGCGTTCCGCGTCCGGGCGCGGGCATGGCTCGAGGCGCACCGGCCGCCGGAGATCGCCGCCGAAGCCGACCCGATCGCCCGCGAAGCGGCCGACGTCGCGGCAAGTCGCGCCTGGCAGCGCTCGTTGTACGAAGGTGGGTGGGCGGGACGGTCGTGGCCGGTCGAGCTCGGCGGCGCCGGACTGGGTCCGGCCGAGGAGATGGTCTTCGCCACCGAGGCGGCGCGGGTCGCCATCCGATTCGCGCCCCTCGACGTGGGGATCGGCATGGTCGCGCCGACGCTCATCGCACACGGAAGCCGGAAGCTGCAACGGCTTCACCTGCCGGCCCTGCTCCGAGGCGAGACGATCTGGTGTCAGCTGTTCAGCGAGCCGGGCGCCGGATCCGACCTCGCGGGATTGACCACGGGCGCGGTGCCGACCGCGTCGGGCTGGATCGTCAACGGGCACAAGGTCTGGACGTCCCATGCCCGTCACGCGGACTACGGGATCCTGCTGGCGCGCACCGACGCGGCAACGCGACGACACCAGGGGATCAGCGTGCTTGTCGTCGACATGCGTGCGCCCGGCATCACGGTCCGGCCGCTTCGCCAGATGACGGGCGAGGCACACTTCAACGAGGTGCTGTTCGACGACGTGGCGGTCGGCGCGGAGTCGGTGATCGGGCCGGTCGGCGACGGCTGGCGGGTGGCGCGCACCACGCTCGCGAGTGAACGCGGCCTGGTCGGACCGGTCGCCGGGGGCTTCGCGGCCCTACGGCAGCTGGTGCTGAGCGTGAACCGGCACCACGACCCGGTCGTGCGACAACGCGCCGCCACGGCATACACCGACGAGTCGCTGCTCCGGTGGCTCGGCGCGCGGGCCCAGGCTCGCGTCGAACGCGGGCTCGAGCCGGGACCCGAGAGCTCGGTGATGAAGCTGCTGCTCGCGCGTCACACCAAGCGCACCACCGAATTCGCGCTGTCGCTCACCGGCGCGGAAGGGATGCTCGCCGCCGCTGACGCCACTGACGGGGGCTTCTGGCTCCAAGCCTTTCTCTCGCATCCGGCAATTCGGATCGCCGGTGGAAGCGACGAGATCCAACGTTCGCTGATCGGCGAGCGCGGCCTCGGGCTACCACGCGAACCACAGGCCGGCCGGTGACCGGGCTGGAGGCGATG
>JAODBH010000197.1 GCA_025463865.1 Actinomycetes bacterium | reverse complement strand
TGACCGACGTCCTCCACGGCGTCGTGCCGTGTGCAGGGCTCGGTCCGCACGTCCTCGACCTCGCCGCGATCGTCGCGGTCAACTACTTCGGGGCGGTGGCGATGCTCGAAGGCCTCCACGACCTGCTCGTCGCTTCCGGCTCCGGCGCCGCGGTTGCCATCGGATCGAACTCCGCGACCACCGACCCGACGGTCGACGACGCGATCGTCCACGCCTGCCTGCGTGACGACGAGGTCGTCGCCCGCGAGCTCGCCTCGGCTTCGCGCGGCCATTCCGTCTACGCGAGCTCCAAGCTCGCGCTGATGCGACACGTGCGCCGGTCGGTCGGGCACTGGGGGCAGGTGGGAGTGCGGCTCAACGCCATCGCGCCGGGAGCGTTCCACAGCCCGCTGATGGACGCGGTGCGGGCCGACCGCGAGCTCGGGCGCTTGGTCGAGGCGGTGCCCGTGCCCCTGGCCCCGAGCTACGCCGACGTCGACCAGATCGCGGCCCCGATCGAGTTCCTCCTCTCCGCCGACGCGTCCTGGGTCCACGGCGCGTGCTTCTTCGTCGACGGCGGCACCGACGCCCTCGTCAATCCCCAACTTCCTTGAGGCGCCGCGGAGTACCCGAGAGGTACTCCAGCGGCGCCTCCTGCAGAAAGGCAGCGATGCAGACGTCGCTCACGGTCTCGGGGTTTCAGCGGTTGTTCGGAAGCGATCCGAGCGTGATCGTCGACCTCGCCCGCGTCGCCGAGACCGCGGGTTTCGATCAGCTGCTGCTGCCCGACCACGTGGCGATCGGACCACACACCGACCGCTACCCGTTCGGACCCGTGTTCCCGGACCCGGCCACCGAGCCGTGGTTCGAGCCGATGACCCTGCTGTCGGCGATGGCAATGGTCACGACGCGGATCCGGCTCGGCACCGGCATCCTGATCGCTCCGCTGCGGCCGGCGGCCCTCCTGGCCAAGACCGCGGCAACCCTCGACCAGATCAGCGGCGGCCGCCTCGACCTCGGCATCGGCTCGGGGTGGCAGCGGGAGGAGTTCGACGCCGTCGGCGTCCCCTTCGAGAGCCGGGTCGCGCGCATGGACGACACCCTGCGCGCGTGCCGGGCCCTGTGGACGCAGCCGCCCCCGGTGACGTTCCGGTCCGCGACCGTCGAACTGGCCGACATCTGGTCGTTGCCGCAGCCGGTGCAGGCCGGTGGGATCCCCCTGTGGTTCGGCGGCGGCGCCAATCCCGCGGTCGCCCGGCGCATCGCCGAGCTCGGCGTCGGCTGGATGCCGATCAACCTCGTCGAAGCCCCGGCGCTGGCGCAGGGCGTGGCGACGATCCGGGCCGCGTTCACCGCCGCGGGCCGTGATCCGCTCACCCTGCGGGTCCGGGTCGGGATCCCGGTGGTCACGCGGGCCGACGGCTCGGTCGACGTGGAGGCGACCACCGCACCGGTGGCCGAGCTGGAGGCGGCGGGGGCGACGATGGTGTCGGTAGGCCTGGGGCGCTCCCTGAAGGACCCCGAGGCTGTGGGAGATTTCCTCACGCAGATCGGTTCCGCCTTCGCGACATGACGCGAGCTCCGGAGTGGACCGGTCCCGAGCCGACTGGACCTCCATGCCCCGCTGCGCCCGCCTCTCCGCCGTCCTCGCGGTCGGCCTGGTCGCGACGGGGCTCGTGGCGGTGCCGTCGGCGGCTGCGGCGGTTCCTGGTGGGGCGCTCGCCAGCCGGGCGGCCGTCACGGCGGCCGTAGCGGCCCCGACCCAGAAGCCGATCGCCTGGAAGAGCTGTCCCGGCGTCGCCCCGACCTACAGCTGCGGAACGATCCGGGTCCCGCTCGACTACGCGCAGCCCGGCGGCAAGCAGATCTCGGTGCGGGTCGCGCGCTACCGCGCCCCGGGGCAGCGCAACCGGCAGGGCTCGATCCTCTTCAACCCGGGCGGTCCCGGCGCGTCAGGCGTCGACTACCTGTTGCAGAACGGCCAGTACTCGGTGCCCGCCAACCTGTCGGGCCAGTTCGACGTCGTGAGCTGGGACCCGCGTGGGACCGGCGGGACGATCCCGGTGAAGTGCAGCACCAAGCTCGACTACCTGTTCGACGGGATCGACTACACCCCCGACACCCCGGCCGAGACCACGCGGCTCGAGGCCGTCAACGCGAAGTTCGCCCGGCAGTGCGCGGCCAGCAGCGGGAGCACAGAGCTCGAGCACGTCGGATCGATCGACACGGTCCGCGACCTCGACCAGGTGCGTGCCGCGCTCGGCGAGTCGAAGCTGCGCTACATCGGCTACTCGTACGGGACGTACTACGGAGCCCTGTACGCGCGCGCGTTTCCCAAGCGCGTCGGGCAGCTGATCCTCGACGGGGTGGTCGACCCAGCCCTCGACACCGCGGGGCTGGACACCTCACAGGCCAAGGGCTTCGAGGACGCGTTCAACGCGTTCCTCGCCGACTGCGCCCAGAAGACCACCTGCACGTTCCACTCCAACGGCAACCCGGGTGCCGCGTACGACCGGCTGGTCGCGAGCATCGACGCGAACCCGATTCCGGGGGGAGACGGCCGGACGCTCGGCGCGTCGCAGTTCGACATCGGCATCACCTGGCTCCTCTACGGCGGCCAGTTCGCGTGGGGCGACATCGCCAACGCGTTACGGGACGCGGCGCGCGGCGACGGACGCGCGATCTACGCCCAGTTCGAGAGCTACACCGGCCGTACCGGTGGGGCCGTCGGCACCTACGACGGCGAGTACCAGTCGTACCTGGCCATCAGCTGCGCCGATCTCCCGGCGCCCGGCGATCCGGCGGCGACGATGGCGTTGGCCCACCGGTTGCAGGCCCTCTACCCGCGCTTCGGCGCGTCGGTGGCCACCGAAGGGTTGCCCTGCTCGACGTGGCCGGTTCCCGCGGTGGGGAAGCCGGGGCCGATCTCGGCCAAGGCGTCGCCCCCGCTCCTGCTCACGAGCATGAGCGGTGATCCAGCGACCCCGCTCGCCGGCGCGCAGGCCTTGCAACAGGAGCTGCGCAACAACAGTCGCCTCGTGGTCGTGCCGGGGGAGATGCACACCGCGACCGAGGCCGGCGGGCCGTGCCTCGACACGATCGTGCGCAACTACATGCTCCAAGGCAAGCTCCCCGCGAACGCTCGGACCGACTGCCCATCTGCGTTCGGCTGACGCGGCTGACCCGCCTGACAGCTGTGCGCAGCGCAACCTGACGGGGCGTCAGGCGCGGTGCCTAGACTCCCGGCCCGATGGACCTGCGCTTCACCGACGACGACGAGCGCTTCCGGGCCCGCCTGCACGATTGGCTGCAGCGCGAGCTGCCGCAGCTTCCCGCGCCGCCGCCGCGCGACGACTGGCCCGCGCGCCGGGCCTTCGACACCGATTGGCAGCGCCGCCTCTTCGACGGCGGGTACGCGGGCCTCAACTGGCCGCGTGAGTACGGCGGGCAGGGCGCGTCGCCCACCCAGCAGCTCGTGTTCCTGGAAGAGACGACCCGGGCCCGCGCACCGGTCGTCGGCGTCAACTTCGTCGGGCTGCTCCACGCGGGTCCGACGCTGATCGCCGAAGGGACCCCGGAGCAGAAGCGGACTCACTTGCCGCGGATCCTGCGCGGTGACGAGGTCTGGTGCCAGGGCTTCTCCGAGCCGTCGGCCGGTTCCGACCTCGCGTCGCTGCGGACCCGCGCCGTGCGCGACGGCGACCACTACGTGGTGACGGGCCAGAAGATCTGGTGCTCGTACGGGCAGGTGGCCGACTTCGGCGAGCTGTTGGTGCGCACGGATCCCGACGCACCCAAGCACCGGGGCATCTCGTGGCTCATCCTGCCGATGGATCTGCCCGGCATCGAGGTGCGCCCGTTGCGGACGGCGCTCGGCTCTTCGGAGTTCTCCGAGGTCTTCCTCGACGAGGTCCGCGTGCCGGTCGACGGACTGGTCGGTGACGAGAACGACGGCTGGCGGGTCACCAACGTCACGTTCAGCTTCGAGCGGGGCACCTCGTTGGTGAGCGAGCTCGTGGAGGCCATCCGACTGGTCCAGGACCTGGCGCCGCTGGTGCCCGACCCCGGCCACCGGCGCGAGCTCGGCCACGCCGCGGCCGAGCTCGACGCGCTCTGGGCGCTCACCAAGCGCAACGTCGCCGAGGCGGAACGGGGCCGCAGCGGCGCGGGCGCCATGGTCATGAAGCTCGCGTACAGCGAGGCGCGCCAACGGTTGGGCGACCTCTCGATGCGCGTCCTCGGTCGCCGCGGCCTCCGCGTCGACGGGAACGAGTTCGTGGAGGAGCGCCTGCGGACCCTCGCGCTCACGATCGCGGCCGGTACCTCGCAGATCCAGCGCAACATCGTGGCCGAGCGCGTCCTCGGGCTTCCCCGCGAGCCGCGCTGATGGACCTCGACCTGAGCGCCGACCAGGAGGAGATGCGCGACGGGATCCGCGCGCTGCTCGCCGGCCGCTTCCCCATGGCGCGCGTGCGCGGGGGCTTCGAACCCGCGATGTTCCGGGAGATCGGTGACGCGGGCGTGTTCGCGATCCAACTCGCGGAGGCCGACGGCGGCCTCGGGCTCGGAACTGCGGACGCGGTCGTCGTGTTCGAGGAGCTCGGTCGTGCACTCGTTCCCGGCCCGCTGGTCTGGACCCACCTCGCCGCGACCGCGGGGATGGTGGCGGGCGCGGCCGACGGCAGCCGCGTGGTTGGCGGGTTGACCGAGCCCGAGTCGGGCGAGCCTGTCGTCCTCGAGGACCTGGCCGCGCTCGACGTGCTCCTCGTGAGCAGCACGACCGGGGTCGCGGCCGTCGACCCCCGTGTCCTCACCGGCGTGACGTCGGATTGGCCGCTCGACCCGGTGACGCCGGTGACCGAGGTCGCAGGGTTGCCCGACGGGGAGCAGGTGGCCGGCCCGAACGTCGGCTACTGGTGCCGGCTCCAGGGCGCGGCGCTCACCGCGGCCTACCTGCTCGGCATGGCCGACGCGGTGACGGGGCTCGCGGTGGCGTACGCACAGGAACGCCGCCAGTTCGACCGGGTGATCGGATCGTTCCAGGCCGTCAAGCACCTCCTGGCCGACTGCGCCGTGCGCACCGAGGTCGCGCGCGCCGCCGTCTACGCCGCGGGCGTCCGTCTCGACGAGCCGATCAGCGTCAACCTGCCCGTCGACCCGTTGGGTGACGGTCGCGCCGCCGGCCCTCCCGACGTGAGCCGGGCGGTCAGTGTGGCCAAGCTCCTCGCCGGCGAGGCCGCGCTCGCCAACGCCAAGACCGCGACGCAGGTGTTCGGTGGCATGGGCTTCACCTGGGAGGTCGACGTGCACCTCTACCTCAAGCGCGCGTGGGTCCTCGACACCCACTTCGGCTCCACCGACGAACACGCCGACGCCATCGCCGGCGCCCTCTGACCCTCCCGTTGCCGCCGCAACGCGTCGGGCAAGGTCAAGGTCAACAACAGATCAAGAGCGCGTAGCCTCTCGAGCTGATGACTGGACCTGTGGGATCGACGGAACCGGACGACTGGCAGCCGCTGCTGCGCGACCTCGAGGCGCGGCGGGGTGACGCGCGGGCGATGGGCGGGGCCGAGCGGATCGAGGCCCGGCGGGAGTCGGGCAGGCTGAACGCGCGCGAGCGCATCGACGCGCTCCTCGACCCGGGGTCCTTCGTCGAGCTCGGCGCGCTCGTGGGCGCGGTGCACCGGGGTGTGACACCGCCCGCTCCGGCCGACGGCCTGGTCGGCGGGCACGGGTTGATCGACGGCCGCCGGGTCGTCGTCGGCAGCGAGGACTTCACGGTGATGGGCGGGTCGATCGGCATCGGCACCCACGCCAAGCGCATCCGCCTGGCCTCGCTCGCGGGGCAGGAGGGCGTGCCCCTGGTGATGCTGCTCGAGGGCGCGGGGGAGCGGAGCCAGAACGCGTTCGAGCGCTACCCGTACTCGCCGAACGACCTGCAGGTCCTGGCCCGGAACCACGGGCGGATCCCGATGGTGTCGGTGGTCATGGGCCCGTCGGCCGGCCACGGAGCACTCACCGCCCCGTTGTCCGACTTCGTGGTCATGGTCGAGGGCGCGTCCCTGTTCAGCGCGGGTCCCGCGCTCGTCCGACGGGCCACGGGCGAGGAGGTGACCGCGGCCGAGCTCGGTGGGACCGCGATGCACACGACGCTCAGCGGCGTGGCCCACAACGCTGCGCCCGACGACCGCGCTGCGCTCGCCCTCGTGCGACGGTACCTGTCGTATCTCCCGAGCCACGCCGGCGGGCCCACCCCGCCGGTCGACACCATCGACGGCGGCGACACCGGCCCGCGCGCGCTCGACGGCATCCTCGAGCTGATCCCCGCCGACCCGCGCAAGGTCTACGACATCCGCGCGGTCATCGAGCTGATGGCCGACGCCGGCAGCGTGTTCGAGGTGCAGCCCGCGTTCGGTCGCACGATCGTCACCGCGCTGGCGCGTCTCGGCGGCCGGCCCGTCGCGGTGGTCGCCAACCAGCCCGGCTACAAGGCCGGTGCCATCGACCGCGACGGTGCCGACAAGGCGACCGCCTTCCTCGAATCGATCACCCCGTTCCGCATCCCGGTGATCACGCTCGCCGACAACCCCGGCGTCATGGCCGGCACCCAGGCGGAGCAGAGCGGCATCCTGCGCGCCGCGGCCCGCATGTACCTGGCACAGTCCCGCGTGCGCGCGCCGAAGCTCGCGGTCGCGCTGCGCAAGGCCTACGGCTTCGGCAGCTCGGTGATGGCGATGAACCCCTTCGACGGCCAGACCGTCGTGCTCGCGTTTCCAGGCGCCCGCCTCGGCGCGATGCCGGCCGAGGGCGCGCAGGAGGTCGCCGGCCTCGACGGCAACCCGGAGCTCGTCCTCCAGCACTCCGAGCTCGGCGGCGCCTATTCGTCGGCCGACACGATGGCGTACGACGACGTCATCGATCCGCGCGAGCTGCGCGACGCCCTGCTGGACGCGCTGTCGCTCGCGGCCGAGCGACCGCGTGGCGGACCGAGAGGCCGCGGTCCGATGGGTGGCGGTCTTACCAGAGGGGGCCCGCGGTGAGCAGCTGCTCCACGTCGGCCGGCGGGAGGGGCCGGGCGAGGAAGTAGCCGCACGCGGTGTCGCAGCCGAGCGCGCGGATCTCGTCGAGCTGCTCGGGCGTCTCGATGCCCTCCGCGCTCACCTGCATGCCGAGCAGGTGGCCGAGCCCGATGACCGCGCTCGCGATCGACGCGTCGATCTTGCCGTCGCCGAGACCGCTGACGAAGGAGCGGTCGATCTTCAACACGTCGACGGGGAAGCGCTTCAGATAGGAGAGCGACGAGTAGCCGGTGCCGAAGTCGTCGATCGCGAGGGGCACGCCGAGCGCCTCGAGCTCGCGCAGCTCGGTACCGGTGCGCTGGAACTCGCCCATGAGCACGCTCTCGGTGACCTCGATGCCGAGGCTTCCGGGTTCGACGTCCCAGCGCTCGAGGATGTCCTGCACCCGCTCCGCGAGGTCGTCGAGCTCGAGCTGGCGGGCCGAGAGGTTCACCCACATCGTGTTGAGCGAGCTCCCCGCGAGCCCTTCCCACGCCTTCATCTGCTTGCAGGCCTGCTCGATCACCCACTCGCCGATCTGCAGCACCATGCCGGTCTCCTCGGCGATGGGGATGAAATCGGTGGGCAGCAGCACGCCCCGGCGCGGATGGTGCCAGCGCAGCAGGGCCTCGACGCCGATCACGAGCCCGCTCCGGAGGTCGACGACGGGCTGATAGCTGAGCCGGAAGTCGTCGCCCGAGAGCGCACGGTGCAGGTCGTGCTCGATCTCCATGCGCCAGAGCACGCGGGCGCGCACGTCGTCGTCGAACACCTCGTAGCGATCGCGGCCCTTGTCCTTCGCCTCGTACATCGCCGCGTCGGCGTCGCGCAGCAGCGACTCGGGCGGCGTGCCGCCCTCGGTGATCGCGATGCCGATGCTCGTGGTGACGTAGACCTCGCGCTCGCCGATCGCGAACGGCTTGTGGATCTCCTCGAGGATGCGGGTCGCGACGTCGAGCGCCTGCTCGTCGGAAGCGACGTCCTCGCAGCAGATCACGAACTCGTCACCGCCGAGCCGGGCGACGGTGTCGGACGGGCGCACCGCGTCGCGCAACCGCCGGGCGACCGCGACGAGCAGCCGGTCGCCGGTGGCGTGGCCCAGTGAGTCGTTGACGACCTTGAACCGGTCGAGGTCGAGGAAGATGACGACGACCGAGGTGCCGGGTACGCGCTCGGCCCGCATGATGGCGCGCTCGAGCCGGTCGAGCAGCAGCGAGCGGTTCGGCAACCCGGTGAGCGGGTCGTGGAGGGCCTGGTGCGCGAGCTCCGACTCCGCGCGGTGCCGGTCGGTGACGTCACGGGCGTGGAGCACGACCCCCGCGACCTCGGGGTCGGCGAGCAGGTTGCGGGCCGAGGTCTCGGCCCAGCGCCACTCGCCCGACGCGTGCCGGATGCGGATCTCGATCTGGGTCTCGACGTTCTCCTGGCTCAACGCGCGGTCGAAGAACTCCGCGTAGCGCTGCCGGTCCTCGGGGTGGACCTGGTCGGCGAACGACTGGCGGAACTCCTCGGGCGTGTAGCCGAGGACGTGCTCGACCGCCGGGCTCACCCACTCGACCTCGCGCTCGCGGTTGGCGAGGGCGACGACGTCGGACGAGTTGCGGGCCAACGCCTGATACCGCTGCTCACTGGCGCGCAGGGCGTAGGCGGCGATGTCGCGCTCGGTCGTGTCGGCCGAGATGCCGAGGACGAGCACGGTGCTGTCGAGCGGGAGGGGGACCTTCACCGTGTGGAACCGGCGCTGTTCGCCGTTCGGCCGGGTGATCACCTCGTCGACCTCGACCGGCTGCATGGTCTCGAGCACGCGGCGGTCGATGCCGTCGTAGTCGACGCTGTCGTCGGCCCGCAGCGGCATCACCGAGTCGGGCCGGCCGAGCAGCTCGACGACCGTGGTGCCGAGGAGGTCGGCGACGGCCTGGTTCACCAGCACGAGCTGTCCGTCGGCCGCCTCCACGAAGATGAGGTTCGGGTCGGTGTCGAGGACCCGCTGGAGGAAGTCGCGGCTGCGGCGCAGCTCCTCTTCCTCCGACCGGACCGTGGTCACGTCGCGCGCGGTGATCACGACGCCGTCGCCGAAGCGCACGACCTGCTGCTGGATCCAGCGGGACGGCCCCGGGCCCAGGTCGAGCGCGAACTCCTCGTCGAGGGGCTCGCCGCTCTCGACGACCGCGGCGTAGCGCTCGAAGAACGGGCGTTGGAGATCGGTCGGGAGCAGCTCGGTGAGCCGGCCCCCGAGCGCGACGTCGCGGGTCTGGCCCAGGATCTCCTGCGCGCGCTGGTTCATGTCGCGGACGACGAAGTTGACGATGACCTGGCCCGGATCGCGCTCGGCCTCGAGCACGAAGATCCCGTCGAGGCTGCCTTCGAGCGCGGTGCCGCGCCGGCCGTCGCGCACCTCGAGCCGAAGCTGCTGGTCGCGCTCGAGGGTGATGTCCTCGACCGACACGATGTGGAAGCGGGGCGTTCCGGCCCCTTCGACGACCGACTGCACCCGGACCCGCGTCCAGATGGTGCTGCCGTCGGGGAGCACGCGGCGTTGCTCGAGCAGCTCCCACTCGACGGTGTCGGGGCCTTCGGTCGAGACCACGTGCGCGTCGACCTCGCGACGCTCGCCCCCGCGCGTCATCAGCTCGGGGATCGCGGCCGCGGCGGCCACGGGGTCGCAGTCGAGCAGCGCACACAGTGCCGCGTTCACGGTCGTCTCGCCGGTGTCGGCCCGCACGATCGCCATACCTACGGGCGCGCCGGTGAAGGCGAGCCCGAGCATCTCGACCTCGAGCGCGGCGAAGTCGCCCAACGCCCGCGCCCCCATCGGGACCGGATCCGCGCCGACCGCATCCTGCTGTCGGAGCACGTGCTCAGTGCCGCCCGTCATGCCTGCGCTCCCATAGCTCTGCCCCCGACAGGTTCGCGCGCTCCGGCGATGCCCGCGTCCCTGGACGAATATCGACGCCGATGTCAGCTTATGACCGGTTCCCGCACGACGATCCTGGCCGGGCTGGAGCCCAGGCGGGAGGTCGATCCCGGGGCCATCGGATCCGGATCTTGACCTGGGTCAGCCTTTCGGCAGGACGAAGAAGGTGATCGCGAGGAAGTGCAGTGTGGCGGCGAGGACCACGAACACGTGGAACACCTCGTGGTACCCGAACACGAGCGGCACCGGGTCGGGCCGGCGGAACGCGAGCACGAACGCGCCGAGCGTGTAGAGGCCGCCGCCCAACGCGATGAGCACGAAGGCCACCACGCCGAGGTGGGCCCAGAGCTGCGGGATCGCGATCACCGCGACCCAGCCGATCGACACGTAGACCGCCGTCGTGTAGCCGCGCGGCGGCTCGAAGGGCAACCACTCGGCGACGATGCCCGCAATCGACCCGCCCCACACGAAGGCGAGCAGCGCGACCTCGACCCAGCCCCGGAGTCCGAGCAGCGCGATCGGTGTGTAGGTGCCGGCGATGGCGAGGAAGATCGTGGAGTGGTCGAGCCGGTTCATCCGCCGGCCGCCGACCGTTCCCCACGCCACGCGGTGGTACAGCGCGCTCACACCGAGCATGGCGCACAGGCAGGCGCCGTAGACGACCGCCGCGAAGGTGGCGCGCCCCGAAGGTGCGCTCAGGACCATCAGGGTCGACGCGACCAGCGCGACGTAGAAGCCCCAGTGGTGGGAGACGCCGCGGAAGCGCGGGCGCTGGAATCCGAGCCGATCGGTGACATCGCCGCGGTCGACCACGTCGGTGTGGAGGATGTTGAACCCGCCGCCGTCGGTGGGGTCGGGCCCGACGGTCATGCCGACCGGTCGGGTGGTGCGGCGGGGAGCGCCGACGCCTCGGGCCGCTTCGCCAAGGCCCGGATCTCGGCCCGTCGGGTGAACGGCGCAGCCGCGATGCCGATGAAGCCGCCGACCGAGAGGAGCGCCCAGAGCGGGATGCCGGCGAGGAACCCGGGGATGCCGACGACGATCGCGGCGACGATGCCGTCGATCAGGATGTGGGTGGCGAGCGGCCGGGCGGGGCGGCGCGGCAGCCGGAAGGGCTCGGGCGCCGCGATCGCCACGGGCGGCGTCTCCGGAGGGCCGGGGACGGCGGACCCGGGGTTGTCGCCCCCGGGTCCCGTCGGCCCCGCGTCTCCGGTGACGGGCCGCTCGGCGCCGTCGGCTCCGCTCACGACGGCGGGAGCCCGCCCAACGTGATCGGCGTGCGCTGCGCCTCGCCCGGCTTCAGCTTGCTCTGCTCCGAGGTGTCCACGCCGATGGCCTCCGCCCGCAGCGCGCCGACGGTGGACTTCTCGCGGGGCCGGACCGAGAACGGGTCGTAGTTGAAGTTCTTCATCGCCGCGAGG
Organism: Actinomycetes bacterium; assembly: GCA_025463865.1. Lineage (GTDB taxonomy): Bacteria > Actinomycetota > Acidimicrobiia > IMCC26256 > Chersky-534 > Chersky-534. The sequence continues at coordinate 2,869 of JAODBH010000197.1, read as the reverse complement.
TGGGTCATCTGGTCGATCTCGTCGTCGCGGAGGTCGGTGGCCGAGAACTCGGCCATCAGCTCCTCGGGCGAGTTGGGCCAGGTGGTGTCGGAGTGCGGGTAGTCGATCTCCACGCAGATGCGCTCGACGCCGATGTCGCGAGCGAGCTTCACGCCCACCGGGTCGGAGATGAAGCACAGGATGACGTGCTCCATGAAGACCTCGCTCGGCATCTTCGACCCGAAGTCGGCGCCGGTCCACGCCTTGTGCACCAGGTAGCTGTGGTCGAGCCGCTCGAGGAAGTAGGGGATCCAGCCGATGCCGCCCTCGGAGAGCGCCACCGTGACGTCGGGGAACTTCTTGAAGACGGGGGAGTGGATCAGGTCGGCCGCGGCCTGCACGATGTTCATCGGCTGCAGGACGATCATCACGTCGATGGGCGCGTCCGGCGCGGTGATGGCGAGCTTCGAGGACGAGCCGATGTGCATGCACACGGTGGTCTGGACGTCGGAGCATGCCTTCCAGAACGGGTCCCAGTGGTCGGTGTGGAGGCTCGGCAGGCCGAGGGGCACCGGGTTCTCGGGGAACGTCACCGCGTGGCAGCCCATCTCGGCCGTGCGCCGCACTTCCTTCGCCATGAGCTCGGGGTCCCAGATCGAGGGAACGGAGAGCGGGATGAAGCGGCCGGGGGCCGCGCCGCACCAGTCTTCGATGTGCCAGTCGTTGTAGGCGCGGAGCAGCGCGTAGGCCGCTTCCTTGTCCTGGAGTCCGGCGAAGAGGCGGCCGGCGAAACCGGGGAGCGACGGGAAGCACAGCGAGCCGAGCAGCCCGTTGGCGCTCATGTCGAGGACCCGCTTCTCGACGTCGAACGCGCCCGGGCGCAGCTCGTCGAACGATGTCGGGTCGAGCCCGTACTCCTCCTTCGGGCGGCCCGCCACCGCGTTGAGGCCGACGTTGGGGATCTCGGCGTCGCCGAAGGTCCAGACGTCGCTGCCGTCTTCCTTGTGGGTGATGTGGGGCGCGAGGTCCTGGTACTTGGCGGGCAGGCGCCCGTCGAAGAGGTCGGGCGGCTCGATGACGTGGTCGTCCACACTCACCAGGATCATGTCTTCTGTCCGCACGGGACCTCCTTCAGCGCCTGCAGGCCGCAGGAATTCGAGCCCAGCGTAGACCGCCCGGGCGCGCCGGCCAGAGGCATGATCCCTGCCCCGGTGGGAACATCGGGAGGGGAGCAGCGGGACCCACCGACTGGGAGGCGACGACCATGGCCACGATGGACGAGCGGGAGTGGAGGGCCTTCCTGTCCGAGGGCACCCGGACGGCGAAGCTCGCCACGACGCGCGCCGACGGCCGGCCCCACGTCGCACCGATCTGGTTTCTGCTCGAGGGCGACGACGTCATCTTCAACACGGGCCGCGACACGGTGAAGGGAAGGACGATCCTGCGCGACCCCCGCGTGGCGTTGTGCGTCGACGACGAGCGGCCACCGTTCGCGTTCGTGCTCGTCGAGGGCGTCGCGACGATTGCCGACGATCCTCGCGAGATGCTCGATTACGCCACGCGCATCGGCGCCCGGTACATGGGTGAGGACCGCGGCGAGGAGTTCGGTCGCCGCAACGCGGTAGAGGGCGAATTGTTGGTGCGCGTCCGCATCGTCCGGGTCGTCGCGCAGCAGGACATCGCCGACTGACGTCGCGCGGAACCGTGGGAAACACCCGTTATCGGCGCGCGTGTCGCGTGCTCGTCGGCGTGCACGCGCGCTGATCGCGCGCGCTCGCGTGGACATCACGCGCAGTGAACGTTGCGAACGCGTGTCAACAGATGTTGCTGGAGTGAACGCACGGGGCGCGTGTCGGGGCCAGAGGACGCCGCGTGAATACTTTGCGCGCGCACTGGCGCGCGGAGCGTTTGTGTTGCACTCTTGTCCCATGACGCGTACGGGAACGACACATTTCGCCCCGACCATCCGCGGCATCGGGTGCGTGAGTGGCTACGGCTGGGGACGCGAGGTCCTTCGCGCGGGCATGCGTTCGGGCATGAGCTCCATCGCCCCGGTTTCCGGCAGCGACGAACGGCTGCCCGAGAAGGTGTGGGGTTCGTGGATCCCCGAGGGCGGTCACTCCGAGGACGGTGCGTCGCGCTACGGGCGCGCGCTGCGCTACTCCGCCCGTGAAGCGGTGCGGGACGCGAAGGAGCACGGCTGGGTCCCCGGCGACAACGTCGGCCTCATCCACTGCGTCGTGCTCGGTGAGGTCGACCTCTGGAAGGACTTCTACCTCCAGAGCGGTGGCGACCTCCGTGTGCGGCAGTACCTCCAGCTCATGCCGTCGACGCCGCTGTCCTTGTTCATGCAGGAAGAGGGCTTCCACGGACCGGTGATGAGCGTGCAGGCGATGTGCGCCAGTGGCGGTGCCGGGATCCTGACCGCGCGCAACTGGTTGCAGACCGGTTGGGCGAGCGACGTGATCGTGGTTGCCACCGACATCTCCGGCACGGCCGAGAACATCGTGCACTTCCACCGCCTCGGCGTCGGCTTCTGCCACGGGCCGTCCGAGGAGATCTGCAAGCCGTTCCAGAAGGACAGCCGCGGCTTCATGCTCGGTGAGGCCTCGATCGGCTTCGTGCTCTCCGACCGGGCCGACACGGGGTACGCGCGGGTGCGCGGCGGGGCGATGACCCACGACGGCTTCCACGTCACGTCGGTCGAGCCGAGCCACGAGCACGTGAAGCGGGCGTTCGACCTCGGCTTCGCGAACGCCGGCATCGGTGCCGACGACGTCGCCTACCTCGCGGCGCACGGTCCGGGCACGCGCCAGTGCGACACCGCGGAGCAGGCGATGCTCGAGGACTTCTGCACCGATCGCGCCGGCATCTACTCGGTGAAGCCGCT